>JBDTJC010000040.1:0-27817 GCA_039936055.1 Polyangiaceae bacterium | reverse complement strand
GGCTTCCCAGCTTTAGTGCTGACGCCCTTCCGTTACAAAAGCTATCTCACGGTCGAACGGCACTCGTCAGTTTTTCAGGCTGCGAGAGCGATTGCGTTGTCGTTCGCAATTATACGGCCCATTTGATAAAGCGGGATGGGAGCCGCTTACACGCAGACTATCCTTCAGTCCCCACGTCGAAACCGATCGCCCCCGAAGGGGTATGGGTGCCGGGGAATGTAAGCCTTTTGGCGGGCGGGTCAAGCAGCTTCTCCTCAGGGCGCGTACGGGTGGAAATCCAGCTCGAAGGTTCGTGCCACGGCTTGGTCCGTGACGCTGTGTTGGTGAATGTTCACGGCGCTCGGTAGGCACGGGTCGTCGTGTGCGGCGCGCGCTAGGCCGAGGTTTGCGATGCGCACCGCGTACGGCGCGGTTACGTTGCACAGAGCGTACGTGCTGGTGCGTCCCACGGCGCCGGGCATGTTCGCGACGCAATAGTGCACGACTTCATCGACGACGAAGGTCGGCGCCTCGTGGGTCGTCGGCCGGGTGGTCTCCACGCAGCCGCCTTGATCGACCGCCACATCCACGATCACCGCGCCGGACTTCATCGTTTTCAGATCCGCGCGCTCGACCAAACGCGGCGCGCGGGCGCCACGCACCAACACCGCGCCTACCACCAGATCCGCCAGCACGAGCTGATCCCGTATGGTGTGCCGGTCACTGAACAGCGTGGTCACGTTGGGCAGCACGTCATCCAGGTAGCGCAGGCGATCCACGTTGTTGTCCAAGATGGTCACGTTGGCGCCGAAGCCAGCGGCCACTTTGGCGGCGTTAGTGCCCACAATGCCGCCACCCAAAATCACCACGTGCGCGGGTTCGACACCCGGGACGCCACCCAGCAAAATCCCGCGGCCTCCCTGCGGACGCTCCAAGTACTTGGCGCCTTCCTGAATGCTCATGCGCCCGGCAACTTCACTCATCGGCGTCAAGAGCGGTAAGCGCCCCTGACGGTCTTGCAATGTTTCGTACGCCACGGCCGTCGCACCGGATTGCAGTAGCTGCCGCGTCAGCCGCTCATTGGCCGCGAAATGAAAATACGTGAACAGGATCTGCCCCTCGCGGATCAGCGGGAACTCCTCCGGTTGCGGCTCCTTCACTTTCACGACCAGCTCCGCGCGCGCCCAGATTTCCGCGCGGTCGGCCACGACGGTTGCGCCGGCCTTCTCGTAGTCTTCGTCGCGGATGCCGCTGCCCAGGCCTGCGCCGCGCTCGACCAGCACCTTGTTCCCAGTGCGCCTTAGTTCGTCCGCTGCCACAGGCAAGAGCGCGACGCGATATTCGTGCGACTTGATCTCTTTCGGAACGCCGACAATCATGATCAACGATCCTAGCGCGCCGCCGCAAAACGGCGAATTTTGCGCACCCGGAACCGTTTCTAGCCGTTAATGCGCCAAGTCATAGGCCGGGTTTACATGTCGGTCCAACGCCGCACATGCCACCCAATCTTTGACGAACGACTGCGCGCGGACGGCGCTCGCGTATGCTGCTAGGGGCGGCGAGAGCTCGACGTCATACGTCGCGAAGCGCATCACTACCGGCGCGAAGAACGCATCTGCCAGGGTGAAGCTCCCGAACAAGAACGGGCCATCTCCGCCGTAACGGTCGAGGCACTTCTGCCACATTTCGCTGATCTGGGTGATCTCGCGCCGCACCGCGGCCGTCTTCAAGTGGCCGACGTAGTGCGCTCGAAGGTTCATCGGCATGGCTTCGCGCATCGTGGCAAAGCTAGAGTGCGTTTCCGCGCACATCGAACGAGCGTAAGCGCGCGCCGCGCTCGCGCTCGGCCACAAGCCCGCGTTCGGAAACTGCTCGTTCAGGCACTCGCCTGATGGCCAACGAATCCCAGATCCATTCGGTCCCGTGTTGCAGCACCGGGAAGCGCCCGCTCGGTGACAGTGCCTTCAACGCCGCGAAATCCTCCGCCGAAGCGTTCACCTCGCGAAACGGCGCGCCCGTTTGACGTAAGGCGAGCCCCGCCCGCATCGACCACGACGAATAGTTGTAGCCGTACACATAGAGCAATCGTTCTGACGACATACAAGCCTGGTAGCCGAGTCGATTCGGGCCCGCAAGCGGACCGTTCGAGCGCCCCGCAGCCGGAGCGCGGCCTGACCCAGGAGCCCGCGAGGCGCTCGGTGCGCCCCCCCAAAAATCGAAAATCCGGGTTTGAATTCAAACGTCGATTTCGGGTTTTCAAGGGCTCCTCTGCGCCAAGAGTGGGGCGCCCGCGACCCCGCCACGCACCTCACAACACTTCGCTGTTCCCGCCGGGCGCCTACGAAAGCGGCGCCGAGTGCCAGCGCTCCGACGCGTCCGGCCATAGACAGCATCGAGCGCAGTTCGCGCTACTCCGCCGGCGCGCTCGGCGCCGGCACAGCACCGCTCGCTGCCGCTCGCACCGTCACCTCGACTTGCTCATAGCCCAGCCCGCGCAGCAACGCTTCGACGGCGCGCTTGGCATTGTCACTGGCGCGGTTCAACAGGCCGCCTTGCAGCGCCGCGTCCACCAACGTGCGTTCGGCCTCTTGGCGTGCGCGCGTCTCTAAATTTTCCTGTCGCGTGGCCAACGCGCCGGTGTGTCGCGTGTGCACGTACGTCTTCGAATTGTCGAGCTCGGCGTGAAAGAGCTCGGGCGGGGGCAGCGTGAGCTTCACGCTCTTCTTCTCCGAGTCCGCCACGATGTCGTCAGCGGTGAGCTTTTGTAGATCGACGCCCGCGCTCACATTCGCGACCGCCACGAGCAGGATCGCGTCTTCGGTTTGAATCAAGCCGAACAACTGCGACTGTTTGTCGGTCAAATCGATCACGCGCTCCATGTGGAATGAAGCGCTCTCCAACCGGGCGAGATCTTGCACCGCCACGAGCACGTTGGGCGTCGGGCGGAGCACGACGACGCTTGAACTCAGCGGCGGAATCACCGGAAACGCAGGCGTTCGGCAGCTTTTCGTGCCTAGCGCTCCAATCAGCAAACCCGCGCCGAGCATGCCGGTGAGGGCAACCAACGACGCGGGTGCAAGTTCCCGAATGCGGCTCAAGTGCCTTGCGGGAAGATCTTCTGCACGATGGCCGACAGCTTCTTTACGGTGTCGTCCTTCATTCCGGTGGCCGGGAACGGCCAGGCGAAGCTACGCGATACGACCTGGTTGCACGAGAACGAGATCAGCAAATCGTTCGGCGTCGAACCGGTGGTCGACGTGAAGCTCAGGCCCATCTCCGCGTAGAATACGTTCGGAGCGCAGCGCGCCGCCGAGTTGTCGAAGCTGTCCTTGTCGCCGAGCAACTTGCCCAGGCTTTCTTTGATGTCCGGATCGATCACCTGGTTCTGGCTCAAGATGCGAAAATCGTGAAAGCGCGGCGTGGTGTCCGCTGCCGGCAAGATCGAGGCAGCGCCGCCCGGCAAAAGACCCGGCGGGATCAGCTGCGAGAGGCCAGCGGCGCCTTGCGTGATCCAGGACTGCACTTCAGGCGGCAAGCCCGGGATGGTTAGAGCAGGGGCGCCCGGCACGGCAGCAGCCGCAGTGGCAGCCGGCGGCTCGAAATTTTGGAGCCGGTAGGCAGTCAGGTTGGCGGTTTTGAGCTGGTCGAAGGGAGCGGCTGGCGTACCGGCACACCCGGACAGGGTGGCGAGGGTTGCAGCCGCAACGAGAGCGAGCGTCGAAGTTTTCAGCATGAAACGCTCGTAGATCCGAAAAGCTCCGGCGCCAAGTCGGAGGGGAGGGGCGCTCCGCTCAAAAGCGGAGTAAATACGGGAGTATGGCTCGCATTCTAGTGGCTGGCGGCACTGGCTTCATCGGTCGGGCGTGTGTGTCCGACCTGCTGGCCCGCGGGGATCAGGTGACGGTACTGACGCGCGGCGAAGGCGGCCAGCGCGACGGCCGGGTCTACCAACACTTCGAGCCGAGCGAGCTTGCAAACGCCAACCTGGTCGGGGACTTCGACGTCATTGTCAACCTTGCGGGTGAGCAAGCGGTGGGCGTGCGTTACACCGAGCCGGTCAAGCAACGGATCATCAGCAGCCGCGTCGACAGCACGCGCTGGCTGGTGCGCGCCATCGAACGCGCCGCACACAAGCCGCGCGTGTTCGTGTGCGCTTCAGGTACAGGTTACTACGGCTCCACCTTGGACTCGGCGCGCGTGGATGAAACCGGCTCGGCGGGCGGGGATTTCCTGGCGCTCGTGTGTATGGCGTGGGAAGGCGCAGCCGTGCAAGCCGAGGCAAGCGGGCTGCGCGTCGTGCGCGCGCGCATAGCGCCAGTGCTCAGTGAGCACGGCGGCGCGCTCGATGCCCTGCTCCGGCCGTTCAAGCTGTTCGTGGGCGGGCCAATCGGTAGCGGGAAGCAGGGGTTCCCGTGGATTCACTTGGACGACTGCGTGGCGGCGATCAAACGTTGCATTGATGACTCCGCGCTGTCGGGTGCTGTCAACGTGTGTGCGCCGGAGCCCGTGTCGAACGCCGAGCTGAGCAAGATCATCGGTGATCTGCTGGGGCGTCCGAGCTTCCTCAAAGCGCCGACCTTTGCGCTGAAGGCGCTGTTTGGGGAAGGCGCGGAGCCACTGCTCGGCGGGCAGTTCGCGGTGCCGCGTGCGCTCGAGCGTGTAGGTTTCGAGTTCCGTTATCGCACCGTGCGCGAAGCGCTGACTGCGATATTCGCGGCGCAGCACTGACGTTTCGCCGAACTGGGCTTGGTTCAGCTCGGCCCGAAGCCGTCGTCCTTGTCCTCGGGCCCCTCGCTCGTGGGAATGCGGTACGAGTCACTCAGCCAGTTGCCCAGATCCACGAGCTTGCAACGGGGCGAGCAGAAGGGGCGCGGCTCGAAGTCCTCCGGCGCGTTTTCCAGCACGGTTTTGCAAATGGGGCAGGTGATTCGCACGCCGCGAGTATAGCCCAAAATCGGCTCTGGAGAGCTGCCCAGACGGCGAAAACTAAGGTAAGTTCCGCGCCGCTCATGTCAGAGGATCTGCTGTTAGAGATTGGCGTTGAAGAGCTGCCGGCTTCCTTCGTGGCGCAAGCCGTTGAAGCCATGCCAGGTTTACTGGAAGCGCGCTTGCGCGAGTTGCGGCTCAGTCACGGTAAGGTGCGCGCGCTCGGCACCCCGCGCCGCCTGGCACTGATCGCCGAAGGCGTTGCCTCCGCCCAGCCGGATTTGGACGAAGAAGCGCTGGGCCCGCCAGCCCGCGTCGCCTTCGATGCGGATGGCAAGCCCACCAAGGCCGCGCTCGCCTTCGCCAGCAAAATCGGCGTCGCGCCGGAAGCGCTATTTCGCAAGGCCACGGACAAAGGTGAGTACGTCGCTGGGCGCCGTGTCGAGCAAGGTGCGCCCGCGGCGTCGCTGTTGCCGACCGTGCTGGCAGAGGTGTGCGCCAAGATCCCGTTCCGCAAATCCATGCGCTGGTCTACTGGCGACACGGCGTTCGGCCGCCCAGTGCGCTGGCTGATTGGGTTGTTCGGCAACGCTGAGCTGAGCTTCGAGTTCGCTGCGGTGAAGTCTGGGCGCACGTCTTACGGGCATCGTTTCCTAGCGCCCAGTGCGCTTCGCATCGAGAATGCTGGCAGCTACGTGGCTGCGCTGCGCGGGGCGCACGTATTGGTGGATCCCGCCGAGCGCAAGCAAGTGATGGTCGAACGCCTCGCGGCCGCCGCCAAGAGCATTGACGGCACGCTGATCGAAGACGCCTTCTTGGTCGAGGAAAATGCTTCGCTCGTCGAAGAACCGCAGGTCGTCGTCGGCACGTTCGAGGAAAAATTCCTCGCGCTGCCAGAGCGCGTGATTTTGGACGTGGCCAAAGGGCATCAGCGTTACTTCGGCGTGCGCGACCGCGCAGGTGCTCTCTTGCCAAAGTACCTCACGGTGGTCGGTACGGCGCTCGCGCCCAAGAATATCCAGCTCGGGAATGACCGCGTGATGCGCGCGCGCATGGCCGACGCCAAGTTCTTCTACGACGAAGATCTGAAGGTCCCACTCGCCAAGCGCACAGCGGAGCTGGACGGCATCATGTTCCACAAGCGGCTCGGCAGCGTCGGGGACAAAGTGCGGCGCATCGTTACGTTGGTGCCGGTGCTCGGTGCCAAGCTCGGCCTCAGCGCAGAGGTGATCGCCGTGGCGCGCGAAGGTGCGGCCCTCGCCAAGTGCGACTTAGTCTCGCTGATGGTGCGTGAATTGCCGGAGCTGCAGGGCGAAATGGGCGCCGCTTACGGGCTCGCTCAGGGCTTGAATCCGGCCGTCGCGCAGGTGATCGCCGAACACTACCAACCGCGTGGCGCAGACGACCCGCCCGCCGAGCACGACGCAGGAGCGCTCGTCGCTCTGGCGGATCGCCTCGATACGCTCGTCGGCTGTTTCGCGATTGGCCTTTTGCCCACGGGCGCGGCGGACCCGCTCGCGCTGCGTCGGGCCGCCATCGGCGTCTTGCGCACGTTGCTGCACAAGCAATGGCGCATCGGCCTGTCCGACGCGATTGCGACCTCCTACGCCGGCTTCGCGACCGTGAAGCTGGATCTCGATGCACCAGCGACCGCCGACAAGCTGGGCGGCTTCCTGCGTCAACGCCTGCGCGGCGTGCTCTCCGAACCGGGGGACGTCGTAGACGCGTGCGTGGCCGCCTCGGCTGATGATCCGTACGACGTGCAACTGCGCGCCGCCGCGCTCGGCAAGATCGAAGAGAGCGTGCGCACCTCCGCCGGTGAAGTCTTCAAGCGCGCTGCCAACATCGCCAAAGAAGCGCCGCCCGGGGAGTTGGTTCCACCCGCTTCCGTGCAGGCGGAGGTGCACCCGAGCGAGCAGCGCGTATTCGACGCCTTTCAAGCGCTCAAGAGCGCCGTGGGCGGCGGCACCACCGCGGCGGACTATGAGCGCGCGCTGACCGCGATTGCCGCATTTGCGCCCATTTTAGCGCAATTTTTCGAAGACATCTTCGTCATGGTCGAGGACCTGCCGCTGCGCAACAACCGGCTACGCCTGATGCGTGAAACGCACTCCGCGTGCTCGCGCTTCGCGAACTTCAACTTGTTGGTCAAAGCCTAGCGCCCGTCCCCGCTTTGTCACTCCCCCGTGCCCGTGCCCGTGCCCGTGCCCGTGCCCGTGTCCGTGCCCGTGCCCGAAAAACGGACACCGCGGCCCAACATCGCTCCGCACTGGCGCGCGCAAGCTGCAGCGAGGCGACCCACAAAAGCCGAGAACGAGGAGAGGGCGATCGGCCCGGGCACGCTCACGGGTCCGTGAAGTTCGGGACGCCCCTAGTCCGCGCGCTCGCGCTGTCCTGCCATGGCATAATGAGCGCGATGACTCTGTATGGCGCAATCGAAGCGGGCGGCACCAAGGTGTTGTGCGCAGTCGGGACCGGCCCCGAGGACGTGCGAGCGCAGGTTCGGTTTCCGACCACCGCGCCCCAAGAGACCCTTGAAAAATGCGTCGCGTTCTTTCGCGCACAACCCAAGCTGGCCGCGCTGGGTGTCGGCTGCTTCGGCCCACTTGAGCTTCGGCCAGGCGCGAGCCGCTATGGCTATGTCACCACGACACCCAAAGTCGGCTGGGGTAATGCGGACATCGTCGGACCTCTTCGCGAAGCGTTGGGCATTCCCGTAGGCTTCGATACGGACGTGAACGCAGCCGTGCTCGGCGAGGCGCGTTGGGGTGCTGCGCGCGGCTTGGACACCGCGGTCTACGTTACTATTGGAACGGGCATCGGTGGCGGCGCGTTGCTGGCCGGTCAGCTTGCGCATGGCCTCGTTCACCCCGAAATGGGCCACCTACTCGTGCCGCGTGAGCCGGACGACGCGCAGTTCGAGGGCGTGTGCCCCTTTCATGGCGCACGCTGCTGGGAGGGCATGGCGTCCGGACCTGCACTTGAGCGGCGGTGGGGGCAGCGTGGCGAAACACTCCCGCTAGACCATCCGGCTTGGGACTTGGAGGCGCGCTACATCGCCTCTGCACTCACGTCGCTGGTGCTCGTGTTGTCTCCAGAGCGAATCGTGTTGGGTGGTGGCGTGATGCAGGGAGGCGCCCTATTTCCGTTGATTCGGCAGCACTTGACCCGCTCGCTGGGCGGTTACGTTGAGGCTGATATCCTGCTCACGGGGATGGATCGGTATGTCGTGGCGCCCTTATTCGGTACCCAAGCGGGCCTCGTGGGCGCTCTCGCCCTCGCTGAATTGGCTGCGCGGGAGAGCCTCACAACGAGCTCGACAACGAACACGATTCAAGGCGCCGGATAGCCGCGGGCTCGCCAGGCGCTGCCCGACATGCGGGTGGATGTATGCGGCTTACTGATCACTCTCGACAATCTGCTGCATGCGGCCACTTCGCAGCGAAGGCCTACGCATTGAAGGGATTGCATCAGAGACGGACCTTTCGCGTTCAGCGAACGCCGGCCGTCGAATTCTCTACGTTTGAGCGTGTGATTGCGGCTGCGGCGGCCTTGAAGCGCAAGCAATCGATCCTGGATTTCGTGGACAAGCGTTACAGCACGTTGGCCGCGCGCTTGGGCGCGGCTGATCAGCTCCGGTTGCAGGAGCACCTGAGCAAGATCCGCGACCTGGAGAACAGCCTGCAGGCGGTCACGACGACATCGTCGACGTGCAGCCAAGTCCCGGACGTGAGCACCTCCGATTACAACCCGCATCCGGCGTTCTCGGACGACGGCTCGGTGGTAGATGGCTCGACGGACGCGGCCATCCCGAAGGTAGGCAAATTCATGATGGACATGATGGTGATGTCCTTTGCCTGCAACATCGCCCCTGTGGGCACGCTGCAGTGGAGCGACACGGAGGCGAAGCACACCTTCCCGTGGCTCAGCCTCAACAAAGGCCAACATCACCATTTCTATCAGCACGACGGCGGCTTCCAGCCCGCCGAGTGCGAGGCGATTGGCACCTGGTACTCGAAGCAGCACTTGTATCTGCTGCAGGCGCTGGACAACGTCGTCATCGGGGATCACACGCTGCTGGACGAAACCGTGGTCTTCTTCGGCAGTGAGCTGCAAGAACCCCCGACGCACAAGAAGGGCAACATGCCGTTCTTCCTCGCCGGCGGCGGGGGGCTCAACACGGGCACTGGTGGGCGCTGGATCAAGAAGAAGGGTGAGTCCCACAACGACCTGCTCGTTTCGATCCTCAACCTTTTCGGTGACCCGCGCACTACGTTCGGCACGGCGCAGTATTGCAAGGGACCGATGACGGGCATCGTCTGAGCAAACGCCGCGAAGCGCTACAAAACGAAAACGGCCGAGACGTCACGTCCCGGCCGTTTTCAGTTCAGCGGGCTGAACTCAGGCGCCCGCGGGTGGGATCGACGGCTCTTCCTCGCCGTGCTTGTGGTCGACCTCCAGGACACGACCTTTGGGCTGGCGGATGCCCCTGAGCAGGTCGTCGAACCAGGGCTGATTGGCATCGAACGGCTTGCCGCCGGCGATGCGCGGGAATTCGATGGCGCGCAGGCGGCCACCGCGGTCTTCGTCGTGGCCGATGACGCCGGATTCACCACGCAAACCGCATTCCACCGCGTGGTCGACCATGCTTTGGATGAGGCGCAAGTCATCCGAGTTCGCGGCGGCTGCGCGCGCGAAGTAGCCGGACTTTTGCACGAGGGTTTTCTCGGCGCCGAGCAGCTTGGCGAACTGCTTACTGAACCATTGTCCGACGTTCACCGCGTCGAGCTTGTAGTGACCGAATGCATCGCGCGGCACTTCTTCGCCTTTGGAGGTCATCTCCTTGACGATTTCGTTCACGCAGGCGCCCTCAGACACGAACAAGTTCACGCAATCCTGTTCGTCCATCACGGCGCGTAGGCGCTTGGCTTCACCTTCGAGGTCGAAGTCCATCTCGGGGATGTACACGGCGTCGATGTCTTTGTGCGAGCGCGCCAAGTTGAAACTAGGCAGAAAATCCGGGTGATTCAGGCGATCCCGATACACCTTCGCGGTGTACGCAGTGAGCCAACCGCAGTTGCGACCCATGACCTCGTGCACGATCAACATGCGCGGGTTGGCCGAATGCTCGTTCACGATGTTCTCGAAGTAGATTGCGCCCTGTTCGGCCGCCGTCCACGCGCCGAGCGATTGGCGAATCGGGTACACGTCGTTGTCGATCGTCTTCGGTAGGCCGACCACGGTCAGGTCGTAGTCGTGCTTCTTCAAGAACGCGGCCAGATCAGCGGCAGTGGTGTTGGTGTCATCGCCGCCGACGGTGTGCAAGATCGTGACGCCATCTTTCGTCAACTGTCGCGCGGCGACTTCCAGCGGGTCCTGGCCCTCTTTGACCAAGCCGCGCTTCACGCAATCCTTGGCGTTAGTCAGCTTGACGCGGCTATTGCCGATCGGGCTGCCGCCGTGCTTATGCAAAATGTGGGCGCCCGCGCGCACTTCCGGCGTGACCGGCACGCTCGCGCCGAGCAACAAGCCCTTGTACCCACCCAAGTAACCAATGATCTCGAGCTCGGGAGCCAACTCAGAGTAGCGACCGATCAACCCGCCAACGGCGGACGAGAGACACGGCGCCAGGCCGCCAGCAGTCAGGATTGCAACTTTTTGCTTCTTGGAACTCACGGGGAACACTCCTCTGATGGGACGTGCGCACAGCTACGAGATCCAGCGCGGAGCGCCAACACAAATCAGCGTAGCGTCGGGATCTTGAGCCTACGGCGGAGAACCGCCAGCCCGAAGCCGCAATTCAACGCGCAGCGCCAGCCGCTAGAGGCCGTGCGCAGCCTCCGAACGCGCTGCGCAGCGCGCCCGAGAGACGCCATGCGCAGGCTCCCGAGAGACGCCATGCGCAGCCCGCCCGGAACTAAAACGACACCAGAAGTCTTGGGAGACCCGATCACGAACCGCGATCGAGACCACACACACGAAAGCCGGCGAACGCGGGCGGACTACCGTTTTACCCGCCCGCGATCGTCGCAAGGCGACGTGCGCAGCCCGCAGGCAAGACCCCAACTACTCCGCCAACGCCCCCAACGCCGCCTCAACAGTACTATCAATCTCTTCCTCCGTATGGGCGAGCGAGATGAACGCGGCCTCGAATTGTGAGGGCGGCCAATATACCCCGCGGCGAACTAAACCACGGTGCCACGAGCCAAAGCGCTTGGTGTCGGAGGCGGCCGCATCGACCCACGAGCGCACCGGGCCGCGATGGAAGAACAAGGTGAGCATGGAGCCCACGCGTTGCACCACGCCAGGCGTGCTGGTGTCGCGAAGCGCGCGCTCGAGCCCCGTTTGCAAGCGCGAGCCGAGCACCTCCAAGCGTTGGTAGGAGCTGTCGTCCAGCAACGCGAGCGTGCTCAAGCCGGCATTGACCGCGATCGGATTGCCGCTGAGCGTGCCGGCTTGATACACCGGACCTGTCGGCGCGATGCGCTGCATCACGTCCGCGCGCCCGCCGTACACCGCGAGGGGCAAGCCGCCGCCCACGATCTTTCCCAAACAGGTGAGGTCCGGCTTCATGCCAAACAGGCCTTGCGCACCGCCGCGGTCGACTCGACAGCCCGTCATCACTTCATCGAAGATGGAGAGTGCGCCGTGTCGCGCGCACAGCTCCAAGATCGTTTCTAAGAATTGGGGTTGGGGGGGCACACAGCCCATGTTGCCCGCCACGGGTTCGACGATAACCGCTGCGATGCGCGCGCCGTCGCGGTTGAATAAATCCGTCAGTGCGGCGTTGTCGTTGTAGGCGACTGTCGCGGTATTCTCCACCACACCCGCCGGTACCCCAGCCGAATCGGGATTGCCGAAGGTTGCCGCGCCGCTACCCGCCTTCACGAGTAACGAATCCGAGTGACCGTGGTACGCGCCGTCGAACTTGACGATCACGTCGCGCCCAGTGAAGCCGCGCGCGAGACGCAGCGCGCTCATCGTTGCCTCGGTGCCGCTCGACACACAGCGCATCATTTGGATGCTCGGGTAGCGCTCAATCACGGCATCCGCGAAGCGCACTTCAGCCTCGGTGGGCGCGCCGAAAGAGAGGCCTTTTGCCGCTGCTTCCGCGACGCTTTGCACGACTTTGGGATGCGCGTGGCCGAGGATCGCAGGTCCCCATGATCCGATGTAGTCGAGGTAAGCGTTCTCGTCCGCGTCGAACACATGTGAGCCTGCGGCGCGCGCAATGAACAGCGGGTGCCCGCCAACGGCGCGGAACGCGCGCACCGGGCTATTCACGCCGCCTGGCATCAAGCGCTCGGCGCGCTCCATTAGTTTCTCGGATGCGCTGTGTCCATGCGATGCGTGCTGACTATGCGACATGTGGTCTTCCTATGAACGAGATTCAGTTCTTGCGACGCAGTCTGTCGTTTAGAACAGTGCGCCAAGCGTCGATCCTATTTAGTCCGTTCGCCGTCCAAGAGAAGCGAGCCAGACGACTCAACAAGTGAGGTGTGTGGTCTCCCGCGCGCGTCCGTTGGCCGAAGACTTCGGCGGCGGCTTCGATGGATTCGAGCGCTGCGTCGGTGTCGCCTTCGACGACTTCCAGCCAGGCGCGAGTGAGCAGGAAGTGCTGCCGGGCTTCGGCCTCTTCCACCACCATGCGGCTGGATTCCTCCAGTAATGTGCGGGCCTTCCCGCCTTGGTGACGTGCCAACGCGATTTGCGCGAGCAGCAACTTGGTCTCGATCACCCCCCACGGATCGCTCATGCGCGCGAACAACTGCGCGGCCCGTTCGGTGTGCAGCTCGGCCATGTCCAAGTCGTCAGTATCCAATCCGATCATTGCGAGTAGGCGATCACACGCAGCTTGGCCGCGCGGCGTGCGCAACGTTTCGAAAGTGGATAGCGCGTCCAACGCGCCGGTTTCCGCGCTGTGAAAGTTCATCAAGCGATGCTCCACGTGCGCGATCGAGACGTCCGCCTGCGCGGTGCCCAGGCGATAACCGGCGCGTTCGAACTCGGCGCGTGCTTCCTGTGCCAAGCGGCGTGAGCGTTCCGTTGCGCCCTCCGAGTGCTCGACCCACGACAGCAAGAGCAGGCACTGCCCGCGCCCCAGGGCTTGGCCAAGCGTCGCGAAGTTGCGCTCGCCGCGCTGGATCGTGCCGCGCGCTTCTTCGTAACTGCCGAGCAAGTACTGGATTTCCCCAGCGACGGCCTCGCACTGCGCTTGGCCAAGAGCATTGTTCTGCTCGACGAACATTTGGTGCGCGCGCTGCGTCAGCTCCAAGCCTTCGGCGGAGCTGCCTTGGTCGCTCGCTAAGTGACCGAGCAAGCGCAAGCTGTGCGCAATGTTCTCCGGATCAGCGAGCTCGTCGAAGCGCGTGCGCGCGAGCTCCGCGAACGTCATCGCTTCTGCGGTGCGGCCGGCGTGGCGTAGCGCCTCCGCCTGCCAACGGTTCTTCAGCGCGAGCGTGCGACCGGTGAGCTTGCCCTTGAGCAGCTCTAGATCCGCGAGCGTGGCGACGGGCTCGCGTGCGCCGTTCCAGCTCTGCGCGAGGAAGTCGAACAACAAGAGTGCCGCGGTGTCGGCGTCGTCTGCTTGCAGCAGATTGACGACGCGCTGGCGCACCACGCGCCGGCTATTGGCGAGCGGGTGCTGGGTGAGCGCGGTCGCCGAGGCGCGGTAGAAGCGCTCTTTGTCCGTGCGCTCGTTCAAGCTCAAAAGCAGATGCTCTTGTAGGAGCTCGTGTGGCCAAGCGTACCGCCCAGGACCGCGCGGTATCAAAATTTCCGCCGTTTGTAGGCTCAAAATGCACGCCTCGGAGGGCAAGCCGAGTGCGGTGAGCAGCGCCGAGAGCACATTCTTCCTGATGTCGCCGCCGAGCGTCGCTGCGGCGTACGCGGCCGCGCGATGCGCTTCGGGCATTGCCCCAACGCGGCTGTCCCAAAGCTCCGCGGTCGTTTGCGGGCGCATGGCCAGCACTTCAGGCGGCACGCGGTACACGCCGTTCTGAAACTCCATGTTGCCGGCCAAGGCCCAGGCATGAAGCTGCTGCAGCGCGAACAACGGATTGCCGCGGCTGCGACGGGCGGCCTCCTTCACCGCTGCGTCATCGAGCGGCAAGGACTCTCTCAGTAATTGTGCAGTCGTGTCGGCCGGCAAGGGCTCGATGTCGATCAGCTTGCCGTTCATGATGTCGCGCAGTTCACGCAGGCGCGTGGCCGTCGCAGTGCCCATCACGACGTCCTCCAAGCGCACCGTGGCCACCATCACGATTCGCTGGTCGGGCTCGTCGGTATGGATCTTGAGCAAGCCTTCGATGGTTGCTGGGCTAGCGTTGTGAATGTCGTCGAGCCAGAACAAAAGCGGCCGACCATTGGCGATCTTGCGCAGCGTGTAGCGCGTCACCATGCGCCGGGTTTCCAGCGTATCCAGCGTAAAACGTACGCCGCTCGGCCCGATAGGCGCTTCCGACCCCATGGGCCGCAGCCACTCACCCGCGCCCGCGACCCAAGCGCGGCCGTTCTTGTCGTCGCGCCGCACTTTCCAACGCTCGAGTAGCGAGCGCTCGATCAGATCACGCTCTACGCGCTCGAAGTTGTAGTGATGCAAGGCGGCACCGAGCATGCCGTCCAACGAGCCGCGGATCTTTCGGTAGCGAGCGCGCAGCGGCACCATCGAGCCTTCTTCGTGCACGACCTCGCTCAGCCACTCGGCGATGCGGCTTTTGCCGCACCCTGCCGCGCCGACCAGCATCACCAAACGGTGCGGGGCGCCGACGCCGTCAATTACGTCGTCACACACTTCGCGCAGGGTGTTGCGCACGTCCTCGCGGCCGACGAGCGGGCTTGGCCGAATGCTGAGCAGGCCCGGCGCGCGTTCCGGCGCGGGCGACAAATCCGGATTCGGGCCACGTGCGCCGGTGCGCCGCGTGGGCGCTGCGGTTTTGGCGGTTGACGAACGCAGATCCACCGGCAAGCGGTACTCGGAGGGTTCGGCTTTGGGACGCCACTTGCCCCACTCCGCGCGACACTCCGCGGCAAACTCCCAGCGGTCCCAGGGGCGCTTCGCCAAGAGCCGTGTGATGAACGGGATCGTGCCCTCGGGCGCATCGATCACGGCCTTGAGCGTGGGCGGTTGCTCGAAAGCATGCACACGCAGCAGCTCTTTGGATTCACCGGAAAACGGCGCGCGCCCCGCGAACAATCGGTAAAGAATGCAGCCCAACGAGTACAGATCCGTCGCACCACACACGTGGTGCATCTCGTGCTGGATCTGCTCGGGGGCCATGTAGCCCGGGGTGCCGGCGCCCGCGTGGGGCGCGAATTCCATCGGCTTATTGCCGTCGAGCCGCGCGTCGAGCGCGTCCTGGCGCAACCAGGCAAGCCCGAAATCCAAGACGTGGATTTGTGGGGGTTGGTCGTCGATGCTCTCCACGAGCACGTTCGACGGTTTTAGATCGCCGTGGATGATGCCGCGCGCGTGTGCGTGAGCGAGTGCGGACAAGATCTGATCCACGATCGTCCAGATCAGCGGGAAGGTGAGGCGGGTGTGCACCAGCTCGTGCAGCGAGACGCCGGACACGAGCTCCATCGCTAGGAATGGGGAGCCGTCGCGCAGCTGCCCGAAATCTCGCGCTTGCACGATGTTCGGGTGGGCCAAGGCGGCGAGCGCGCGCGCCTCCTTGTAGAACCACATCACGTACTCGCCCTGCAGATTGCCGGAGGGCGGGATCACGCGCTTGATGGCGACGAACTGTCCGTTCGATTGGTCGCGGCAGCGGTACACGATGCCCATGCCGCCTTCACCGAGGATGCCGAGCACCTCGTAGCGGTTGGCGATGACGTGCCCGGGCAGCACCGGGACCGAGCCTTGCAGCTTCGGGGCATCCTCTGCAGTGACACTGGCAGCGGACGGAATGCTCGGCGGCGCGCTGTCGAGCTCGGCAGGAATGATCTCGTGATCGCGCACGAGATCGGGATCGGTTTTGGTCGCAGCTGGCACGGGGTCGGCGGGGCGGGCGGAGCTCAGTTCACTCAAGGATTGGGCTTGGCTCGGCTTTGCCATCGCACGGCGCGCAGTCTAACCAGTCGTACGGTAGCGTCGAGACAATGCGGCGTGAGCTGTTGCAGTGACTGTGTAACTTAAAAATAGCCAGTAATTGCCTAGCTTTGCAAGCCTGTGGCGCGGGCCGGAACGGGGCGGTAAGGTGCGCGCCATGCTGAACCCCGGAACGCCCCGTGATCCTTCGTTGGCTGAACGTGACCCTGAGATCGCTCGACTGATTCGTGAAGAAGAGGTTCGGGAAACCGTCAAGCTTCGCCTCATCCCCAGTGAGAACTACGTGTCGCGCGCCGTGCTTGAAGCGACGGGCTCGATTTTGACCAACAAGTACTCCGAAGGCTACGCAGGCAAGCGGTACTACGAAGGACAGCAGGTCATCGATCAGGTGGAGCAGCTTGCGGTATCACGCTTGAAGGCGCTGTTCGGCGTCGATCACGTGAACGTGCAGCCGTACAGCGGTAGCCCCGCAAATCTGGCCGTGTACCTGGCCTTTTGCCAACCGCACGACGTGATCATGGGGCTCGGGCTGCCCTCCGGTGGGCACCTCACGCACGGCTCGACCGTCAGCATCACCGGTAAGTACTTCAAGAGCGTGGCTTACAACGTGAGCCCGGGCGACCAGCGCATCGACTTCGGTGAGGTTCGCCGGCTCGCGCTTGAGCACAAGCCGAAGCTCATCTGGTGCGGCACCACGGCCTACCCGCGTACTTTAGACTTCGCTAAGTTTCGCGAAATTGCCGACGAAGTGGGTGCCAAATTGGCCGCTGACATCGCGCACATCTCGGGCTTGGTCGTGGGCGGCGCACATCCCTCGCCGGTTGGCTACGCCGATGTCATCACCAGCACGACTCACAAAACCCTGCGCGGCCCGCGCGGCGGCATCGTGATGTGCAAGAGCGAATTCGCCAAGGACATCGATCGCGCGGTGTTTCCGGGCCTGCAAGGCGGTCCGCACAATCACACCACGGCGGGCATCGCCGTTGCTGCGAAGGAAGCTGCCTCGCCCGAGTTCAAGACCTACGCGCACGCGGTGGTTGCTAACGCGAAGGTGCTGGCCGAAGCCCTGCTGGGTAAGGGCTTCACGCTCGTCACCGGCGGCACCGACAATCACCTGATCTTGATCGATCTGCGCACCAAGAACATCACCGGCAATGTGGCCGCGCAGGCGTTCGACCGCGCGGGCATCGTCGGCAACTACAATTCGATCCCGTTCGACCCGCGCAAGCCCTTCGATCCATCCGGCTTCCGCATCGGCACGCCGAGCGTCACCTCGCGCGGCATGGGCAAGGATGAGATGCTGAAATTGGCTTATTTCATGAGCCAGGTGGTGAACGCGGCCGATGACGCGAAGCTCATCGAGAGCATTGCGGCTCAAGTCAAAGAGATGTGCCTCGGCTTCCCGCCGCCCGGCATTGCGGTCTGAGTCGAAGCTTCGACATGCGCTGAGTGCGGCGTGCGGTCCCGGTGGGATCGCTCGCCGTTTGCGTTTAGAGAGGCGGCGGAATGCCGAGTGAATCCACCAGGATGCAGGTCCCCGCGCTGCACGCCACGCCCATGCTCGTGGACGGGGAGAAGACACAGGCGTCACACGGTTGAGAGATGTCGCAGAACTTAGCGGTCTTGCGAACACCTTGGATGTGGGTGCCGTCACACCCCGGACAGCAGCCGACGCCGTCACGCAGCTCGCAGTCGTCCGCGCTACCGCACTTGGTGAATTGCGCCGAAGTGCGCACATCGAGCACGGAACATTGCCCCAACACGCACACCGGCTTGAAGTACTTGCTCGTGGCTTCGTCGGGCGCCGTCATCTGGCATTGCCCGCAGTTGACGGTGTTCGGACACTGTGCGTGCTGGTCGTCCGCCAGGTGCGCCGCGTTCACGGCGGTCAGATCCGAGTCCTTGATCGGTTCACACGCGCCGCAGCAGCCGACAGACGAGGCGACGCAGTCGCCGTCGTGCTGACAGGCTCCCCAGTTCGCCCCGCCCCCGCCGCACTGAGCGATGCACGCCTCGCGCGTCATAAACCGGTTCTCGCTGCCCTGGCAGCCACCGTAAATGAACGGCTCACACAGCCCGCTCTTCGGGTTGTGCCAAAACGACGGTGCGTAGGCGTCACACGGGCCCGACACTTCGGGCAACGCACAGACGCCGGTGCTCGGTGCGCCGGCGCTCGAACTCAAGCCGCCGTTGCTCGAGGATCCCGCGCTGTTTTGTGCTCCTGCGGCGCCCTGCTCGTCAGTTTGCGACTTGCCGCCGCAAGCCATCATCCAAACGAGCGCGAGCGCTGTAATGCAGGTGAGGTACTTGGCAATCATGGTGACCCTAGCGGAGCGGTGGCTTGAACGAGCACGTGCCGGCGTTGCAGATCGCCTGGTATTGGTTGGCTCCGATCGATACGCAGTTTGGGCAGGGCGTCGGCCTGCCGTCGCAGAAGTCAGCTGTTTTGCTCACGGGGACGAAGCTGCCTCCGCAGCCGTCGCAGCAATTAACGCCGTCGCGGATTTCGCAGTCGGAGTCCACTTTGCATTGAGTGAGCGGTGACTCTCGCGTGTCCAATACTGCGCATTGGCCGGAGGCGCAGACCGCCTTGAAGTACTTGCCCGTTGCCTCGTACTGGGTGGCGGTCGGGCAGGGCGCGCACGCCGCCCCGCCTGGGCAGACCGAGTTCTGCTGATCGGCGACGTGCGACACGTTGATCGCGGCGAGCTGCGCCGCCTGCACGGGTTCGCATGAGTCGCAGCAACCGTTCGAGACCAGGGTGCAGTCCGAATCGTACTGGCACGCTCCCCAATTCGCGGCTCCAGCGCCGGACGATCCCGCGCTCGCCGCCCCAGCGCTCGAGGATCCGGCCGTGTTTTGTGCGCCAGCCGCGCCCATGCCGTCGGTTTGCGATTTTCCGGCACAGCCCATCATCCAGAACAGGCCCAGCCCGATCGCCGCGAACGCGGTGGCACACTTTGTCATGCCCACACGCTAGCATTAGCCATGCCAACTCACTCGCCGGGGCTCGCCTAGGGGCGGAGGCCGTGCGTCGCTACAACACCTGCGCACCCGGGCTGCCGCGAGGCGACCTCACCCAAGATCAAATCAAGACAACCGTGGTTCTGCGGGCGCGAAACCGAGGCATGAGCGCACGGGCAGCGGCGGGTACTTCTTGAACCGCGGGTCGCTCGTGCTGCGCTCGCACAGCCAAAATTCGCTGCCTTTGGCGGATTGAATCGGGCGCGCGTGTGCGCAGCTCGCGCATAGGCCGACGCGCAGGCGGCGTTCGTCTGAATCAGCCACGGTGCGGCTCAGCTCGGCGTGTCGCTGGGATTGGCGAGCGGCCAGATGCGTCGAAAGCCCACGCCCATCACGGTCTCGTCGTCGCGGCGCACGACTGCGCCGTAACGGCACTTTTCGATCAAGGTGCCTTGCGCCATGCCGCCGAGATCTTGGAACCGCACTCGGTGGCCTTCCTCCAGGGCGGCAAACACGCGTACGTCGTTGGCAACGGCGTTCAGATCTTCCGCGGGCTGATCGACGTGAGTGAGCGCATCAGCGGTCGTGCGCCGCACCCAACCCGCATTGGAGAACACGTGCACTTCCTCACCGTGACCGAACAGCACGACGCCCGTGGCACCAGTGTCCAAAAAGCAAACTACGCGGCCCGCTTGTGGATCCGTACGCGCTCGCCCGCCAAGCCGTGCGCGCACGGCTTCAATGGTCGACCTGGGGCGCTTGGCTTGGTTGCTCACGGGCAGTGAAACACGGCGCGACACGCGCTCAGGCTAGCACCCTCGCGTCGTGACGAAAGCGAACCCGCGAGCCTTCAGCCCGCGGCGCCTGCAGTGACTTGTAATGACCGATCTCGACGCGACGAACGCGGAAGCCTCGGCCGTTTTGGCTGTCGCCCCGCGTGCTGCGGGACGGGACCATCAGCCGAAGCTGGCGGAGGGAAGCGGGAAACGGAGGCGATTCAGCATTTTTCGGAACCAACGCATGGAGCCCCTTTCTCGGCTGTGAGCCGTTGTGAGGCGTCTGCCTACACCCTTTGGGGTTTCGCGTGCAAGCTTTCGCGGGCTGCCCCGCGCCGTGTTTTGGGCAGGTAAGCGCCTAAAATGACAAACGAAAGCTCCAAATTGCACAAAGATCGCGGCGCGCGTCGATTGTGGGGTCGGGTCCGCTATAGAGCCCGGATGGTCTCTATTGACGCTGCGCTTCGCGTGTTCGTGTTGTTCGCGTTGCTCGGCCTGAGCGCCGCTTGTCAGCACACGGCCGCGCCGCTGCCGAACCTCGGGCAGGTCGGTGAATTCGCGCTCGTCGACCAGCAGGCGCGCGCCGTCAGCGCGGCTTCACTGCGCGGCAAAGTTTGGGTCGCGGCCTTCTTCTTCACGCGCTGCCCAACCATCTGTCCGCGCATCACCCGTCGCATGCGCGCGCTGCAAGTGGCCACGAGCCACGGCACCCCCCCCTTGTCCCTAGTCAGCTTCAGCGTCGACCCCGATAACGACACGCCGCCCGTGCTGCTCGAATACGCCAAGCGCTACGAGGCAAACCTACAAACCTGGTCGTTTCTCACCGGCGATCTCGCCGTGGTGAAGCGCACCGTCGTCGACGGCTTCAAACTCGCCCTCGACGGCAAACCCGACTCCAAAGCCGAAAACGGCGGCATCATCCACGGCTCCCACCTCGTGCTCGTGGACAAAGCCCTCGCCATCCGAGGCTACTACCGGACTGACGACGACGACGACATGAAGCGCTTGGTGGACGACGCGAAGCGCTTGTGAGCTGAGGGGAGGGTTGGGGCGCGAGGATGCGAGCCGCGTCGCTAAGCGTTACGGACCGCGAACGCCCGGCAGCGCTTCGAGCAGAGCGACGCGCCTCGCCAGCTCGGCAGCGGTCGTCGCGCGCACGGTGATGTGGCCCACTTTGCGGCCGGCGCGGGCTGATTTTCCGTACAGATGCAGGTGCGCGTCGGGCACTGCGAGCACGGCTGAGGCTTCTGGAAGGCAGCCCACGAGGTTCAGCATGCAGCTTGGGGAGATGGACGCCGTTTCGCCGAGGGGGAGGCCGAGAATGGCGCGCAGGTGATTTTCGAACTGGCTCGTGAAGGAGCCTTCGATCGAGTAGTGGCCGGAGTTGTGGACGCGGGGCGCAATTTCGTTGGCAACGAGCGTGGCGCCGACTTGAAACAGTTCGAGCGCGAGTACGCCGACGTAGTCCAGGTGTTCAAGGATGCGCGTGGCGGACGCTTCGGCCGCGCTCTGCAGGGCGGGCGTCAGCTGCGGCGCAGGCGCCAGGGTTTTGCGCAGGATGCCGCGTTCGTGGTGATTTTCGACGAGTGGGTAGAAGCGCACGGCGCCGTCGCGGGCACGCACGGAGAGCAGGCTGAGCTCGCGCTCGAACTGCACGAACCCTTCCAAAATCGAAGGGGCGCCCCCGACGGCCGCCCACGCCGTCGCCACGTCGTGCGGTTGCTTGAGCACGAACTGGCCTTTGCCGTCGTAGCCCAGACGGCGCGTTTTGAGCACCGCTGGCAAGCCGAGTTTTAGCACCGCAAGCGCGAGCTCTTCGGCGCTGTTGACGGCTTCGAAGGGTGCCGTCGCGATGCCGAGCTCGCGAAAGCAGTTCTTTTCTAGGAAGCGATCCTGAGCCACGCGTAGTGCGCCCGGAGGCGGGAATACCGGCACGCATTCGACCAACGCGTCCGCTGCCTCTACAGGCACGCTCTCGAATTCGTAGGTTACGACGTCACACGCGGCGAGAGCCGCCAAGCCGACAGGATCTGTGTACTCACACACCACTTGCCGACCGAGCGCGGCCGCAGGCGCCGCGGGGGTCGGGTCGACGAACACGAACGAGCAATTGAGCGGCGTACCCGCGAGCGCGAGCATGCGGCCGAGTTGACCCGCGCCGAGTACACCGACGCGCAGCGTGCCGTCAGCTTCGAGGGTCGGGCTTGTCGAGGACACTTTGCGTACGTGCCGCGCGGAAGCGCTTCAGTGCGTCGCGGATCGCCGGATAGCGCCCGCCCAAGATCGCGGCTGCCAGCAGTGCCGCGTTGATTGCCCCCGCTTTTCCGATCGCGAGCGTGGCGACCGGAATGCCGGCCGGCATCTGCACGATCGAGAGCAGTGAGTCCAAACCGTTCAAGGCTTGGCTTTGGACGGGCACGCCCAGCACGGGCAGGGCGGACTTTGCCGCGACCATGCCAGGCAAGTGCGCCGCGCCGCCGGCCCCCGCGATGATCACTTCGATCCCACGGCTCTCGGCGCTCTCGGCATACTGGAACATCAGGTCCGGCGTGCGGTGCGCAGACACGACCTGCACCTCATGCGCGACGCCGAGTTCGGTCAGCATTTCGGCCGTGTGCGAGAGGGTGTCCCAATCGCTCTGCGAGCCCATGATCACGCCGACCAGTGGTTTTTGCTTTGAATCGGTCAAAAGGAGGGCGGAACCCTAATCATTTCGAGGTAGCCCTGCAAGGCCGCATGCCGCACTGCGCCAGAGATACCGAAATTCCTGCCGAAAAACTGCAAATGACGGAAGCATGACCCCGAACGGGGTAGGAACCGCTACCTTGCAGACACTCGAAATGCACAACATCGGCGGCCCCATCCTCCTCGCATTCTTCGTGTTGCATTGGCAGTCGTCGGTGTTCTGCCAAACCTTCTTCCTGCACCGTTTTGGCGCGCATCGTCAGTTCACGATGTCCAAGGGCTGGGAGCGCTTCTTCCATGTACTCACCTACATGACGCAGGGCTCGAGCTTCCTCTCGCCGCGCGGCTACGCGATTTTGCATCGCATGCACCACGCCTATAGCGACACGGCGCAGGATCCGCATTCGCCGCTCAACTACAGCAACGTGTTCACCATGATGCTGGCCACGAAGAAGCGTTACGACGCCTTCGCCTATCACCGTGAGGAACCTGAGCCCCGCTTCGAAGGCGGCTACCCGGAGTGGCCCGCGCTCGACAAGCTGGGTCAGTCTTGGATCATGCGCGTGCTGTGGGGCGCTGCGTACTCTGCCGTGTACGTGGTGTTCGCGCCTTCGGCTTGGTGGTTCCTGCTGCTGCCGGCTCACTTCATCATGGGGCCGATTCACGGCGCGATCGTGAACTGGTGCGGCCACCGCTACGGCTACCGCAACTACAAGAGCGCGGATGTCTCGCGCAACACGCTGCCGATCGACTTCCTGTGCGCCGGGGAGCTGTTTCAGAACAACCACCATGAGTTCTCGATGAGCCCGCGTTTCGCGGCCCGTTGGTTCGAGATCGACCCGACCTACTACGTGATCGTCGCGCTGGACGCGATTGGCGTGATTAAAATCGCCTCCGAGCAGCGTGCGCGCTACCCGCTGGAGCGCAAGGCTCCCGCGCTCGCCGCTTCCGACGCGGAGTAAGCTGGGTTACGGCTCGGTCAGGGTCTGAGTGGGCCGAGACCCGCGCTCGAAGGACCAGCGCTCTGCGCTGGCCAAGTGCGTCGGAAATACGTCGAACACTTGCACAGAGCCGGCTTCGAAGTCGGCGATCGAACACACCGGTCGGTGCTTGGAGTGCAGGGTGCCCGCGTTCATGATCGTGAGGCCGTCTATCGTGCGCAGCATCGGGCGATGAGAATGGCCGTTCACGATGAAGCGCGCGCAGCCGCTCTTCAACAAGTCGGACAGCGCCGAGTTCGAATGCAGCGCGTAGCCTTCGTCACTGGGGCGCACGCTGGCCATGTCGTCTTCACCGAGGCCGTGGCACAGCAGCACTTTGCCGCGCGGGCTGTCGAAGGTGCGCGTCTTGGGTAGAGCGCTCAGGTAGCGCCGGGCTTCATCAGTCAGTGCTTCTGCTGGAGTGGCATCGGGCAAGTCCCGCATTTCACCGGCGAGCAGCCAGCGATCGTGATTCCCGGCGACGACGAGCGCGCCCGCTTTCTGGAGCAGCAGGCAGGCCTCGGTCAGGTCCCCTGGGCCATCTGCGATGTCACCGACAGCCAGCACCGTCTGGACTTCCGAGCAGCGGAACAGATCGAGCACTTGCTTCAAGCGGGCGACTTCGCAATGGATGTCGCCAATCACTCCCACTCGCCTGAGCATCGCCGAAAAGTGTAGCCGAACGGAGTCTGCCCGTCTTGAGCGACGGCGGCGTCGAGCCGTTTTTCGGTGCGCGTGGGGAGCTCGTTAGCGCGCGCGTGGGACCTCGCGATGGTGCTCGCGGGATAGAGCAGGGATTGATTTGCGATATGTAGGCGGCCGCACTACCTTCCGAGCCGATGCGATTCGCCGTGATTTTAGGAGCTTTGTTTATCGCTGGCGCCGGCGTTAGCGCCTGCGCGTCGCCCGTGCGCACGCACGCCACGATCGACCGCGAACCCGTGCAGACAGCGTCGCGCAATCCGCTGCCTGCACAGCCGACACAGCCGGCACGCGCAGCGGAAACGACGCCGAAGCGCGACGCGGTACCGCCAGCGCCGCCCGCCGAGAAGCCGTCGAAGGATTCAGACGCTTGTCCCGTGGGCATGAAGCTGGTCGATGGGGACTACTGCACCAAGCTGGATTTGGAATGCAAGAAGAGCTGGTACGACAAGTCCAACAAGAAGACCGTGTGTGAAGAGTTCGAGGCGAAGTCGACGTGCAGCGGTGAAAAACAACACAAGCGTTACTGCATGGACACCTACGCTTGGCCCAACGAGAAGGGCGCGCGTCCGGAGGTCATGAACCGCTTCAACCAGGCTGAGGTGAAGTGCGCTGCCGTCGGCAAGCGCATGTGCACCGAAACGGAGTGGACGCTCGCTTGTGAGGGGCCGGAGATGTTGCCCTTCCCGTACGGCTACGTGCGTGACACGAAGAAATGTTTGGGGGATGTCGAATGGGACGGTCCGAACATGAAAAAAGTCGCGCAGCGGGATCCACACGAGCTTGCGCGGCTTTGGAAGGGCGTGCGCAGCGGCAGCCAGCCGGGGTGCATCAGCGCCTACGGCATTGCGGACCTGCCCGGCAACAACGACGAAGTCGTGTCCAGCGAGACGTACAGCTCGGATTTTCGCGGCAAATTCGACAGCGTGCACTCCGGCGGCCCTTGGTACAAAGGCGTGCGCAATCAGTGCCGCCCCAAGATCTACACCCACGACGAAGGCTTTTATTACTACTTCCTGGGCTTCCGCTGCTGCGCGGAGGCGGACGGCAAACCGACGGACCCGCGCACCCCGAAGCAAATCAAGGCTAACTGGGAGTTCAAGCGTGTCGAGCGCATCGCCGGCTTCAGCAAGGACCAAATGGTGGAGAAGCTGGAACTCAAGAAGCAGGGCAAGTGCGAGTGCCGCGAGAAGGACATCCTCTGCAAAACGATGTGCGGCACGCTGCTCGGTTCGGAAGCGAAGGATTACCGATGACTCGCTGCGCTTGGGTTGCGCTGGCTGCGCTGGGCGTCGTGCTACTTACAGCGGGGTGTCAGACAAGCACCTGTGACCGCGGCGAGGACGCCACGCTCGTGCGTACCGGCGACGGTCGGGCGGGGACCAATACCTGGTTTTCGTCCCCGTACTACGATCCTAGCATGCCGCTCAGCAAGGGGGACACGGGTTACCAGTATCTCCCACCCGCTCGCACCATCACCTTCGAACACGGTTTGGGCTCACTACCGATCGTCGCGATCACGCTCGCTTTCAGCGACAATGGCTCGCTGGCACCGACGGCCGGCAATCAGGCCATCATCGAGTGCATGGACGACCAGGTGGTGCAGATCAAGAACGACACCTGCAGTGATTTCTACATCTGGGTTCAGGCGCAAGGCTCCGGCATCCCCGCTAAGACCGCGTGTCAGCACACGATGTTGGACGAAGGTACAGGCGGCGCCGCGGCAGATCCGAGCTCAGGCCTCGCGGGCGCTCAGCCTTAGAGCTTCGCGACCGCGAAGCTCACCACGCCCGCCAAAACCCCAGCGAGCACGTCATCCGCCATGATGCCCACGCCTTCGGGCTTGGCATTTTGCACGGTGTCGATCACGCCGGGCTTCCAGATGTCGAACAGCCGGAACAGGCCGAGTGCCAGGATCTGCACGCCGATGCTGCTGTGCCGCACCATGCCCATGGCCAGCAAGGTGCCGGCGACTTCGTCGATCACGACGCATTGCGGGTCCTCGACGCCCATGGCTTTGGCCATTTCATTCGATGACCACACGCCGACCGCGGTGATGCCGACGATGGCCGCGAGGTGCACGGGAGCCGGCAGCAAGCGCAGGCCGAGGTGCAGCGGAATGGCACCGAACGAACCCATGGTGCCGGGCGCGAGCTTGGATGCGCCGCAGCCGAACCACGTGGACAACGCGCGTACGGCAAGCGTTGCTTTGGGCCGCGGAAGCGCTTCGGATTCGCTCATGGAACTCAGGGCAACAGGTGAAAAAACGCGCAAATCAAGCCCGACGGGCAATCCGGCGATGGCTCTTCGATGACCTGACACGAGTCAGCGATTGCGACCATCGTGGACTTGTCGCTGCCCCAGCTTTGCCCGGGCTGCCAACGCATCATCGGCTTCTCCATCTCACCGGCGAAGTGCACTTTGCACTCGGCGACGAAGCGCGCGAGTTTGTCCGGGGCTAGATTGCCTGGCGGCTCGCTGTGTACGCGCATCGCGAGTGAGGGGCTGGCCCACACTCCGGACACCAAGATCAGCTGGTTGTCCTTCCACGTGCGGTACGGCTGAATGATGTTCGCCTTGTTGTCGTCGAGTGGGGCGTTCGCTTCGCGCGGCCAGGCCTCGTTCTCACTCTTGAACGCGCAGTGCTTGCCTTCGAAGCTTTGCGCAGAGGCACACGTGAGCGACGCGGCGTCTGCCGTGACCAAAGTCAGGCGGATGGTGTCCTTGGCGCCGGCATGCCAATTGGCGGTGTTCGCGCCTGGCGGCTCCGCCGGCTCGAAGTAGTTGCCGAGTGCAGACATCGGGATCACGACCATCGCGCCGAGTATGGCCGCTGCGGCCAAGAAGCGACCACCGATGACCTGCGGCAGGTCGTCATCCGTGGGCTTGCGCGACACGCTGCGCGTCGCCGCGGTGGGCTTGCTGGGAGCGCCCTGCGCCGCCGCGGGTTTTTCTGCCGGTTTGCCGGATTCACTCGTCGCCATCGCGCGCTTCAATAGCGCAGATTGCGGTCGCTCCCAAGTGGCGCCAAAGGAGCGCGAAAAGCCTGGGAAAAAAGCCGTCGATCACTCGCAGTCGGAAAAAGCGGCGCGCAATAGAGCCTGCCCCAGGATCTGATGCCCCTCCGGGCCAAAGTGGATGCCGTCCTTGAAGGGCGTAAAAAAGCGTTCGCACAGGACGTCCGGGTCGCCGCACGACAGGAGCGCGTACGCATCCACCACGTTGTCGAGCAAGCCTTGCGCGGGCTGCTCGCGAATCCAAGCGTTCAGCGCGTGCGTGGTCTCGGCGCGCGAAGCATTGAAGTAGCGTTTGAAGCCGCCCCACGGCGCGACGGTGAGCGCGACGACCTGGACGCCGTGCGCCTTGCCCCAGCCGTACATCGTGCTCAGGTCGGATTCTATCTTCGCGGGCGTGCGGAACGCGGTCAGATCGCTGTACAGGTCGTTCACTCCGCCGAAGACGACGAGGTGCGTGTAGTGCTTGGGTGATTGCGCGACCTGCTGCTGGAAGCTGCGACGCATCTGATTGACCATTGTGCCGCCCTTGCCAAAATTATCGATCTCGATGTCGAGCCCCTTCGCGGCGCAGTGCGTGCTCAGATATTCCAAGTACCCGCCTCCGTGCGAGCGCGGATCGGTCAACGAGTCACCAATCGCCGCGACCACGTAGTGGTGTGAGGCCAGCCAAGCGGGTGTCCCTGCGTCGCCGAGAGTGAGGAGGGAGGGGGGTGGGGGTGCGCTGGGCGTCGGGGGGGG
>JBDTJC010000039.1:0-38786 GCA_039936055.1 Polyangiaceae bacterium | reverse complement strand
TTCAACCTGTTTGCGCGCGGCCTGCACATCCAGCCGCTGCGTGAGGGCGCGCGCTTCCAGGTGCTCGAGCGGCTCTTCGTGCGCGGGGATGGCGGGCAGCTGTTGGCCTAGCTTCCAGCTCAGGTCGGTGCCCCACAGGCCGAGCAGGCGATTGAGCTTCTCACGGTACTCGCTGAGCTCGAGTTCGTCGTGGTCGAGATCCAGCTGCGCTTGCACGGACATAGCGCGCTCACTTGCCAGCACGCGCTCGCTCACATTCCCAGCGTCGAACTGGGCGCCGGCGAGCGTGGCAGCGGCGTCCGCTCCAGCGGCGATGCCGCGCATGAGCTGTACGGTTTGCGTTTTGGCTTGAACTTCAGTGAACTCTTTGCTCGCATCAGCGGCGGTTTCTAGGGCCGCGTGTGCAACGCGCAAAGTTTCGGCATCGAAATCCGCGCGTGCGACGCGCTTGCGCAGCGGCAGCATGAAGATATCCAGGAAACTCTGCACAATGGACACTTCATATTCGGGCCGCCCAGAACCATTCATTCGAAAGCCGATGCTGCCGCCCAAAGAGGGGTTGGAGAGCAGGCCGGCCTGCACCAAATCAGCCTGGGAAACGTCCAATTCGTCGTACGTTTCTTGGAGCCGCGGGTTGTTCAGCAGCGCAATCTGCACGGCATGTTCGCGGGTGAGCCCACCCTTCAGCAGCTCATGCACGCGGCCTGAAATCTGACGCGCCTCCGGGCTACCGTGTTCCCAGCCGGTGTGTTGGCCAATGCGCGCACGCACGAGCTCGTCTACCGAGTTATGCCCGCGCTCTTTCTCCATGTGCGCACAGGCGGGCAGCAAAGCCAGCACACTGAAAAGAATCTGGCGCCTCATGGTTTGCTCTCCGTCATGACTTCAGCCTCAACCGGCGTGTTTCGACCAAACCGCCACCAACTCCGCCACCGCCCGCTCTGCCTCCGCGTCCGTGCCGCCCAACGCGCGCCGCGCGCAGTGCGAAAGGTGATTGCGCACCAACTCCCGCGATACCCCCTTCAGCGCCTCCTGCACCGAAGCCACCTGCATCAAAATGTCAGGACAATAGCGATCCTCCTCGACCATCTTGTGTAGCCCGCGGACTTGCCCTTCAATCCGGCGGAGCCGCTTCAAGTTAGAGGCCTTGATCTCGGAATCAACGCCGACTGCGTGGCGCTGATGGGCAGAGCGCGCCGGCTTGTTGGACGCCTGCGGGGGCAGCGCCACCTGCGTGGATGCCTTGGTTTTGGCTGGGGGACGCGCCATGCTGGTGTATAGGTATACCCCCTATATCTATACGTCAAGTCCCCGCGGCGACCGTGCCCGTGCCCGTGCCCGTGCCCGTGCCCGTGCCCGAAAACGGACATTGCAGCCCCACCGTCGCTCCGCACTGGCGCACGCAAGCTGCCGCGAGGCGACGCACAAAAACGAGAAAGATGAGGGGGGGATCGGGCACGGGCACGGGCACGGGCACGTGAATTCAGGGACACGCCCGAGGCCTTCGCGGCGAAGGCTGCGCGTTTACGGTGTGGGTCCGAAGATCAGAGCCGCATTGGTGCCTCCGAAGCCGAACGAGTTGGACAAGGCGTAGCGGATCGGCTTGCAGCGAGCTTCGAGGGGGACGAGATCGAGGTCGCACTCGGGGTCGGGGTTGTGGAGATTGAGGGTTGGGGGAAGGACGCCTTCGCGCAGCGCGAGGAGCGTGAAGATGGCTTCGACTGCGCCCGCGGCCCCGAGCAAGTGGCCGGTGGCGGACTTGGTCGAGGACATGGCGAGTGAGCGTGCGTGCGCGCCGAATAGGCTTTTTACGGCGCTGATTTCCACTGGGTCGCCGACGGGCGTCGAGGTGGCGTGGGCGTTGATGTAGTCGATCTGATCGGGGTTCAGCTGGGCACGTTTGAGTGCAGCGCTCATCGCGCGGCGTGCGCCGTCGCCTTGCGGGTCAGGGGCGCTGAGGTGATGCGCGTCGCCGGACAGCCCGTAACCGACGAGTTCACCGTAAATGCGCGCGCCGCGCTTCCTCGCGTGTTCGAGCTCTTCCAGCACGCACGCACCGGCGCCCTCGCCGATCACGAAGCCATCACGCCCGCGGTCCCACGGGCGTGATGCTTCGTGTGGGCGGTCGTTGAAGCCGCTCGAGATGGCGCGCATGATCGCGAAGCCGGCCAGCGTGAGGCGGCACGTGGCCGCTTCCGAGCCGCCGGCGAGCATCACGTCTGCGTCGCCGAGGGCGATCAGACGCGCGGCGTCACCCAGCGCGTGTGCGCCGCTGGCGCAGGCAGTGACGACCGCGTGGTTCGGCCCTTTGAAGCCGTGACGAATCGAGACCACTCCGGAAGCCTCGTTGATCAAGCTGCCCGGAATGAAATACGGCGAGATCCGGCGCGGTCCCTCTTTCTCCAATTTTACCGCGTTTTCCGCAATGCTCGGCAAGCCCCCAATGCCCGAGCCGATGAGCACACCGGCGCGTTCGCGTTGTTCTTCCGTTTCCGCACGGAAGCCGGAATCAGCCACTGCTTCATCCGCAGCGGCCAACGCGAACAGAATGAATTCGTCGTAGCGGCGCTGCTCTTTTGCGTTCGCGTAGCGCAACGGGTCGTACTGCCCGGGCTCGCTGCCGCGGGGCACTTGGCCCGCTATCTTCGTCGGCAAGTCACTGACGTCGAAGCGCTCGATCGGGGTGATGCCGGAGCGCCCCGCGAGCACGGCCGCGAAGCTGCGCTGCGCACCGACTCCCAAGGGCGAAACTACGCCGATGCCCGTGACGACGACGCGCCTCACAGCGCACCGCCTTGAGCGGTCGCGCCGAACACGGGTCGGACATGAACCATGGCGCGCCGGAGCTCCGCCGAAGCACCGGGCCCTGGCCGCACGCCCACCTTCCCGGCGACTAGGGGGTTCCCGGTGTGCGCGTCTACGAGTGACGGTTCGATGGCTGCCCCCGTTACTGGATCCACGAACTCCAGCGGCGCGCCGCCGGGCGATAGCCAGCGCCCGCCCCAGGCCGCCAGCGCGAGCAGCACCGGCAAGAAATCCAACCCCTTCTGCGTGAGCTCGTACTCTTCGCGCTTGGGATGCGTTTCGTACTCGCGGCGGGTGAAGAAGCCGTGTTCGGTCAAGGTATGCAGGCGTCGCGTGAGCGTGGTCGGGGGCGCGCCCAGCCCGGCCTCGAAATCCTGAAAGCGCTTCGCGCCGAGTAGCGCGTCACGCAAGATCATCAGACTCCAGCCGTCACCGACCTGCTCCACCGAGCGGGCGATATTGCATTCCAGTTCCGCAAAGCTCTTTCGTTGCATGCGTCGCTGTCTAAGACAGAAACTATCATCATGCAAGTGACGAGCGTCGGGCCGGCGGCGAACGCCGCGCGCGATTACGGCGCAGCGTGCTTGATCAGGTAGGCTTGCACTAGCTTGCCCCAATCATTCGGGGTCAGTTTGCTGGCGTCGGTCGTGATGTCCAATAGGTCTGGGGCGCAGTCGCTGTACGGATCGAAGTCCCAGGCCAAGCTCGAGATCTGTTTGGTGTCGATGTCTTGGAAGAAGGCAGGCGCGTTGCTGCCATCCAGCGTGCCGTACTCGCCGATGACGACCGGGATGTTGTCGAACGTGTAACTCTTGGGACTCGGCGGGTACCCGTGCTGCTCGTACACTACGTTGTCTTGGGTCAGCGGTTGCTTGCCGTAGATGCTGATGTCGCTGGTGTAGCCGAGGCCCTGCACCGAGACCAAGTGATGCGGCACGCCCAGTTTGTCCTCTTCCGTGCGGATGGTGGTCACGGCGTGACTCATTGCTGCGCGGATCTTGTTTTCCGTGCCCGTGTTGCCTCCGGCTTCATTCGTGAGGCCGAAGAGGACGTACGGATCCTGGGCGAATGAATCCACTAAGGCCACGTACACCGCGTCCGTGCCGGTGGGGTACTTGGCTTTGTCCGGCGTATTCGTGGAGTCCGACGGGACGCCAGTGGCCTCCATGTTGTCCGGATCGTAGCCGACCATGGTGACGTCGCTGCGCACCGACACCAATACGTATGTGTCCGGGTGCGCGCCGATGGCGTTGATCAGATGCGTCATTGGCGTTTTGTAACTGGCGTTGTCCGAGAGCCAGCTCGCTTTCACCGGGAAGCTGTTCATGGCCAGCGAGATGCGCACGAAGTTGGGCTTCCAGGCGCTGAACAGGCCGTCGATCTCCGACTTGAGCAGGGCCTCGGCACCCTGGGTCATGAGCGTGTTGTTGTAGCCGCAGAAGAACAGGTCATCCATGTTCACACCGCGGCCCACCCAGCGCGTGCCCGCGCTGCTGCCGCCGTTGGAGACCAGGATCTGGTTGCCCATCGTGTACAGCCAGCCCTTGGTCATCATCGCCGTGGCGCCCGGTGTGAACGTGCTGCCACCGCTCGCGCCGCCGCCGCCACTCGACGCGCCACCACTCGACGCGCCGCCACTCGACGCGCCACCACTCGAAACGCCGCCACTCGAAACGCCACTGCGGCCGCCCAGGGGTGCTGCGCCGGCCGTGCCGGTGCCCGCCGCGCCCGCGCTGTTTCCACCTACACCTACACCTACACCTGCGGCTCCGCCGTTGGCTCCGGTGTCAGCGCGGCTGCTGGAGCAAGCGCACAGCCCGTTTAAGCTGGAAAGCAGGCCCACGGTGACGATCATCGCTCGGTGCATCGAGTTCTCCACCCCCTACGAAAGCACAGCAAGAGACAAGACGCAAAACCGGCGCTGCTCTAGCAGGCGGCAAAGATGTCCGCTAACCTTCACAGCAATACTCTTTGGAGGTGGCTCGTGATTAGACGAACAGCGGTGTGTGCGGCTCTGAGTCTCGTGTTTGCGGCGCTCGGTTGTAGCGGGAGCAACACGAGCAGCGGTGATGCAGGCGGCAGCAGTGGTGCAGGCAATTCCAGCGCCGGCGCGTTCAGCACGAGTGTTTCAGGCTCGGAACAACTTGGCAGCCTCTCACCCGCCGACACCCAAAAGCTATGCGGGGAATTGCAGGACTACGTGAGCGGCGCGCCGTTCATGGCAGCGGAGTCGAAGTTTAGCTGCAGCTTGGCCGGTCTTGTGGGCACGTTCACCGCCACGGACAAGACCGACGCCGGCATTCAGGCAGCGTGCAAGGCGGGCTACGACATGTGCACCGCCACCTTGACGGATACCCCGCCGATGGCGGTCGACACCACGTGCAATACGCCGGACCCGACCTGCATGGCGACCGTCGCCGAATACACTGCGTGCCTAAATGACGCGGTGAAGGTGTTCAACACCTCGGCGATTCCGAGTTGCTCATCACTCACTGCCGACAACCTGCAAGCCGCGTTGGTCTCGGTCGCCGGGATCTCCCAGGCGGAGCCCGCCTCCTGCACGACCTACGATATGAAGTGTCCGTCATCCAGCATGCCGAACCCCGGCGCGATGTAACTGAGTTCAGCGCGCGCTACCCTGAGCGCGGATTTGCTCGAGCAAGCTGAGCATGCCCGCGCTTTTGTACTTTTGTTTGCGCAGCGCCAAATAGAACGAGCGCTGAAAGTCGCGCTGGGGGACGCGGCAGGGTACGAGCGTTTCGTATCGAAACGCCTCTTCGAGCGCGATGCGCGACACGCAGCCCACGCCCAAGCCCGCCTCGACGGCGCTCTTGATGGCCTCCGTGTGCTGCAATTCGAGCACGATTTGCAGCTCGGACAAGATGCCGTGCATGGCTCGATCGAAGGCTTGGCGAGTGCCCGACCCGGATTCACGCACGATCCACGTCGCGGAGATCAGATCCGCGTCGCTCAGCGTGCGCTTCTTGGCGAAGGGATGATTGGGCGCGCAGAACACGACCAGCTCATCCGGGCGCCAGCGCGTTACTTCCAACTCCGGCTCGTGCAGCTCACCTTCGATGAGGCCGATGTCGATCTCGAACTCCAACACCTTGCGCGCGATCTCAGCCGTGTTCGCCACATCCAGCGTCACGCGCGCTCCCGGGTTCTCGCGCATGAAGCGCGCGATCTCGGGCACCATCAGGTAGTTGCCGATGCTCAGCGTGGCGCCGACCCGCACCAACCCGAGCGCACTTTGATTCTTGAAGCGGCTCTCCAGCTCCGTGGCTTGCTCAAGCAAGGCTTGCGCGCGCGGACGCAACGAGCGGCCGAGCCCGCTGAGCTGCACGCGCTTGCCGAGCCGCTCGAAGAGCTGTATCTCGAACTGGCGCTCCAAGTCGGCCAGGGCGCCGCTCACCGCCGATTGCGACATGGCTAGATCTTCCGCCGCGCGGCTCACGCTCTCGTGGTGGGCAACGGCGAGGAAAACTTCGAGTTGGCGCAGGGTATATCGCATATCGGCGGTTCCGAATACTGTATACGGAATATCCCGTTTTACCGATTGGTCAAGCGGTCTTAAATGAAGGGACATGAGCGTTGCCGCGACCAACCTCCATCAGGAGACCGTCCTCGAGGTCCATCACTGGAACGAGAGCCTTTTTAGCTTCAAAACCACGCGGGATGCGGGGTTTCGCTTCAAAAATGGGCACTTCGTGATGATTGGCCTCGAAGTTGAGGGCAAGCCGCTGCTGCGCGCGTACAGCGTGGCTAGTCCGAACTACGAAGAGCACTTGGAGTTTTACAGCATCAAGGTGCCGAACGGCCCGCTCACCTCGCACCTCCAGCACCTGCAGCCGGGTGATCGAGTGCTCGTCGGCAAGAAGCCGACCGGGACGCTTGTGATGAGCCACCTGCTGCCAGGCAAGCGCTTGTATCTGCTCAGCACGGGCACGGGCCTCGCGCCGTTCATGAGCATGATTCGCGATCCGGAGGTGTACGAGCAGTACGAGCACGTGATCCTCGCTCACGGCGTGCGCGTCACGAGTGAGCTCGGCTACTCCGACTACATTCGCAATGACTTGCCGCAGCACGAGTACCTGGGTGAGCTCGTGGCGAAGCAGCTGCGCTACTACCCGACGGTCACGCGCGAGCCGTACGAGAACCGCGGGCGTCTCACGGATCTGCTGGAATCCGGCAAGCTGTGTGCGGACGTGGGCATGCCCCCGCTCGATCCGGAGCATGACCGCGTCATGATCTGCGGCAATCAGAGCATGCTCGACGAGCTCGTGGCGATCCTGGAGAAGCGTGGCTTCCACGAAGGCAAGAGCCACGAAGCCGCGCAATACACGATCGAGCGCGCGTTCGTGGAGAAGTGAAGGCGGGGCGACGCTGGCGGCCGGCAACGGCGCACGAGCCTCCGGTTCTCCATCGTCAGCGGAATCGCGCACCGGCTTAGTCAATTTGTGACGTGCGCCGCGCGAACGCGAACGCGAACGCGAACGCGAACGCGAACGCGAACGCGAACGCGAACGCGAACGCGAACGCGAACGCGAACGCGAACGCGAACGCGAACGCGGATGAGTAACGAGTCAACGCCCGTGCAAAGCGCTGGACTTGCCCGCACAAGTCTGCGTTTCATTCCCGTGTCTTGAGGAGGTTTGGGCCTGCGCGCTGCGTTGGTCCACGTGCGGATCCATGCGCTGGGTCAGGCATTTGCGCGCGGGAGTTGCTGAAATGTGCGGGAAAATGACGGGTTTCACGCTGCGTGTGGCGGTTCTCGCCACGCTAGGAATTGCCTGCGCCGGCCGCGCGGGCGCCCAGGAAGTGTCGGCGGACAGCAGCGCTGCGGCGCAAGCATTGTTCGACGAAGCCAAACGCTTGATCCAACAAGGTGATGCAGCGGCGGCTTGCCCCAAGTTCGAAGAAAGCGAGCGCCTGGAGCCCGGCATCGGCACCAAGCTCAACCTAGCTAACTGCGATGAGCGCATCGGACGGACTGCCAGCGCGTGGATCTTGTTTCTCGAGGTCGAGTCCGACACCAAGCGCAACGGCCAGGTGGAACGGCAGACCATGGCGCACGCCCGCGCTGCCGCGCTGCAACCCAAGCTGTCCCACGTCACGATCAACGTCCCGCCCGCAAGTCGCGTGCCCGGCCTGGTCGTGGAACGAGACGGCGTTGCTGTCGGCGCCGCGCAGTGGGGGCTGTCCATCCCAGTCGACCCCGGGCCGCATACCGTTCAGGTGCACGCTCCCGGCAAGAAGGATTGGCAGAGCACGCTGACCGTTGCCGGTGACGCTGGCACGCAGACGTTGAGCATTCCGTTACTGGCGAACGCACCGGCCGCTGCGCTGGCCACGGGCTCAGGCACCAAGCCGCGCAGTCACGGCTTGCGAACCGCCGCGTTCATCTCGTTTGGAGTGAGCGGCGTGGGCGCGGTGTTCGGCACCGTGTTCGGCCTCACCGCGATCAGCAAGAACAAGCAGTCCAACGCCTCGGATAAGTGCTTGGGTGACACGTGCAACCGGGCGGGCACATCGCTGCGCAATGCCGCGCGGAGCGCGGGTACCCTCTCTACCGTCGCATTCGCGGTTAGCGGTGCCGCCCTCGCCACGGGCTTCGCGCTTTTTCTCCTGGATTCCAAGAAAGAAGCGCCAAGTAGCGCGCAGCTCAGTGCTGGCGCTTTCGCAACTCCGGGCGGCGCTGAGCTCAGCTTGCGAGGTGCCTGGTGAAAGGTCCCATGCGTTCTCTTTCTCTGGGCGTGCTGCTCGGCCTCGCGGTCGGGGTGGTCGCAGCGTGCAACAGCTTGATCGGCGCTGGCGCGCCCAATGAAGTAGAGGGCTTAGGCGGCGCGACGGGCAGCGCCGCCAGCTGCACGCTCGCATCGGATTGCCCCAACCAGCAGATCTGCCTGTTTCAAGCGTGCAGCAAGCAGTGCGCAGCGGACAAGGACTGCCAATTCGGGCGCTGCCTACAAACGAACGCAGGCAATGCCTGCGTGATGCAGGCCTCAACTACATGCAGCTCGGACACGAACTGCCCGGACGGCAGCCAATGCAAGGCCGAAGCATGTCGTAGCGCGTGCACGACCGACACGCAGTGCCTGAACGATCAGAGCTGCATCAATGGAGCGTGCGTCGGTAACGACTCGACGCACGATCCCGGCTCGGGCGCGGCCGGCGGTACCGGTGACGCGGGTGCGGCCGGCAGCGCGGGCAGCACCAGCACCGGCGGCACGAGTGCCGGCGGCACTGGTGGCGGTCCTGTCAGCGGCGGAACGGGCGGCACTTCGGGCAACGGCGGCGCCATGCCGACCGGCCCTGACAGCGGTACCGGCAAGATCAATGACCCGTGCACCGGGGAAGGTGACGTGACGTGCGCGGAGCACGCGTCCACGCAGCGGCTCATCTGCCAAGGCGGCGTCTGGACCACCGCGGCCTCCTGTGACGCCGGCAAGCTATGTGATTCGCAGAGCATGCCGTTTGGCCAATGCCAAAACGCGGTCGCTGAATGCCAAGGTCACAATCCCGGGGACTCGTTCTGCAACGCCGCGACGCGCGTGCAATGTGGGCCGGACCTGATCACCGAAACGCAAACCAAGTGCGATAGCGTGGCGCTGTGCACGGGCGGCAACGGCGCGGCGTGCGCCGTGTGTACCGCCGAGCAGCACCAGTGCACTGGGAAAGAGCTGCAGCGTTGTAAAGACGACGGCACGGGCTTCGTCGATGAGATGGCGTGCTCGGATGACACGAAGCCGTGCAATGCGCTTGCCGGCGCATGCACCGCGTATGCGTGTCTAAAGGCAGGCGACCTCAAGTGCGACGCAGACACGCTGGAGCAGTGCAACGACGCCCTGACGGGGTTCACCACCGTCAAGAATTGCGGCGCGAACCTGTGCAACGCAAGCGCTTGTGACGTGTGTATTCCCAACGTGGCGGGCTGCTTCAATGGGTCGACCACGTCTTCGTGCAGCACTGACGGTCAAACGCTGAACAAGACCGCGTGCCCCGCCGGCACCCTACACTGCATTGGAAACGGCCAATGCGTGCAATGCACCGCGGTTGCTGACTGCCCCGCACCGCAAGCTTGCTACACCCAATCCTGTGACGGCACGGGCACGTGCGCGCCTTCGCCGGTTGCACTAAATACCCCCTGTGGCGCGGGCAACACGAAGTATTGCTCGGCCGCCCACGCCTGCGTGGAGTGCAACTCGTTTGCCCAGTGCCCAGCGCCCGGAAAGTGTTATTCCGCCACGTGCAGCGCCAACACCTGCGGCACGGTCGCGCTTACCCCGCACACCACCTGCACTGGTGGCGGTGGCGTGTGTGACGGCTCCGGCACTTGCGTGCAGTGCGCGACGAACATCGAGTGCACTGGGGCCGCTTCACTGTGTCGGGGCGGCAGTTGTGTGAATCCCAACGAGCTGATCGGTTTCTCCACTGGTGGCAGCTCCACCACGCTTGTGACGGGCAACCTGTATCTCGTGAAGCTGCCACTGATCCCGCACAATTGCGTGCTCAATGATCTGGGCATCGTGGCGACAGCGAGTGCCACGGCAACTGTGAAGCTGGGGTTGTATGGGGCCGACGGTAACGGGCTGCCGACGGGCGCGGTGATGGACTACACCAAGGCGGCGCTCACGGTGGCGCCGGGCACGCTGATTCAGCAGCCAGGCATCCCGGGCGTCGCGCTGACCGCCGGCCAGCAGTATTACATTGCCGTGAGCACGAATACGGCAACGACGATCAGTGTCGCGGCCAGCACGGTCGCGGGTGCAGGCTACAGGGCCGCCGATACCTACAATTCCACGGCCAGTATCTGGCCAGCGGCGCCGGCGAGTCTCGTTGCCTCCGCCAACCAGCTCGCTGTTTTCATAGATGTCACTGACACGAACTAACGCGTTCGGTAGCAGTTGTTGAAACTCTCAGTTGTTGCATTTTGGGTCGACTTAGAAAGGGCGGAATCGATGTTTGGTAGCAGAGGTAAGTGGGTTCAACGTGCGCTGCTCGCCGGAGTGCTCAGCTCGCTGTTCGCAACGCAAGCGGCGCGGGCGGACCTGTGCATGACCGGGCCAGTCTCATTGCCGGCGTTATCGGGTCCGCCGGAGTGGGATAACTTCGGCAGCAACCCCTTCTGGCGCCCGGAGTTGCACGACCCGCGCTGGTCGGGCTCGCCCATTCAGTACCTGACTGCGTTGCCGGTCGGTGGTAGCGCAATCTGGGCACAAGACGTGGCCATGCGCGCTGTCGTCGTGGGCAAGATCGTGTACGTGTCGATTCAAGCGGAAGCCGACGACACGGGTCCTGACGCCCAAGACTTCGCGTACGTCGCGTTCACGCGAGGCAACCTCACTGGCGCGGAAGCGATTGCCATCGACCTGCGGAACGCGGGCACGACGATATCCCCGCCAGCAGCTCCTTCCGGCGTGACTGTCCCGACGGATAGCCCGGCGCCCCAGGAGCTGGCCTTCGCGGCGGTCACCCACTACCACGCAGACCACTCGCGAGGCACCGGCACCACGGATTGGGACGGCGGCTCAGGCGGCGTGCCCACCTGGCTCAAAGGTGCCCGTTGGGATCGCCCGATACTCGGTAGCCCGCGCTGGGCGGTTACGCTGCGGATCGACTTGTCGCCGACTGGGTTGAATATCGGCGGAGCGACGAACTTTTTTTTCGGCGCTACGATCCATAACTCGACCGGCGATGTGGTGGTCGGCAACTCGACGCCCGTGCTGAGTGGCACGAACGAGCTGATCGGCACGCCTATCAACGTGCACGCGGACACCTGGCCCGTGTATCAGGACCTGGGCACGGCGTGCCCGAGCGGCATCACCGTCGCGTCGAACGACATCGGCGTGTGGACCGGAACTCCCGGGGCGAATCTGGGCGGCGCGCTGACTCAGCAGATTTGTACCGGTAGCGCCAGCTGCACTGCGACAGTAAACACCTTTCGCGTCATTGCTCGGCACGTCGTGGGCGCTATCTTGCCTTGGGACGTGCGAGCTCGCGTGCGCATCGCCGGCTGGGGCACGGAAGTGGTGAACTGGGACGACGCTACCTGGCAGGATGTCGCCAAGGTGCCAACAGGGACGGACATCCTCTTGGGTTCGACCGCGAATCTGACTGCGTCAAACGGCTGGGTTTGGGGGCAGCCCGTCCCAGCGGGGGATGGCACTTCAGCCGTCACCATCGACTACACGTGCACCAAGCAGGGCACGGACTCGTTCTGCCCAAAGCTCGCCGACATGAGCGAGCTGCATCAATGCATCATGGCGGAGGTTTCGTCGCCCAGCGGCGCGCTGGTCACGACACCGGCCGCCACCCAAAACATGAACTACCAGACGCTGTCCTCGCACGAACGAGAGGCGACTATCTCTCTCGCCGGCGTGAAGCAGTGGCTGGGGGAGGCCGCGGTTCAAGATCGCGATGTGTACCTGTATATCGACGACCACAACCTGCCGAAAGTCATGGACAAGCCGTTCCAGCTTCCGCTGGCTGACATGGAGAAGGTGCGCGAGATGACCGCGCACCCGATTCTGCTGCCGACGCTTCCGGGCAAGCCGGTACGCCTGCCACCGGTTCATCCGTTGCCGCCGGTGCGACCTGTTCCAGGACCGATCACCGGTCGGAGGCTGCCGCCTCAACCACCAGTCAAACCGTACATGGTCGACAAGGCGCTGGTCAGGCGGGAGCAGGAGCAGGCCACGCTCCTGCTCAAGAGCACCGAGCGCTTCGCGACCGGCTTGCCGATCAACAACACACTAGCGATGACGACCGAGCAGGCCCTGGACGCGGTTTGGCCGACCTATCGCATCCGCGCCTATTTCGACAGCGGCAAGACGTTCACGGAGCACGGTCACACCAGCAAGGCGCTCATTCCGATGAGCCCGTTCGGTCTGCGCTTGACTCACGCGGGGAGCCTATACGGCTTCACGCATGCGCTGACCGGCGTCGGAGGTGTGGTGCTCACGCAGATCAACGACCATTGGTTCAAGATCCATATGAAGGACGAGAGCGTGGTCAAGGTGTCCGCGCGAATTGCCGCCGTTGAAACTCTTGCACCCGCAACGCCTCCACCGTCGGCGTCGGCGTCGGCGCAACCTCCCACGCCTCCTGTGCCGCCAGGTCCAGCACCGCAGCCTCCGCCTCCCGGTTGTGGGTGCCGAGTCGTTCAGCCGACGAATGGCGATCTCGGCTGGCTTGTTGCTGCCCTCGGCCTGGGCGTGATCACGTTCACGCGCCGCCGTCGCAACCGAGCTTGATCGCGGTCTGAAGAGTCGAGGCCACCCGTCGCGCGTGCAGCGCGACGGGTGCAGTTCGATTGCCCCCTAGTGGATCGTGTCGCGCGTCGAGCCTACGGAGTGACGCTTGCGACCTTGTTCATGCCGAGGCCATCGTCAGTGGAGCAAATGTTCCGAGCGGGTTTGGGGAGCGGGATGGGGCCCGGCAGGGGCTGCACCCCTTAGGGTGTCACGAAGCGCGCCGTGCAATATCGACGCGATTCAGATCCCCTATCTGGTGACGCGAAAGTGACGCCAGCAGCACGAACGTTGTCTGCATATTCGTTGGGCGCGGGACTCCCAATCACCGCGTCACCAACAGAGCGTTATCGTTCTGTGTAACCTCGCGATTCAGCGTCGCGCAGCGCGACCCAATCCTTCACTAGCTTTTGCAGCGCCTTTTTTTTGGTCTGGACGTCTTCCAGGCTGTGGAATTTGGCTTCGCGGCGATCCTTCGCCTTACCTTCCAAGAGGGTGCTCTTGGCGGGTATGCCGGCGCCGCCCGGGAACAGCAAGATCAAGTGCGCGAATTCCGAGGCGCGCGGGTTGAACGCGGCGAGATCCTCTTTGTAGAAGAAGCTGGGCGCGTTCCACTTGATGCGCTCGGAGATCTTGTCACTCACGCCGAGGATGATTGCGCGTACTGCTTCGAGCTCTGCCTTGAACGGATGATCGAGGTCGCGCATGTACGCATCCACGACGGCCTGCTCGCTCTCAATCGGGGCGATCACTTGTTCGATCGCCTTCTTCATCGCACGCTCCTTGAGAGCGTCACGCGCAGGAGAAGACTTGCGGGCTTCCACGGGCTTGGGGGCTGCTTTGGCTTTGACCGGAGCCTTTGCGACTGGCTTGGTCTTGACGACCAGCTTGCCCTTGGCAGCGGGCTTCGCGGGCGCGGGCTTGGCTTTCACACCGGGCTTGGTTTTCACACTGGGCTTGGCCCTGGCAGCGGGTTTGGCCTTCGGCTTTGAGGCGGCTTTGCGTGGCGCAGACCTCTTCAGTGGGGCTTTCTTGCTCGCGGGCGCTTTCTTACTGACGGCCATATTGGGTTCACTCTCCTTCGATCCGGGGCTGGAGTCCACCTGCTCTAGGTGCGGCGGCCAGCTGTCCACGCGCGGACAGTTTGTCCGTCAGGCGTACTAGCCCGGTGCTCGGCCTCCTGTGTTTCCGGACGGATACAGTGCTCGGCACGAATGCTGCTTTTAGGTCTGATCATGTACGAGTCGCACGCCGCCACCGCTCACTACCTGTCGACCGTCCAAGGCTACCCGGTACTCTCCCGTGAGCAGGAGCTAGCCTTGTTGCGCTCCTGGCGTGACCAGAATGACGAGCGCGCCCGCGAGGCGTTGGTCCGGTCGATGCTCCGGCACGTGGTCTCGATAGCACGCCGCTACCAGCGCTACGGGGTGCCGCTCGGGGAGCTGATCTCCGAGGGCAACTTTGGGGTGGTGCGCGCGCTGAACAAGTTCGACGCGGAGCGGGGCACGCTGTTCATGACTTACGCGAGTTACTGGGTGCGCGCTTGCATCTTGCAGCACGTGCTGCGCTCCTGGAGCATCGTCGGCTCCGGGCTGCCGCGCTCGAAGTTGTTCTTCAAGCTGCGCCGTGAGCGCGCCAAGCTGACCAGCCTGACGGGTGAGGGGGAGCACGCGGAAGCGCTCTTGGCGGAGCGCCTGAACGTGTCACCGGCGCGCCTGCAGTCGCTGCTGGAGAGAGTGGACCTGCGAGACTACTCGTTGGACGCCGAGGTCTTCCAAGATGGCGCCATGACACTGGTCAACACGCTGCCCGCCCCAGGCCTCAACCAGGAGCAACTCGCGCTTGCGATCGAATTTGGCGAGAACGCCCAAGCAGCAGTGCGCGAGGCGCTCACCCTGCTCGACGACCGCGAACGGTATATCGTCGAAAATCGCCTGCTCGCTGATCGCGAGGCAGAGTTGTCGTTGGCCGAGATAGGCCGCGTTTTGGGCGTATCGCGAGAACGCGCGCGTCAACTCGAAGACCGTGCAAAGCGCAAACTCAAAGCGCGCATTGCGTCTCGCCCGGGCTCGGGTGACTGGCTCGACGTCCATCGCGCGGCTTAGGAAGCCAACAAAAGAACAACGGAGGCAACAAGTGGTACTTCCGTGTTGCCGTGCGAATTAGCTGAGTGCTGACTTCAGCCCTTGCGGCCGCCTTGACGCTGGCAGGCGTTTTGAGTCTTGTACGCGTGCTTGTCGGTCTTCCAGCATCCTGACCTTTGCAGGAGTTCTTGCCTTTGCAGCTGCTTCGCGCCGGCGGGGGCGAGGCAACTTCGACCTGAATCGACTCAATCAGCGAGGACTTGGCGGGTGAGGCGCACGAGTTCGGACACGGACCAAGCTTGAAACGGGCAACCGCGCGGCGTGTGCGGTGCCTGTCCGTCGGTGACTTCCGAGACATGCCCGATGCCGGCGCGGTTCAGGTGCGTGAGTAATGGAGTGATGAAGCGCTGTTCGGCTTCACGCTTCGCGTTCGGGGTTTGCCCGCGGCTCTTCAACCAAGCCTCTACGAATGGCCCCATCAGCCACGGCCAAACCGTGCCTTGGTGATACGCCGTATCGCGCTGCCAGACCCCACCTTGATAGAAGGGGACGTAGGCCGGGTCTTTCGGGCTGAGCGAGCGCAAGCCGACGGGCGTCAACAGTTCCTGTTCGACGAGGCGGAGCACGCGGCGCGCGCGCTCCGGCGATAGCAAACTGAGCGGCAAGCCGCCCGCGGCGAAGACCTGATTCGGTCGCACCGCGGCGTCGTTCTGGCCTGGTTGATGATCGACATCCACGACGTCGAACAGACAACCCGCCTCCTCGTTCCAAAAGCGCTGCTCGAATGAGGCGCGAGCGTCCGAGAGCCAACCTGAAAACTCCGGCGAGAGTTGCGCGGCGGCGGCCAGCGCGTTCACCCAAAGTGCCTGTATTTCAACGGGTTTGCCGACCCGCGGCGTGACCACATGATCACCCACCTTGGCGTCCATCCAAGTCAGTTGGACGCCGGGTACGCCGCACGCGAGCAGGCCGTCAGCGTCCCTGCGGATGCCGAAGCGCGTGCCGTGCGCGTAGCCGCTGACGATGGCCAGGATGGCGCCCTGCAGCGCATGGCGATCCAATGGCGAGAGCAAAGTGGAGCCTTGCGGGTGCGCCAAGAGCTCACTCGCGGCGATGACGTACCACAGCGAGGCGTCTACCGAGTTGTATTCGGGGTGGCCGCTGCCGTCCGGGAACAGGTTGGGCAGCATGCCCTCCGACACGACATGCGACCACTCCACGAGGATGTCGCGCGCCTCCCCGAAGCGCCCGGTGGCCAAGCACAAACCGCGCAGGGCAATGAACGTGTCTCGACCCCAATCACCGAACCACGGGTAACCCGCGATGACGGTGCGGCCTTGCCCGCGTGTCACCAAGTAGCTGTCCGCGGCGCGCGCAAGCGGCGTAGGGAAAGCGTTGCGACGCGCCAGCTCGCGGCGCTTACTTGTGGCCAAGAACGCCTCTGCGGTGGCGCCTTCGGGCAGCGCTTTACCGGGGGTGGTGGCGCTCGACACCCAGACCGCCGGGCGCGCTGAAAGATCGAAACTGAGGATGCCTGGGGCAGCGAGGTCCTCATCGCAATCCAGACCGCGGTGTTGCTCTTCCGCGTAACGGAACTTGCGCCACCACTCGGGTGCGTGCGTGTACTGACCGTTGCTCAGCATTTCGATGCTGGGCACGCCTGGGTAAGGGGAGAAGCGCAAGCGCGCCCCGTGCTGCTCGGGCTCGAAACGGAAGCCGCCGTTTTCACGCTGCAGCGAGTGAAAATCACGCCCGGACAGGAACGGGCGCACGTACAGCTTCACCCCTGGAACGGTGCCCTCCAGACGGAAGCTGACCAGCGCCGTCGGGCTGCCGTGAGCGACGAAGAGTTCCTGCACGATGCGCAGGCCGCTGTTGGTCACGTAGTGCACCGCGGGCCAAGGCTCCGCGTCGAAAGTTTCGACCGTGGCGTCAGCTGCCGTGAGCACGTTGGGGGCGAAGTAGTGACGGGTGAGCTGGACTTTGCCGCTCGGCGTTTCTAGCCACGCGGAGAAGCCGTTTACCAGTACGAAGCGACTCGACGGCGGGTGCTGTGCGGACAACAAGAGCGCGTGATAGCGCCGAGTTGCTACGCCCAGCGTGGTGCCCGAGGCGAAGCCGCCCAAACCATCGGCTTCGAGCCACTCACATTCGGTATCTACAGGGACCACGAGCTGAGCATCCGCAGGCCTATGTGCAAGTTGAGCAATGCGCTGAGTCACGGCGCGCTCCCAGCGGTGCAGCAGCACCCAGCGGAGCCGCGCGGGTGAACTCAGCTGGCGCCGGCAGCTTCGAGGGCGGCGCGGAGGGCTTTCTCCAGGAGCGGCGCTTCGATGCGGTTTTCGTAGTGCACGCCGTTGATGAACAGCGTTGGCGTGCCGATGATGCCGCTTTGCACGGAGGCCACTGCCAGCTCGCGCAGGCGGGCGGCGAAGGTGTGCTCGGTGAGTGCTTTCTGGCACGCTTCGGCGTCTAAGCCGACGGCGTTGGCGCAGGCGACCAATTGCGCGATGTCATGCTGGGCGCCGTTCGCGAACAGCTTACCGTGCATGGCCCAGAACTTCCCTTGCGCGGCCGCGAACTCCGAGGCTTCGGCGGCTTGCTTGGCGAAGCCCGCTTCCGATTTCGGTACGTGGCGATATACGAAGCGTAGCTTGCCGCTAAACGTTTTGCGGAGGCCTTCCAAAACCGGATAGGCCGTCACGCAATGCGGGCACTCGTAGTCGCCGTACTCGATCAGGGTTACGGGCGCATTGGCCGGGCCGTCAGCATGGTCGTGCTCAGTGACTGGGCTGGGTTTCACGGACGGGAAGGTACACCGCCTCGGGCAGGGCGGGATCTAGAATTTGTCTGGCCGCGCGAGGGTGGGGTTCCGCGTGGCGGCATCCGTGGGAGGGCTGGATTTGAAGCCAATTCGTGCATGGGTGCCGTCACAGAACGGCTTATTCGCGCTGCCGCCGCAGCGACACAAACGGGCCTGTTGCACGCGCGCCACCACGCGCCCGGTGCCGCTGGTGATTTCCAGATTGCCGCGCACCTGGAGCGGGCCGTCCGTCGTAGGGTCGATCTCGAGCTCACCGTCACGCACGGCGAGCATCTCCGCTTGGCTCGTAGCGGGTTCGCCACTCGCCGAGAAGCCGATTTCGTGATGTGAGCCGTCACAGTAAGGCTTGTTCTTAGACGCCCCGCAGCGGCACAGCGTGGCGCGAAATTGACCGGTTTGCCCGGCGATGTTCAGAGCGCCGCGCACTGCATACGGCCCGGCCTCGCGGATCGCGATCAGGTTCACGGGCGGCGCCGTTTCATCGGGCTTGCCGTCTTTGCGCTTGTAGCGAATCGCGCCCGAGGGACACACGTGTGCGATCTCCACGAGTGCGTCCACGGGCATTGCTTCCGGGTGGATCCATGGCCCCACGACGTTGGCCAGGAAGACGCGCGGCGCGCCCGTAACGCAGAAGCGCGCATGAATGCACTTTTTGCCTTCGTAAATCAGCGTCAGGTCCGGGGCTTCGATGTGTTCGGCGCCGTCGATCACGGTGGGGATCGGCGCGGGCGCGCTGGCGACCGCGCTGGACACCGTGAGCGCCGCGGGTAGCGGTGACGCGGAGGGCAAGATGGACGCGAAGCCGCGCGTCGCGCGCTGCGCCAAATCCGCAATGATGCGTGCGGCGCCGATGACGCGCGCATCTCCATTTTCGGCCAGCGCATTTGCCGCTTCGGACAGCTCCGCCAAGCGTTCCCCGAAAAAACGACGCGCGCTCGCTCCGGGCGGCAGCGAGGCCGCGTCGCGCAACGCGGTGAACGACATGCCTGCGTTGCAATCAGGGTTCGACGGCCCTGCCGGCAAGCGCACCGCCCGCTCGGCGAGCAACGTGACCGCGCGCATCAGCCCGAGTGAAAGATCCACGGCCAAGGACTTTTCACGCGACGGCCCCGGCACCAAGTACGAGTGCGCGATCAGCCGCAGCATCAAGGCGTAGCCGGTGTTCGCCAGGTCCACCGTTTCGGCGGCTTCTTCGTGCTCGATCCAGACGCGTTCGCTGCGGCCCATTGGTGGGCGCAGTACGGGATTGTGAGCGGCGGGGAAGGCCGGTTGAAACGCGGGGTTCAACGCTTTCAGGCGCGCGAGCTCGTCGCGAAGTTCCAGGAACTTCTGGTAGTGGGAATCCGCCGTGTGTTCCGGCGCGCCTTCGCCCTGCGTGCGGATGGTGTCAAATGCCGCGCGCGCGGTTTTCATGCACACGACGGGCTGGGCGCCCGCTAGCGTGAGTTCGTGCGGGGACAATTGCAGGGCCGGATCACCAGAAAAAGCCGAACCTTCACCCCAATGGGTGACGAATGCCTGCAGTTGGTTGCCCAGTGTTTCGTAGAATGCGCCCACGGTGTCGTAGTCGAGCGCCATGGGGGTCAGGCGCGAGCTGTCTACACCGCGGCGAAATGCTCGCTCGGGGGTAAAGCCCACACCTTCCGATTCGGCGGAATTTGCCGGGCGTTCCAGGTGGATGAAGTGCTGGAGCACTGCTTCGCTGAATGGGGCGAGTTTGACGACGATGCCGGCGGGTAGCGTGCCCGGGTCGAGCGGGAAGTTGCCGCGGCCGAAACGCGGTGCTGCGCCCAGGGCGGCGGTGATGTTCCAGACAGCGGTCAAATGGCCCATCTCCTCGACCGCGATCTTCATGATCACGCGTCGAAACTCGGCTACGCCGACGGCTTCAGCGGGCGTCAGCCCTTCGGCCTCACCGTTTCGCAAGCTGAAGGCCGCGTACAGGTACGTGCACATCAAGGTGTGCTCGAGCTCCGCGGCCTCGTACAGAAGATGAACGAGTTGCTCGCGGGTTGGCACGGACTTCGGATCGTTGGTCACGTGTCGGTTGTACCCGATCCGCGTCGCTAGGGGCGCCGGATGAGCCATTCCAGCGCGAAGGGTACGCCCCTACTGCCCGGGCCTCACCTTCCTGCTCGTACTTCCGCGGCCTTTCAAGCAGGTCAAGAAGGTGGGGTGTTGCATTACACGTGAACCACTGGTGCGGAAAGCGTGCTCTCAGCTAGACTTTTCGGGGATGACTGATCGTAAGAGCGGGATTGAGGGGCTTGCGCCGAGCTTCGAGGAACGCTTCAGCAAGACCCCGCGGTTGTTCTCGGCGCCCGGTCGCGTGAACCTGATCGGCGAGCATACCGACTATAACGCGGGGTTGGTCTTGCCGATCGCGATTCAGCAACGCACGCACGTCGCGGCTGCCGCGCGCGGCGACCGGGTGATCCGGGTACATTCCCGGAATTTCGGGGAGCAGTTCGAGTTTTCGCTCGACGCATCCTGGAAGAAACACGGCGGCTGGCTCGACTACGTCGAGGGGATGGCGCGCACCCTGGTTGCGCGGGGCGTTCCGATCATCGGTGCCGACCTGGCTGTGGCGTCAGATGTGCCGCCTGGTTCGGGGCTGTCATCGTCAGCGGCGCTTGAGCTCGCGGTGGGGCTCGCGCTGGTTTCACTAGCCGGGGTGGACCTGCCACCTCGTGAGTTGGCGCTAGCCGGGCAGGCCGCGGAGCACGATTACGTAGGCGTGCAGTGCGGGCTGATGGACCAGCTCGTGGGCGCGCTGGGCAAGGCGAGTCACGCTCTGCTGATCGACTGCCGCTCGCTCGAGGTCACCGAGGTCGAGATCCCTCCCTTCGCCGCGCGGATCGTGGTGTGTGATTCGCGCGTCCGCCACGCGCACGCCGCCTCGGGCTACAACCAGCGCCGCGCAGAGTGTCAGGAAGCCGTTCGTCTGCTTAAGAAAGGCGGGATGCAGATCGACACCCTGCGGGACGTGGGCATCGAGCGCCTGCCTGGGGTCCAAGCGCTGTTGCCGGCCCCGCTCGGCAAGCGTGTGCGCCATGTGGTCGGCGAGAATGCGCGCACGCGCGGCGCCGTTGATGCGCTCCGGCATTCGCACCTGCCCGGTCTCGGCCGGTTGATGACTGGGTCGCACGTGTCACTGCGCGACGACTTCGAGGTCAGCTGCCCCGAGCTCGACCACTTGGTCGACACGGCGCGCCGCCAAAAGGCGGTATTGGGTGCGCGGATGACCGGCGGTGGCTTCGGCGGCTCGGCCATCTTCCTGGTCAAGACTCCTCACGTCGACGAGGTCTGCGAGATCGTGAGCACGAGCTTTCGTGAGCGCTTCGGCAGTGAGCCCGCGCTGCATGTGACGCAGGCAGCTGGCGCGATGCGCGCCCACAGCTGAGCTGGGACGCAGGTTGCTGAACGCTTTCGCCCCCGCGGAACTTCGAGTGAAGATTCCAGCGAGAGGCGATGTTCAGCGAGTCGTTGCGCGGTGGCGCTCGGCACGCTGGAAAACGATGCGACGTCGCGCGAGTCGGAGGCTCAGGACGCAATCGGGCGGCGGAACGCGGCCGTGCTGGCGTCGTTGGTTTGGAAACATTTGAGAAACCTTATCGATCCTGCGGCTCGCCCAACGTGACGACTGGAGGCGAGTTCGTACCGCGTGCCTCCGGGAGCGATGCATGCAAAACGCACTGGCTGAACCCAGGCGGCAGGCCAAGCCGAGCCTCGTTGCCTCTTACATGCAGCACCACCGGCACGAGCTGCTCGCTTTGCTGGACACGCAAGGCGCGAGCGGCGTCGCGTTCGCGCGCCACCATGCGCAGGTGATGGACGGCCTGGTCGTGTCGCTGTTCAAGGCGGCGCTGGCGACGTTGCCGCCAGAACAGCAGCGGGTGCCGGTCGTGCTCGGCGCGGTCGGCGGCTACGGGCGAGGGCTGCTCGGCTGGAAGAGCGATCTGGATCTGTGGTTCGTGACTGACGGAGCCCCCGAACGGGTCCGGCCATTGGCCGAGGCGATGTTGTACCCGCTGTGGGATGCTGGCGTCAGCGTCGGCCACCAAGTCGCCACCATCAACGACTCGATTGACGCGGCGCGCGTCGACCTGCCGACCGCTACCTCGCTGCTCGACTTTCGGCGCCTGGCGGGTCAGGTCGAGCTTGGACGTCAGCTCGAGGCGCGTGCGTCCGACGGGATCTTTAGCGAGCGAGAGCTGCCCGGCTTTTTGCACCGGCTAGAGGCGGAGGTGAGCGAGCGTTACGGGCGCTTTGGCGATTCCGTCTATTTGCTCGAACCCGACGTCAAGTCCGGCGCGGGTGGGCTGCGCGACATGTGTGTCGCAATGTGGGCAGCGCGCGCGCGTTTCCGCACGGGTGGCATCAACGACTTGCTCCGCGTCGGCTTCTTGTCGCCACGCGAAACCGAAGAAATTGCGGCGGCCGAAGACTTCTTGTGGCAGCTGCGCAATCAGCTGCATCGCCACGCCAACCGGCGCAGCGACCGCCTCACCTTCGACGAACAAGAGTCGCTAGCCCAACTGATGGGCTACCGCGAGCGCCTCGACCCGCTACCGGCCGAAGAAGAAGAGGCTTCTGGCGCCATGGTCGAAGCGTTCATGTCGGACTACTATCGGCATGCGCGCGTCGTACTGCGGGTGCGCGACCAGATCACGGCTCGCGCCATGCCGCTCCTGCAGCGCCGCCGACCGCGCGTCGTGGATCTGGGCAACGGGCTCGAGTCGTTCAACGACCAACTCACGTTCTCGAAGCTGGCCGAGCTTGAGCCGACGCCCGCACTTGCGTTCCGCTTGTATACGGCAGCCGTTGAACGCGGACTGACGGTGCTACCGTTCGCTCGTGACGCGATGATTCGCGCGACGTCGACGCCCGATTTTTGCGAGGCGCTGCGTCAAAGCCCTGAGGCCGCCGAGCTGTTCGTTCAGCTCGTCGCAAACCCGCAAAAATCGGCGTTCCGTACCGCATCAATCCTGACGGAGCTCCACGATGTAGGCCTACTGCTCGCGATGATCCCGGAGTTTTTGCCCGTGGTCGGGCGCGTGCATCACGACGTTTATCACGTGTACACGGTGGACGTTCACTCCGTGGCAGCTGTCGACCGCTTGCGCGCTCTGGCGCGCGGCGACCTGCACGCCCAGCAACCGCTAGCGTCACGGCTGGCCGCGGAAGTCACGCGACCGGCGCTGCTGTACCTGGCTACCTTGCTGCACGACGTAGGTAAGGCGATCGGCGGACGCGACCACTCGCAGCGCGGCGCCGAAATGGCGAAGACAATCCTGGCGCGGCTCGGCTTCTCCGAGCCCGACATCGACGACGCTTGTCACCTCATTTCTCAGCACCTGGTGATGTATCGGGTGGCCGCTCGACGTGACCTCGAAGATCCCGAGACGGTGTTGGAGTTCGCGCAGGCGGTGCGCGGCGCCGAAGGCTTGCGGCACCTGTTCCTGCTCACTGTGGTCGACCTGTCGACGACCAGCCCGACATCCATGACCAAATGGAAGTCGCACATGATGGACGAGCTCTTTCTCGCCACCGACCGCCTGTTTGCCAACGCGACCACGTCGAGCGCCAGTCGGATCGCTGCCATCAAGGTAGCCGCCGAGAAATATTGGGGCGACGCCGAAAACAAGGGCTTCTTGCGCGACTACCTCGACTCGATGCCGGAGGGTTACCTGCTGTCCAACGGCGCCGCGGAAATCGCCAGCCATGCCCGCGTCGCCCTGCGCGGTCAACAGACCACAGTCACGGCCGCTATGGTGCCCTCACGCCGGGCAGAGGTTGCGGAGCTGTGTGTCGTCACCGGCGATCACTTCTACGACCCGCTGTGCGTCGTCACCCCCGACCGCCCAGGTCTCTTGGCGTCGATTTCTGCGGCGATTGTCGGCAACGGCTTCGACATCCACGCGGCCCAGGTGCATTCGCGCCGACAGCTTGACGGCTCCGTGCAGGCGGTCGATCTGTTCTGGATTACCAATCGGCGCGGGGGCGCCGACGGCTTTGAGCTGGCGCTGCAGAAATTCGAAAAGGACCTGCTCAACGTGATCACTGGCGCGGTCACGCCCCAAGACTTGATGCGCGAGTGCAGCTCGCGACCCAGCGAGCGACCGGCGCCTGCCGTGATGACCGAGGTGGCGCTCGACAACGCCACTTCGGCGACCCAAACCTTGGTCGAGGTGGTGACCCGCGATCGGCCGGGCTTGTTGTTCACGCTATCCCGCGCCTTCCACGCCCTTGGCCTCACGATCGGCGTCGCCAAAATCAATACCGAGGGCATCCGCGCGATCGACGTCTTCTACGTCACTGAGCTCGACGGCACCAAGGTCAAGGGTTCACCCCGCATCGCTCAAGTTCGCGAGGCTCTCCTGGCCGTGCTCCACACGGGCGCCAAGCCAGCCGTAACCGCCGCTGCGTGAATCGCCGCCCTGCGCTTGGGCCCGAATCTTCGAGTGCGCGAGGCCCTGCTCGATTCGGAGGCAGCGCCGACACACTCGAGTGCGGAGCTTGCTGAGTATACTGAGCGCACGGGCATGCAGCGCTACGAGATTCTCCAGTGAGCCGGGTTGCTGTCGGCGGCCCATCGTCCTCCACGAACTCAAGCAGCTCGAAGGCCGCTCGACGATCGTCAGCCCCCGTCCCGCAATCGCGGATGTGAACGGGCTCGACAGCAAGTAGCAACAGCGCGGGACTGGCGATTACTTAATCCCGAGGCCGTCAAGACAAAAACTATACGGGGTCGGCGCAGACGCATTGCCAGGCACGATGAGTTCTATCTCAGTGATGCTCGCGCCCGACTTGAACGCCGTGCCGCTGTTGTCCCAGCAGTGCGTGTTCAACTTGCTGAGCGGGATGGTTACCGGGCTTTGGGCTTTGGACAGATCGTAACACCAGTAGTTGACGCTACTATCAATCACTTGCAGTCTGAGTGGCGAGCCGCCAGCATTCCTGAAATTCACCGTGATCGAGCTCGCCGAAAGCATCAACGGGTTGACGGCTCCGCCTTGTGGGGAGGAGCTTTGGTTCACGGGGAATCCGGCCCCCGCGTAAGACTGGTAGGTGCTGTTGAGCCCCACCGTGCCAGAAGCGCAAAACGATGTGTGGTCATAAGTGAGCGCGATTGAGGACGCCGAGCCGCCCACGAACGAACCCACGTATCCGCCGAGCGTATAGGCGCCCGCATCAATCCTTACGTAGCCATCGTCCCCGATGGCCGGCGTGCCGATCAGTGTACCGCCGCCTTGGCTGCCGCCTCCTGCAGAGCCTCCACTCGAAGGCACGCCTGCGCTTCCAAGTCCGGTTGTTCCCGCGCTCAGGTTGGTTGAGCCGCCGTCGCCGTTCAATCCCCCCGAGTGGCTGGAGGGCGATCCCCCGGCGGTGGCGGAGCCTCCGGATTCGCCGAGCGCACCGGCGCCACTGACTTCCCCGTTGTCGCCTCCGCGCGCCGGAGCCGTTTCGAGCCCCTCGCGTCCGCCGCAGGCGCCCATGAGCACAAAGAAAGCAAAGTGGACGTACGGCACTGCCGACTTTGTCAGGCCGCGCGCGTCTTGCCCGTTCGATACGCGATAAAACGGCATGGCGTCATCTACCACGCGGCCACGGGTCAAGCGAGCCGGTCCGCGCATTGCGCAGGGCGCTCAGGGTTTCGAGGCGGTGAGTTCAGCATGACTTTTCGGAGCACGGCGGAGGCTCGGCTAAAGGGGCCGGGTGGCGCTCTCGGGGCACCTCGCGCGATCGGGTGGGTTTAGCTTCCGCGATCCTGCCTATTGGCGTCCGATAACGAGTTTTTGTTTGAAGGCAGTGGTACTCTCGGAGAGAGTTAATCGTGATGACTGCCGTCTCTCCAAGCGTTGGCGCCTTCGGGCTCGCCCTGGGGGGGCTAATGTTTGGCGCACTCGCTCGAGCATCGACCGCGGATTCATGTCTCGCGCCGAAAGTGAGCATAGAAGTTCCGCTGGGCGCACAATGGCAAAGCGCTACCACGGAGCTGGCAGAGCACCTGCGCAGCCTGAGAGATCTCGATAAATGCGCGCGCGTTTCTGTCCGCCCGAGCGGCCAGGGCGTGCTGCTCGAGATCGCGACCAGTGACGGTCGCAACGCCACCCGACAGGTCAGTGATGTCGCGGAGCTGCTACGAACCGCAGAGGCTCTGTTGGTCTTGCCGCCGCAACCCACCGTGATGCCCAGCAAAGCGTCTCCCTCAGAGATCCCGCCACCAGACCCGCGACCCGCCCGCTCGGCGGAAGCCTCGATCCATGTCGACCTGGGCGTCGGGGCTGCGTTGCGCTTTGGTGGCGGGCCGTTGTTCGGGGGCGGGGGAGTCACGGGCTTCGCTGCCTTCGCCATCGACCGCTGGCTGCTCAATGTGAGCGGCCGCTGGGATATCGCGGACTCCTATGTCACGCAGCCGGCCCCGACTGATTTTGTCATGCAGTCGACCTCCGTGGGGGTCAGCGCGGGTCGTCGCCTTGAGCTCGGAAGCGCAAATTTCGAGGCGCTGATTGGCCCCAACGTCGTGCTCGAGAGCGAAGACGCCGACGACGGCGATCGCGAGGTTCACGGCGCGGCGGCTGATTTCCGGTTGGCCGTGGCTTTTCGCGTGTCCGGGCCGCGCTCTTCGTCGGTGCGCGCGTTTGCCAGCACTGACTTCGAGGGCTCGCCCGAGCGCATTCGCTCGCCGAAGTACCTCGACCGAGCCTTGCCCCAGCTGCCTTGGTGGAGCGGCGGGCTGGCCGTCGGGGTGTTGTGGGGCGCCCGGTGACTACGCAAAAGCGAGTCAAAGTCCAGAGCAGCGAGCTCACTGACGCGGCGGCGCTCGAGGCGCTGAGCCGGGGGCAGATCAGCGCGCTCGGCGTGCTCTATGATCGCTATCAAGCGTCGGTGTCGAGCTTCGTGCGTAGGGCCACCGACGACGCCAGTGACGTCGAAGACCTCGTACACGTCACGTTCATGACTGCGGCCAGAGCGGCCGGCAACTTCGATGGTAGGCAGAGCTGTCGCCCGTGGTTAGTCGGAATCGCCGCGCGCCTGCTGGACCGGCGCAAACGCGGTCTGTCGCGCTGGACGCGCGCGCTGCGTGAGCTGACGATGCGCGAAGGCGGACGCCACACGGATCCGCATCACGAGCTGGCCGCGCGCGACGAAGTGAATCGGCTCTCGGTCGCCTTGCGCAAGCTGAGCGAGCCGAAGCGCATCGTCTTGCTGTTGGCAGAAAGTGAAGGGCTCTCGTCCGACCAGATCGCCAGCGCGCTGCACATCCCGGAGGGCACCGTTTGGACCCGATTACACCATGCACGCCGTGATTTACGCCGCTTGCTGGACCGGGATGGTAACTCGTGAGCCCCGTATCTTGCGCCCGCAAGTGGCAAGTCGAAGCTGCTCGAGACGGCCGTTTGATCGGTAAAGATCTGCAGAACGCGCTACGGCACCGCGAAACCTGCCTCGAATGCGCGGAGGAAGAGCGCGAGCTCAGCATGCTCAGTCTCAAGCTCTCACTGTTGCCGGACGTAACCCGCGACCAAGTATCGGTTCAGCGCTCGCGGCAGCGTCTGATGGCAGCACGTAACGAGTCAGTGATCGCCCCGCCGCGGCGCAGCAGCGCTCTGCGCGTATGCGGCGCGCTGGCGCTCGCGTCTGTCGCCGCGGCTTGGCTCGTCGTCGCGCACCGTGAACCGCCGAGCAATTCGCCATGGGCCAGCCGTGAGGTCATCGAAGTTCACGCCCAGCTTGGCGCGCGCTGGGCGAGGCATCAGGAAGCGTCGCGCATTCTCGTGGATCTCGAAGACGGCGCGGTCTCCTTCGAGGTCCATCCGCACCCCGGTCGCAGCGTCATCATTCGTCTACCCGACGGCGAGGTCGAGGACATGGGCACCGTGTTCGAAGTGCGCGTCGCCGCGCAGCACACGCAGCACGTCGCGGTGAGCGAAGGTCGCGTGTCGGTTCGCTTGAACGGCCGCCCCGCCGTTAGCTTGGGAGCCGGAGAAACCTGGGACCTCGAGCCCCCTGCGGTCGCCGAAGTTGCGCCGAGCACTGTCCTGCGCGATTCGCGCCCTGCCCCCCCAAATGTCGCGCCACACCCGGCGACCGAGAAGGCTCGCTCCGCCCGGCTGGCTCGCATCGAGCAGCCAGTGCCTGCAGCGCGCGCCGACTCCGCTCCCGAAGCCCACGCTTTGGCGGTCTCAAACGCACCCAACGCTCCGAGCGCCCAGTCCAGGAAAGCCGAAGACGACGCATACCTGCACATCGTCGACTTGCTCCGAGAAGCCAAAGACAGCGAAGCGCAGGCCCAGGCGAAGGTCTATTTACTGCGTTTTCCGAAGGGCTTTCGGCGCATCGAGGTGCTGAATATCGCGACGCGCGGCGTCCACGATGCCGGGAGCTAGGGCGCACGGCGAGTGACGCCGAAGCCCGAGCGGTCTAGTGCTTTGCCGCACTGAGCAGCAGTAGCCGCGCGCCCTGCGGGTCCGCGACATAGGCGTTGCCGCTGGCGTCGGCTACCGCGTTTCGCGCGCCGGTCGCGGTGTCACCCGCTGCGGTGACCGTGAGCTGGCCGTCGTCGTCGAGTCGGGCAACGGTCAGGCGCGCGGCTTTGCCCGCCGCTACGTAGAGCAACTTCGCGCTCTCGACGTAGTCCAGATTGTCCACGCCCGCCCCGGTATCGAGCTTTCCGAGCTGCGCGCCCTTGTTTTTCGGATCGAGCACCTGCACGTGATCCGTGCACGCTACCATCACGAGATCACGCGCCGTGTCGACAGCGATGCCGCGCGGTCCGTCGCTCGAACACCCCGCATTCCAGACGTCTTTAACGGCGTGCGTCCGCAGGTCATTCGAGATTTCCCGATGGTCAGAACATAAAACCAGCACTACGTCCGCAGAACGCACCGCTCACCGAATTGCCGTTTTGAATCACCGACACGGCGCAGTCCGAGGCCGCGTAGTTGAGCGGAGGGTCGTAGACGGTGCCGGAAATGTTCATGGACTCGCTCGGCACCAGTCCAGAATCCAGCACAGTTTCGATGGAGAGCGCCGTCGTCGCCGTCGGTTGCACGGAGATCGTTCCCTGTTCCGTCACCGTCCCGTTGATCGTTAGGCTGAAGTTCTGGTTGGCGGTGGGGTCGGGTGCCGCCGTGTACAGGCAGTTTTTGAAATCATAAGTGAGGGATACGATCGACGCTCCTTGCAGCGCGTCGACGCTGGCGTCACCGAACACATGCACTGTGCCAGCCTGCGAACCATCGAAGGAGACACAGGGCGCCGTTCCGTCCTGCGCGCCCACTGGCTTCGTCGACACTTCGAAATTGTAGGCGAGCTTCATGGCCGTGCGCAGACCGAGCAGCGCTACTCCGTCTTGGCATGTCTGATCGCAGGGCGGCGCGGGCGCGGGGCGCGGACCGGCCCCGCAACCGACGACGAGCATTGACAGCGCGAGCCAGCTGCAGGGCAGCCGGCAACGCGCTCGAAGGGCAGTCGTCCGATCTCGTTTGGAACGCATCTTCAAAAACCTCCCTCGATGCCGAGGCTCGGGATGGTGATCGGGCCGATGGTTTGCGTCTGACAGCCATTCAAGGTGCAGGTCGTGGAGATGGCTTCCTTGCTCAAGGTCGCGTTCATCCACTCCGCAATGAACGAGAGCCAGACCTTGCGGCTCAGCTGCCAGCGCTTCTCAAGCCGCAAATCCAGCCGAAAGAACGGCGGCAGGCGCGTCGAACTCGGGTCTGTCGGGTCCGGCGCTTTGGGCAGCCCGGTGTAGAACATGACGCGCGTCCCCGCCCGCCAATTGCGCCCCAAGTTGTACGCGACCGCCGCATTGGCGACGTGCGTGCGATCGAAGGTCGCGACGAACTGCTGATTGCCGAAGGTGCGCACCGAGCGTGACAAGGTGTACGACACGAAGCCGCCGATGCGACTCGTCAAGCGGCGCTTGAGGAACAGCTCGAGCCCGTACGAGTAGCCATTGGTCCTAGCTTCGAGCGCGTTGGCAGCCTGCGTCGCGCCGCCGCCGCCGCCGCCGTCGGGCCCTACCGTGCCGAGTGGCAGGAACGACATCGGCGGCTTGCCGCAATCTCGAGCACGGCCCGACATCGGTTGGCCCCCGCGGTCACCGCCCAACGTATCATCAGGAAAGCTACCCGGAGGGCAACCGCTGACGGTCATTTGCGTGGCGCCCAACGGATCGCTCATGTTGAAAAATCCATTGTGAAACACAGTCGCGGTGACGTTCGTCGCGTCACCTAAATCGTATTCGAGCCCGGCGCTCTGTTGAACGGCCAGCTGCAGCCCGCCGCGCAGCCCTCCCGGTTGGAACCCGGGCAGTGGAACCACGAACGCCGGCGGTTGGTGGGCGAGCCCGAAAGTAGACAGCAGATTCAGTCGCTTCGTCACCACCACCCGCGTCGAAAACCGCGGATCGATGCCGACCGCGCCGTTGCCCTGCGAAGAGTAGTAGTCGAGGCGCAGGCCCGGAGTCACTTGCAAGCGGTCGCCTAAGCTCAGCACCAGATCCGCCCGCGTGCCGCTGGCGAGATCGGTGCGCGTCGGAAACAGGCCCGCGGCGCGTGCTGCGGCCGGCCCCAGCCCGCTAGTATTGAACTGCACATCATAGGCGTCGAGCTGCACGTCCGAGCCAAAGCGCAAGAGTGCGTCCGGGCTCACGCGGAGGCTCAGCTCCGAACGCGTTCCGAGCAGGCGGTCTCGCACGTAGCGGTCATCGGGCAAGCGCGACAGATCCTCGCCGCCGGTGACAGCCACGCGCAGTTTGCCGTCTTGCGAGAGTTCGTGATCGTAGCGCACATCGACACGATGAAACTCGGTGCCAAAGAGCGTCAGGGTTTGCGTGGCCGTGCGTTCGCCGAGGTAGTCGTACGAGCCAAACGCAAACAGGCTAACGGTATCCTTGGGGGTCAGCTGGTAGCTGGCCCGCGCTTGGTAGTCCCAGTAATCCAGCTCAGAGCTGGAGTTGAGCAGCGAGAGCAACGCCGCAGTGTACGAGTAGCGCCCGGCAAGCAAGAGGTCGCCGCGGTGGTCGTCGAATGGGGTCTCGATCAACGCGCCGACGTCGAACAGGCGTAGGTTGTACTCACCATGCAGTTCGCTTGCTTGCGGAACCGTCTCGCCCGAGACAATCCCGCCGCTGAAGCGGCCAAAACGCGCGGGATAGCCGCCGGGATAGAGATCGACCCGATCGATCAAAGCCGGATGAATCACCGATGGCCCGACGCCAATGTGAAACAGCAGTGGCACGCGGACGCCGTCCAAAAAGTAGCCGACATCACCGGGTGGCGCGCCGCGGATGAAGAAGAAGGGCAGCCCAGAAATAATGGGCGTGACGCCCGGCATGATCTCGATGGCTCGGAACGGGTCGCCGAACGTGCCTGGGATCTGCCGCACCTCTGCGCGTGACAGCGTGGCCGTTCGCGATGGGTCCATCTTGATGCCTCGGACTTGTATCTCGATCCCATGCGGCTTGCGTTGCCGCGGCAAGCTTGCGCCCGTTTTCGCGGGCGCGTTCGCGGCGCCGTTCTCGGTGTCAGGTGCTGGCTCGTCCTCAACGGCGCCTGGTGGGTGGAAATCGACCGCGACTCGGATCCGGACTCGAACGGGCGCCCCGCGTCGCAGCGCCGGTTGAAATTGCCACTTCCCAGCCGCCGCGACGGCCGCGCTTGAGAACGGCTCGTGGTTCGCATTCGGCGTGACCGCGCTCACCGTGCCATCGCGCTCGACCGTGACGGTGAGTACGACCGTCGCCTCACCGCTGGCGGTCGGCGGATACGGAACCTCCAGGCCAGAGAGAGGCTTCGGTGGCGTCGTATCCCGAGGCGCAACGCTTCCAGTCCGCGCTTCTTGACCGGACACCGAACGAGCCGCAAGCGAACTCACAGCGAATGAGCCGGCTAGTAAGAGCAGTGCGACGACGTGGCATTGCGCCCTACTGCTCACGGCTGCCAGCTTACACATCAATTCTGGCTATTCGCCTCCTGACACTCGATCCTTCATTTCCGTAACGAACTGCAACATGCTGCCCTGAGCGGCGGGCCGACCCCGGCGCCTCCCCCATCGAGCGACGGCGCGGGCCCCCGCCACACTGGAAAAGACATGCCTGGCTGGTAAGAGAGGCAAGTGACGACGAGCGCGCTCCTTCTCGTGTTCTCGACGTTCCTCGCTTGTGCAGTGGAAGCGGTGGAAGCGTTGACGGTGATCCTCGCAGTGGGCGTGACCCGCGGCTGGCGTGCCTCAATGCTCGGAGCGATCACGGCAACGTTCGTGTTGATTGCGGTCGAGACGATCACGATGCGGGAAGGGACTTAGCTCGTGCGCTACGCGAAGGCTTTGCTGCTCTTCTGGTACGACTTCATCGTCGGTGACGACTGGGTGATCGCATTCGGCGTGGTCTTGGTGTTGGGTACTACCCATCGCCTAGTGCACGCTCAAATCAATGCCTGGTGGTTGATGCCGGCAGCTGCGATCTTGCTGTTGTCGATCTCGCTCTGGCGCGGGGCGCGCGAGCTAGGGCCGCGCTAGCGCCCACAATGAGATGCGCGCGTCCCCATCAATTTCGGCCGCGGCGAGGACGCGCTGCGCCTCAGCCCGGTCGCCTGTGCACGACGCAAGCTATCGCGGTGAAACCTGTCAGGTCGATGACTCCGATGCGCCGGGGTGTGTGCCCGCACGCTGAGGAATCAGCAGAATACAGACCATGATGAACGCGACGAGGACGCCGGATGCTGCGAAGCGACCGACGGCCAAGCCGCCTTGAGCACGGGGCTTGTCGAGCAGATCCCCCACCGTCGCACCAAGCGGACGCGTCAAGACAAAGGCAGCCCAAAACAGCAGCGTCCGTGACACCTTCGTGTAGAAGTGGGCGATGACCACCAGGGCCAGGCCAGCAGCGAACACCAGCGCTCCCCCTTCGTAGCCTAGGCCCGTGTCGTCGGCCATCCAGTCACCGAGCGCGGTGCCCAATGTCTGAGAGACAACGATGGTCACCCAGTAGAAGACCTCCACACGGGGTGATGACACTGTTTCAACGGAGACAGAGCCGCAGGTCTTGTACCAAAGAGCGAGCGACCCGAGAACCAACGCGAAGAGGATCGACGCCCCGCCCAGGTAGCCGATCCCAAGCGACCGATCCAGGAAGTCGGCGAGGGTAGTGCCCACCGTGGTGGTGGCGATGATCACGCCCCAATACAGAAAAGGGTGCAGCCTTTGGGCGCGGATCTGAGCACTTACGGCGACCAAGAGGACGACACCAAAGATCGCGGTACCGACCAAGTACCCCAAATTCAAGGTCATCGTCACGGCATCGCCGCCTGTTTCGCCGAGCGTCGTTGCAGCGATTTTGATCACCCAAAACCCAAGCGTAACGGCCGGCACCTTACTGAGTGATTTCTCCCGATTCGTGGCCACGATTCACACCTAGCGCGGAAGCGTCTGCGGCTTCAATCGATCCAGACGACTTCTTCTCCCACGCTAGCGATCTCGATGCGCCCGCTTCCGGTGGCGTGCTTTGCGATGCGGATCTTGAGTAACCCGTTGTCGAAGACGGCGGCAATCGATTCTGCCTCGGTGTTCGCTGGGATTTCGAAGTTGGCGTCGTACGCCCCGGGCGGCCAGGTGCGGGAGGCTTCCGGCGTCACGTCGACCCGCACCTGGACGTGCAGGAGTCCGTTCTCGAGGGCGATCGAGCTATTTTGCGGCAGCACCCCAGGCAGATCGATCAGGATCAGAGTGGCGTGCGTGGCATCGAAGACGTCAAAATCGAACATTTGGGCCAAATCGAAGACGGGCTGCTTTGCCGGCGTACCGGCATCCGCTCTGCCCGCTGCAACGAAGAAACCCGAGCTCGGGGCATCGCTCCATTTGCGTAGTCGCGTCACCGCAGACTCGTCGAACGTATCTCTCGCTTGGCGATTCATGCTTGGCCTAGTACTCAAGTCGTGCACAGCGGAATCAGCGTTCGCCCGCTGGGGTTTCGCTTTTGCAGCCGGATGATCAGCACGCCGTGCTCGAGCCGCGCGTCGGCGGAGAAACGGACGACGTCCCGCGATAGCTGGATCGTGCGACGAAAGTCGCCCGACGCTCTGCCTTGCCGAACAGTACTGAAGCCGTCCGGTACATGGCTTCGCGCCCGACCGCTGAGCTCGAGCAGCCCATCCTTCCAGGTAATGCTCAAATCACTTCGAGCGAAGCCCGGCACGCGAACGATCAGCGTGGTCGAAGTCGCGTCGTCGAGCAGGCGAAACCGCGGGAAGTCGCGTTGCGCTGAAGCGTACCCCTCGCTGGGGACCGGCAGCGCCTGCGGCGAAACGTTTTCGACATGGTCGCCCGGCTTCGCGCTGGGATCGGGTGGAGCGAGAAATGACATCAGCCGTCGGGGCCAATGCAAGCGCCATGACAACCCGACCGCCGTCGCATGCAGGTCGGGGATCCTCGCGGATTTCGCGGCGATGTGCGGTGGCGGCGTCAAATTTCTCAGCCCGCCCCGTCAACGGCTTGGCTGCGACTGAAGTCCGCGTTCTCGAACGCCGCTGCCACGCCGTCTTGTTCAGCTCGCGAAATTCCCGCCGCCTGCGGCCCTCAGAGCCTCTGCTCTCTCTGCGGTTCAAGCCCCCGGGCGCAGGGCCAGCAGGCGCGACTACGGCGCGGTCGTGGTTAGCCGTAGGCGGTAGGCGTAGGGAAATTCGTTTTCGTAGTCGAAGAGGGGGCTGACGCTGGTGTCGTAGCCGCCGATGACGTGAGCGAAGTTGAGCGAGGGCGGGCTCGTCAGGTCGTCATAATAGTAGACGATTGCGTCGCTCGCGCTCACGCCGATGAAGTAAGTCTTGTTTGCTTCGAGCTGGACGCTAATCGGACCCGAGGACTGAAAGCCAGCGCCCGTGCCCGAGGTGCTCGTTTGATATTTGAGGTCGAACTCGCCGTTCAGATCGGCGTTGGTGCCTTCGTACACCGCCCAGATCAGTGTGCGCGGCTGGGGCATCGAGACGTCCGCCTCAATCGTGGTGAGCTTGCGCGCGGAGTGCACCAAGATCACGTCCCCGATCATCTCACCGGAGCTCGCGGTTCCGATCTGCTTGGCAGCGGATACGGTGTCCACCGCAGACGCGGCGCAGCCGGTGAGCGCGCACACTTCGCCTTGCGCACCGCAATCGGCAGTGGGCGCGACGGTCAAGCCGTCTGATGCGCAATGACCGAGCTTTTCTCCAGCGCAAGCGTCGGTGTCAGCCTTGCAGGGCGTGGGCGCGCAATCGGTGACGTTGCCATGCTTCAAGCAGTAGGTGTCCTGCGCGCAAAACTGAGACTGCGAGTACGACAAGCCGTCGTTGCACTGCTGCACGCTGCCGTTCTTGCAGAATAACTCGCCGGGGACACACACAGCGGCCGTGCACTGCGCGTCCATGCACACCGCGCTCGTGAGCGAGCAGTCTGTGCCGCCGGGCAACCAATCCGAACCGTCGGCGTTGCACGTGCTGAGCAGGTTGCCGTTGCAGCTCGGTTGACCGGGCGAACACGCCAAACTATTGCAGTAAGCGTAGTCGAGGTCCTCGAAGCAGTGCTCGGTGTTCCCGCAATTCTGGGACGCGGTCTGACTCGTGCCGTCGTAGCTGCAGGAGTAGACGGTGTTGCTCTTGCAGAACTTGGTGCCGGGCGTACACACGACTGCAACGCAGCTTCCTGACACGCATACGCCTTGCTTGTCTGCGCAATCCGTGCCGCTCTGGACCCAAGCACTGCCCGCCGCGTTGCAGGCGACGAGCCGCGTTGAGTCACAGCCCATCTTTCCGGGATCACAAATCTTCGACACGCACTTGCCTTGCGCCGCGTCGCAGACCTGCCCTGAAGCACAGGTGTCGACCAACGCCCGCGAAGTGCCGTTTCCCGCGCACAGGAAGAGGCTGCCGTTGTCGCACAGCTTTTGACCGGGCGTGCACAACTGATCGCTACACAGACCCGCATAGCAGAGTTGGTTCGACTTCGCGCAGTCGGTGCCGCCGGTTTTGGGCCCCGAGCCGTCCGGTTGGCATGCGGTGGCGACGTTGCCTACGCACATGGGGTCCCCCGGAAAGCAAACGGTCGGGCTACACGAAGCCATGCCCGCCTTTTCGAGACAATACTGGCCTGCTGCGCAATGCTGAGTCACGCCCTGCAGCGTGCCGTCGGGACTGCACACGCTCACCGCTTGGTTCGCGCAGTAGGTCGTGTTCGGAACACAGACCACTTCCTGGCACGTGCCGTCGCTGCACACGCCCGTTGCGCAGTCCTCGTTCGCCGTGCAGCCCCCCGTGCTGGTGGCGCCGGCCGCGCCGCTTGCACCGGCGAAGCTCCCCGCACTGCCCGAGGCGCCCGAAGGCTTGGAGTTGCTAGACCCCGAGCAAGCGACCGCACACAAAGAGAACAACCCCAAACCAGCAGCAAAATATTTCATCGGATTCCTGACGATCGCCCGATCCCACGTCGGCAGCGCCCCGTGCTAGTGATTCACGTAGTGCCGACAGACGTCAGCATTGGGTCACGAGAAGCGCTCGCGAGTGTAGCTTGTTGAAAGGGGAATCACGGCCTGCCATCTCACAAATCGCGTGGGTGTCCTGTGATGACGAATTTTGCATGTCGGCTGTTCAACCCGGAGACTCGGTACAGAAGAGCTTGGCGAGCGCGCCGTTGCGCGTGACTGCGAACGGATCGGCAAAATTGGTTCGCGGTCAGACTGCCCCTTTCCGCAGCTCGAATTGAGCTGATATCGAGCTCCACGCCGCGCTTTGCTTGTTTATTGATGGTCATTGCGCCAGGCAAGCTTGGCCGAGGAGGAAACATGAGTTGAAACCTCGAAAGTAACCCGGCGGGTAACCAATCCCGCGCAGTAAAGGTTGGCCACCGGCTGCAAGCGAGTCTTGCGTGGTTCGTCGTGAGGCGGGCTGCGAAGCGTAGACAGCGAGCGCTGAGGCCGCGTGATTGAGCCCCGAAAGAAAATAACTGCTGGAGCCCTCGAGGTTGACCAAAGCGGGGGCAGCATCGACGTGCCACGAGGCGGCGAGACAGCGAGACAGTGCGGACTGAGGCACCGGCAGCGACTGATGTCGCGGACGAAAGTCGCCGGTAACCGCTACTCCCCGTGTTGGCTCGTCCTCATGGCTAGGCACGAAGATCCGGCCGGGGTCGTAGAGCGCGGCATAGGTGCAAAGGGTTACCCAGGAACCTGGGAGATCTCGGCACTTCCGGCTGAAGGTTTTTTTCAGTCGGTATCGCGGAACCAAGGAAAACCGAGGTGAATCGAGACGAGTGACGAGAAGTCGTAGCAGCGCGTAGTACCGATGAAGCGGGGATAGCTGCCCAAGCGACCCCACGGAGGGAAGGCGCTGCCTGGTCATGGAACCGTGCGGAGGAAAGATGGGCGGGACACCGAGCCTGATAACTGTCTCAACGAAACTCGAACGGATAGCGGCACTGGCAAGGCGAATGCCCGGCGTCAGTCTGCAAACGCTTGCGCACCACATCGACTTGGGGTGGATGCGCGAGGCGCACCACCGGGTGCGCAAAGACGGAGCCACGGGAGTGGACGGCCAGACTGCGGAAGAGTACGCGAAGAACTTGGAGAGCAATCTCCGAGCGCTGCTCGACCGTGTGAAGTCCGGCGATCAGTACCGAGCACCGCCGGTGCGGCGTGTGCATATTCCGAAAGGAGATGGGTCGAAGACCCGGCCGATCGGGATCCCGACTTTCGAGGATAAGATTCTTCAGAAGGCGGTGGCGATGGTTTTGGAGGCCGTTTACGAGCAGGATTTCTATCCTTGCTCGTATGGCTTCCGGCCCGGTCGCGGAGCACACGACGCGCTTCAAGCGTTGTGGAAGGAGACGATGGCGCTGGGAGGCGGCTGGGTATTGGAGGCGGATATCGAGAAGTTTTTCGACTCCGTGGACCACACCAAGCTGCGTGAGGTGCTGAGCCAGCGGGTGAGTGATGGCGCGTTGCTTCGATTGATTGGCAAGTGGCTGAACGCAGGCGTGATGGAGAAGGGCGTGGTGCGCCACCCCGAAACCGGCACGCCACAAGGCGGGGTGATCTCGCCACTACTGGCGAACGTTTACTTGCACGAAGTGCTCGACGTTTGGTGGGAGCGTGATGTGCGTCCGCGGATGAGCGGTCGTACCTCGCTCGTGCGATACGCAGACGACTTCGTGTTGCTCTTCGAGAAGGAAGAGGACGCGCGCCGAGTAGAGGCCGTGCTCTCGAAGCGATTCGAGAAATACGGGCTGAAACTACATCCAGAGAAAACACGGCTGATTCGCTTCGTGCGTCCTTCCGGCCCGCCCCCTTTCGGTGGTGGTGCAGGCAGTGAACGTACAAGCTTCGATCTGCTGGGCTTCACGCACTTTTGGGGCTTGTCTCGAAAGGGCAGCTGGGTGGTCACGCGCAAGACGATGACAGCTCGCCTGAGCCGCACGCTGAAACGCATTTCGGCGTGGTGCAGCGCGAACCGTCATCTGCCAATCAAGGAACAACACACCGCGCTGAGTCGGAAGCTGCGGGGTCACGATGCGTACTACGGGATCACAGGCAACGCGCGAGCACTCTCGCTGCTGCGCTTCCTCGTCCGACGCATCTGGCAGAAGTGGCTCAACCGACGATCGTGGAAAACAGCGTTGACCTGGGCGCGCATGAATCGGTTGCTCGAGGTATTTCCTCTGCCACCCGCTCGTGTCGTGCACTCGGTCTATCTCTCAGTGAAACCATGAACTGACGAACCGGATGCGGGAAATCCGCACGTCCGGGTCCGTGGGAGCCCTGGGGGAGCAATCCCCCGGGGCCACCTAGCCGCG
>JBDTJC010000038.1:0-4682 GCA_039936055.1 Polyangiaceae bacterium | reverse complement strand
GAACGACCACGCCACCCCAACGGGCAAGAATAGGGGGAAGTTCCGCATCACTGGTGATGTTGAAGAGCAGTTCACGCTCTACGAAGTCAGCTTGGGGGCCGTGAGGTCCCTGCAAGGTCGCCACGGTACGTGTCGTGCCGTCCGCGAGAGGAGGCACGGTGGCCTGAGCTGGCTTGAGAGCGGTATCGACCGACATGCTCATTGGCGCTGCTGTCTGAGGGCGAGTCGCGAGTGTCAGCACGAGTTGCGGCGCTGTGCCTGACTCGCGGGACGCGAGAACTGCGGTGCCAATAGAGCCGGTTTGCTTCAGAAGCGCCCAAGCAGCGGGATGCTGAAAGCCCTCGCTACCAAGCAAATTCCATATATCCCGCGTGACGTCGAACGTCACTTTGCCACCAGCGTACGTCCCCACCACGCTGCGCGCGGCCGAATGCAGGAGCCAGGGGTTCTTTTGGGTAAAGTCGTCCCGGTCCAGCTTCCAAGTATTTCCAGGGGGGCAGCTCTGACCGCTCGGACTCGCGTCCGTGTCGTTGGCGCAATTCCACGTGGCTCCGAGTTCCGTCCAACGCTTCGTCATTGCCAGCGCGTCGATTTTCGGCTGGGTACCGCTGGCCTGCGTGAAGATCAACGAGGCCTTAGCCACGTAGCGCCCAGCACCGATCGTCCTCCTGACCTGATCACGGTCGAATTGCACAAATGCGTCGCTGCCATCCCCGACGGTGAGCGTCGTAGCGTTTCCGAAGTTGGCGGCCGGCGTCCCCAGCACCACAGTTGTGTCCTGCACCAAGGAGGTGGTTATCGAGTTCGGGCAAGGCGTCGCCGATGTCGCGATTGCGAGGGTCCTCCCGTTCAGGTTCCACACCATGGGCGTGGTACCCGTGAAATCCACGCTGAATTCGCTCGCGAGATGGCCCGGCAAAAAGGAGACCGGTTGTCCGCGATTTGCCGGATTTGTCTGGAAGCTATTCTCGCTGCCGATGGCGATCGTCACTGGTTTCGGGTTCGGATTGTCGTAGCCGAGAACCGCAGCATATGTGTTGTCGGCTCGCTTCTCCACGCAGCTGAGCAACGGCGTCACATCGAACACGATCTTGTCCCAGCCGGAGAACGGGACGAACCTTGAACCTTACGTCCGGGTCCACCTGTAGTGATTTAGCGAAGACGCTGCCGGAGTGAATGCCACCACCAACGCCGAGGCGTACGGCCGCTTTGGGCGCCACCAAGGTTCCGTTGAAAGTTGACTCGATCACGGTGGGCGTGGTGCCTAGGAGCGTGAGGATGAACTTATCAGCTTGGATGGGACCAGAAACGGGCGTGACCGCGCCGCGATAAACCACACCGTTGGAAACATAGATGAAGACAGGGCCGGCGCTTTGGTCCAGTTTGATCGTTGCCTGAGGTTCGAGATCGAACGAATCGAAGAAGTACGTCCCGCTGCGCAGCGTGAGTTCCGCGCTCGCGTTCACGACTAGGTTGGAATACGAGCCAGGCGTGAGGCTCGAAACCTGCCCCCGCGTCAGCGTCACATTCTGTGTAGATTGCGTGAAAGAGACACTCCAAGATGTTTGGTCGAGTGCCGGGAACACAACGAAGGGGGTGGCTGTACCGGTAATGACTGCCCCGTTGCCCTTGGTGATCGCACCACCGGAGACGACGGAGCCCGTTACCGTGGCTCGGTCCCGAAGGTTGACAGGCGCAAAGCTCGTGATGCTGCCCATCTGGGAAGTGACACCAAAATCACTTAGCGTCGTCGCGGTGTTCCACGATGGGGCAAAACCTGTCGCGGTCTGCAACTGCGCGCGATCCCCGACCTGTAGGGAGCCATTTGCGGCCCAACCTACCGCGCGAAAATCAGCGCCTCGCGGCACCGACAACGTTACGCGCTGTGTGAGCACTAAGGCGGACGAGGACTTGCCGATGTTCTCGCCAATGCCCGTCTGGTCGTCGCTCCCGCAGCCTACCGTTGCCGTCCCCATGTAGCAGGCCGCCAAAAGCACTAACCATCTTCTAAAATTCAATGGACCGCCCATGCGCATTTCCCCTTGCTTTCGAATTCCCAAACTCAACGCGCCAGCTGACCCCGATCGACGCGGACTACTTCCGCGTGATTCCTAGAAGCTTCAGCGGAGATTGTCAACGCGGACGTGAGATAGGTTCAATGGCCTTGCGTGCTTATGCGTGTTGCAAAACGGCACGTCCAGCGGCAGGTGCTCGGCGTAGTACTTCTTCCAGTGGTCGAAGCGGGGCGACGAGCCCGACGGAGTAGGACGCTTGGCCTTTCGAGCGCTGGTTTGATGATGACGACGACGCGTGCGCGCCACAATTGCCTGCACATGCTTTCGCTACTCCAGTACATCGCGTCCATTTTTGCGATTTCCTATTTCGACCCTTTAGTCTGGGAGCGAGAAGCTCAAACAGACAAAAGGCAACCGGCGATTCGCGACCCCGCGGCTTCGTGCACGACACCGATGCGGCCTTCAAGATCAAGGCGTGCCAGTGATACTCGCGGGCACATACGCTCTACCCGTTCCCTATTGTGTCCGCGCGTGTATCCGCGCTCACGCCGCAGCCTCCCGAGGCTTCATAACGCATCTCGACCGCCGGACTTCGAATCCGAGGGTCGTAGGTTCGAATCCTCCGGGGCGCGCTACGCTGCAAAGAGCCAACGTTGGTTGGCTTTTCGTCGAGCGAAAGCCTGAACGTCGGCGTGCGTCGGCGTGCGTCGGCGCGCGCGATCTCGCGTCTTTCGCGACGCGGCGGATTCTGAACTCTTCTGCTCGGCGCGCCAGACCGCCAGACCTGCACAGGCCGCAGGACTACTCGGTGGCGAAGAGGCGCTTCCTGCTGTCGTAGGTATAGGTCCCGTTGCGATCCTTGAGTCTGAATTGGCCCATGAACGGATTGGTCGCATCGCTGAAGGCGAGTACCTCGAACGAATCGGCATCAAGCGGTAGTACGAAACCGGAATGGATGACAGTCGCTTCCCCGCGCAGAAATCCACAGGCATCGAGCGTCGCGCGCTGCCCGACACCTTGGAGGATCTGGTCGTGATAAAAGTAGTTGAACCGATCACGGGCGTAGCCAAAACCTAGGTCGGCGAATGATGCCGCATCGGCTTCGAGAATGACCTGAAAGCCCAAGTGAGTTTCCAAGTAGACGCGACACGCGTCCTTCGCATAGATGTAATCCACTCCGCCCAGCGTGCGGAAGCCTGCGCCGAGCGCTTCCGGCACCACCCTGCCCTGCCACCACACCGTGCGTTGATCTGCGACGACCCAGCGCGATAGCCGCCGTACGGTGTAGGGGTCCGCGCCCTCGAGTACCCCATCGATAGTGTCGACCTCGCGCACGACACGTCCGTCGAACACCAGCTCCCGACCGACTGGCACCGGGGCGACGCGCTGTCCGCGCGCGGCGGCCTCCGTCGCAGCCGCAATTGCCGCATTTCGCTCGCGAACGAGTGCATCTCTCGCCACTGACCGCGCTAGTTTTCGCACCGTGGGGTCGACAAGTCGGGTTAAGGCGCGCGTTTTGGTCTCGCCCTCATCGAGAACCTGGAACACGCGGGTCCGCAAGAGCGCATCTAGTTCGCGTAGTCGCGGTTCGTTCCAGTTCGGCGGCGCGATGGGCGACACGCCAAGGTCTTTCAACCCAAACGCGAATGCGATGGGTTCGGCGACATAGTTCAAGATCCCCGTGGAAATGAGCAGCACGTCCTCCTCCGCGCTGTCCTTTGCTTTGGCGAGCTGATTGCACAAGGCGAAAACAGGCGAGCCACACCAAGCTTCTGGCCCGGTGTACTGATCGAAGGCACAGACCAGGACGCCGCGCTGCTTGGGCATGTAGCGCAGCGCGAACACGGTCTCGATGTCGTCCGCAGCCAGCATCGCCAGGCGCGCCGCATCAAGGCCCGCAGGTGTCTCGAGGAAGGCTGCATAAGCCACTTTCGAGAGACGTATGAACGCGGCAAGACCTGCAGGCTCAGACATGTATCGGTACCAGGCGATTGGCGCGAGCTGGGCGCGGAAGTCTCAAGGTCGCTCCACGCACTGGAGCCTAGCCCATTGGCGCCCGTCGGCTCCATCATCGTCCCGTTCGCCGCGGTTAGGGCTCGCAAAGCCAAAAAGCCTCGTACGTGGAAATGGGATGAATGACCTGGTGCAGCTCAAGGTCGCCATCAGCCCGGATGATTTGTCGGACTTCGTCGCGCATTCGCCGTTGCACGCGGAGCGTTTCGAAGCGGGAAACCAATGGCTTGTTCGGTGGCGACTTGAGTGGTGGGGCCCGCACCGTCGAGCGTACTTACGCGCTGCGCAGGCGCATCTCCCGGAGCCCGCGCCCTCAACCTAGGCGTCGACGACGCGCGCGCGGACGTGGCGCCGCGAGCAGCTCAGGCGGGGTCTTTCGCGCGTTGCTCTCCGTAGCGCGACGCCGAAGGCTACGCCGAGGCGCGCCGAGGCGCGTGACCATCAAAAAGACCACGGGCTATCGCCCCGTTCACGAGGCAGCGGTTCTAAACTCTTCTACTAGGGCGCGCTACGCTGCAAAGGCCAACGTTGGTTGGCTTTTCATGGGGTGACTGGAAGCAATCGACCGGTCTGGTTCAGTCCGAGTGAGCGACCGCGATGATCTCACTGGCCACGAAGCGTTGATCGCGCTTGCGACCCGTGACCTCGCGAAGA
>JBDTJC010000037.1:0-14711 GCA_039936055.1 Polyangiaceae bacterium | reverse complement strand
ATCGCGCGCAGAGCGACTACATGGGCATGCTCGCCACAGTGATCAACGCACTGGCGTTGCAAGACGCGCTCGAGCGCAGCGGCGTGCCCACGCGCGTGATGACCGCGATCGAGATCAAACAGCTGGCGGAGCCGTACATCCGGCGCCGCGCCATGCGTCACTTGGATCGCGGTCACGCCGTAATTTTCGCGGCTGGCACTGGTAACCCGTACTTCTCGACCGACACCGCGGCCTCCCTGCGTGCCATGGAAATCCACGCCGACTGCCTGCTCAAAGCCACCAAGGTGGACGGCGTATACGACCGCGACCCGCGTCGCTTCCCGGACGCCAAGCTACTGAACAGGGTCAGCTACGATCGCTTCTTGAACGATCATCTGGGCGTGATGGATTCCACCGCAGTGGCCTTGTGCCGTGAAAACGGCCTGCCGATCCGCGTTTTCAAGATGGTCCCGGGCAACATTCGCCGCGTGTGCCATGGCGACCCCGTCGGAACCAGCGTAACCGACAAGGCGGAGTGAGTATTCCCGCACAGCGTTGAGTCGTCTTCCGGTTGGCTTTTGTCGGTCCCCTCGCGGTCGGCAGTCCCTGTTTTGGGGGTGGCCACCCAAACCAAAGGGTGGGCCCCCAATGAATTCACTTCGTTGGGGAGGGAGCCGGGCTCCCGATAAGCGAGCCGCTGTGCTCCCGCGAGGCATCGCTTCGCGCTAAGCTCCGCCCCCCATGTGGCAATCACTCCCTGAGTTGGGCACGGGAATCGTGTACGCGATTCTCATCGCCGCCGCGTATACCTTCGCTGTCGCCCTGGCCGCGGGCCGTGGCCGGCCACGCTTGCTGCAAGCAGCAAGACTGGGTGCGTACTCGACGTCAGCCTTAGTGCTGTTCGCGGTGCTGCTCCTCTCGTACGCGTTCGTCTCGCACGACTTCCGCATTCGTTACGTCGCTCATTACAGCGACCGCCGCATGTCGACAGCGTACTTGCTCACCTCGTTGTGGGGCGGCCAGGACGGCTCACTGCTCTGGTGGTCGCTCCTGTTGTCCGGCTACGTGACCGCATGCGTGATCTGGCTGAAGGGGCGCTACCGCGAGTTACAGCCGTACGTGATCGCCACCCTGATGGTGATCGTCGGCTTCTTCGCGATGCTCATGCTGTTCGCCGCAAACCCGTTCGAGACGAGCATCGCCGGCGCGCGGCCGGACGGCGAAGGCCTGAACCCGTTGCTGCAGAACTATTGGATGATCATTCATCCGCCCTGCCTGTACATGGGTTTTGTAGGCTGTTCCGTGCCCTTTGCGTTCTGCGTCTCGGCGCTCGTGACGCGTCGCCTGGACAATGAGTGGGTGGTCGCTGTTCGCAAGTGGATGCTGTTCGCCTTCCTGTTCCTGTCCATCGGCAACATCCTGGGCATGATGTGGGCATACGAGGAGCTCGGCTGGGGCGGCTTCTGGGCCTGGGACCCAGTGGAAAACGCGGCCTGCCTGCCTTGGTTCACGGCCGCCGCCTACGTGCACTCGACCATGATCCAAGAGCGCCGCCCGATGCTGCGCGTGTGGAACGTGTTCTTGATCTGCCTCACGTTCTTCCTGACCATCTTCGGTACGTTCCTGACACGCGCCGGCATTATCACCAGTGTGCACGCCTTCGCGCAGAGCAGCATCGGCACCTACTTCGTGTACTTCATGGGTGTGATCTTGGGCACCAGCCTCGGGCTGATGGTGTGGCGCCTCCCAGACCTGAAGAGCACAGGGCAGATCGAATCCGTGGCCAGCCGCGAGGCCATGTTCGTGGCCAACAACTGGGCACTCTTGGGCGGGATGACCTTCATCCTCGTGTCCACAATGTACCCCAAAATCAGCGAGCTCTGGGGCGAGAGCGCGACTGTCGGCCCGCCTCACTTCAACCGTTGGATGGGCCCCATCGGCCTGATCATCTTCGCGCTCATGGGCATGGCGCCGCTGTTCGGTTGGCGAAAAACTAGCGGCACTTCAATCAAGAAGGCGTTCCGCGCGCCCTTGATCGCGATGGCCGTGATGGTCGTCTTGCACGCCATCTTCGGTGGCTACCTCGGCTACCCGCCCTTGGTTGCGCGTGACGCTTTCTACCCGGGCTTCGTGGGGCTCGTGATTCAGAAGACGGGCTCGACGCTGCCCGGCATCACCATCGCGCTCGCGGCCTTCAACGTCGCGGTGATCGTGCAAGAGTTCGTGCGCGGCGTGAAGGCGCGACGCACGGTGGCCAGCAAGAAGGGTGAGACGGAGTCGATCGGCGTCGCGCTGTTTCGCTTGATCGAGAAAAACCGTCGTCGTTACGGCGGTTACATCGTGCACTTGGGCATCGTATCCATGTTCGTGGGCTTCACGGGCACGGCCTGGGACATCGATCGCGAGACAGCGATGGTGCCCGGCGACCACTACCACATCGGCGAGTATGATCTGACGTACCTTGGCTCGCGCATGTGCCCCGGCAACCCGAAGTGCAGCGCCGAAGAGCAAGCCGACATCGAGAAACGCATGCTCTTCGCGGACGTAGACGTCGTGCGCGCCGGCAAGCACCTGGGCCGAGTTAGCCCGGCCAAGTTCTTCTATCAATCGCAGCCGGACGGTCCAACCACCGAAGTGAGCATGATGCGCTCGCTGCGCGAGGACCTGTACACGGTCGTCGGTCAGGTCGATCCGCAGACGAAGCGAGCCGTCTTTCAGTTCCACGTGAACCCCTTGGTTTCGTGGATCTGGGTTGGCCTCTTGATCTTGATGACCGGGACTATCACCTCCTTGTTCCCCGAGCTCAGCCTCGGAGAAATCGGCGCGTGGTCGTACGTTCGAGCCGGCGCGGGGGTCGCGGCGGGCACCGCGTTCGCGGTCTGGATTGCGATGGCGCCGAGCATGGCCTTCGCGCACGAGCGTCCCGCTAACTCCCACGTGGGAACACAAATGACCGGGCTCAGTGAGGCCACGCTACAACGTCAGCTACCGTCAGCGGGCCTAGGCATGGCAGGCTTGGCCGGTCTGGTACTTGGATCAGTGGTCTCGGTCACACGGCGTCGACGAGACAATGCTAAAAAGCCGCGCAACTGACGGATGAACGACTCGCCTCGCATGCGCCTGCCCCGCTGGGCTCCGCCACTCCTCTCGCTGACCATTGCCATCGTGCTGGGCAATTTGTACGGCGTTCAACTCGTCGTGCTGACGTTCGCCGCCAGCGCGCTCCTGCTGGTGATTTGGCTGCTTTGGAGCAGCGTGCAAGCGCTGGCCGGTGAATCCGAGCTGACGTTCGAAGAAGCGTTCAGCTTGGGCGCGCGCTCGGCTGAAGAAGAGCAGAAGCGCGCTGTGCTGCGCGCGCTGAAAGACCTCGAGTACGAACGCAGCGTCGGAAAGATCAGCGAAGACGACTTCCACGAGTACTCGGCCCGTTACCGCGCCGAAGCCAAACGGCTGATGCAAACACTTGACGAAAATTTGGCGGAAGGGCGCAAGCAAGTCGAGCGCGAGCTCGAACGCCGCCTCACCAAAGCCTCAGCCAGGAGCGCGGCAAGCGTCTCAGCCGCTACCAGCGCGGACCCGAGCGAAGAACAGAAATCATCGCCGGCTGCGGGCTCGGAACCTCAGAAATCTGCGGAAAAACCCGACAACAAGGCGGCACCCAACACGCGCGAGTGCGTGGACTGTCAGGCAAAAAACGAGCTCGACGCGCGCTTCTGCAAAGCCTGCGGGACGCCGCTCGACGCCGTCACCGAGGCCGAGGACAACCCGTGAAGCCGCTCCAGCGCTTCGTTGCCGTAACGCTCACCTCGCTGCTCTGCGCCGCGAGCGCCTGGGCCGCGCCACCCGCAAACCCGGTACCCGGCGGAAGCGCCGCGCCGAGCGCGAAACAGCAAGCACGCCCCGCGGCGCAAGCGCACGGCGCACCTGCGCAAGCAACTGATGCTGACTCGACGCGTGGCGGCGCAGCGCCCCCCGGTCACCCGGGCATGGCGGCCGCGGATGCGGCTGCAGACGTCAGCGAGGCCACGCCAGCGCTGAACGCCGGCGTCGTCTCGGCGACCATCGTCGACGAGCATGGCGCGCCGCTTGCGGGTACCCAAGTGCGCCTGGGCGTTCTGTTCCAGAAGATCGCGGAGGGTGAATCCCGCTCGGAAAAGTTCGCTCAAGCGGACTCCACTGGCACCGTGCGCTTCACGGATTTGCAAAAGGGGAGTGACCACGCTTACCGCATCACCGTCGCAGCCGGCCCCGCAAGCTACCAGACCGCGCCGTTCAATCTGCGTCAGGACATGGGCCAGCGCGTCGTGCTGCACATCTTCCCGTCCACGCCGAACATCGAAAAGGCGATGATCGGCATGCGCGGCTACCAGTACATCGAAACACGCGACGACGTGTTCCAGTTCGAAGTGATGTTCCGTGTGTTCAACGTCGGACAAGTCACTTGGGTTCCGAAGGACGTCGTGGTCCAGCTGCCGAAAGGCTTCAAAGCCTTCAAAGCAATCGAGGGCATGACGGACGTGCACTTCGAGCAAGTGGACGGCGTTGGAGCGCGCCTCAAAGGCACCTTCTCGCCGGGCCAGAACGAAGCGTCGTTTCGCTTCCAAATGCCGAAATCAGACGAGGAATCTGCGTCATTTCACATGACGTTGCCCCCCCACGTGGCGGAGATGCGCGTGATCGCCGAAGCCTCGTCGGCAATGAATCTCGAAGTCGATGGTTTCCAACCACCGATCGCAACCGCAAACCAAAACGGGCAGCGTGTGCTCGTCTCGGTGAAGCAACTGCAGCGTCGTGATGAGGAGATCCGAGACTTCACTGCCACGCTCTCAGGCATTCCCGTGCCGGGGCCGGGGCGGTGGGTCGCTGTGCTGGTTGCGCTGTGCATGGCCATCGTCGGCGCGCTAGCGGCACAAGGCGTGTTCGACGACGCCGCGGGTGGCAAAGACGCGGCCGCTGACAAGAAGCGCGCACGCGAGATCCTGCTGCGCGAGCTGGTCGCACTCGAAGCCGCGCGCCGCGCGGAGAAGATTGGCCCGCGTTCCTACGAGCAGAGTCGGGTGCATTTGATCGATGCCATTGCTCGTCTTGGCTTGCCGGCGGAACGCTCCAAAACGACCCGCAGACAGTCCGGGCTTGTCGGCGCGCGCAAACGCTCGAAATCGGCCGCCGAGCGGGGCTGATTCGAGACCCTCTTTGAGCCCCTTTGGGCATCTGGAAAGCCTGGGGAGAAGGCTCTGGATGCCCCGGGTACGGCGCCTGTGGAAAGCTTGCCCGTTTGAGTTATCCCGTGCTCACCCCGAGCCGCGTCCCGCTGAAATCCACAGCCCGCTCAGCGATAACCAGTCTCATTTCCGGACCTTACGGAGGTTTCCACAGTTTCCACAGGCTCTACTAAGACTGCTATCTATTTATAAATATAAGAGAGAAGAAGAGAGAAGAGATCGCGCGCATCAGTGCCCCCGCTGGGCCGCAAGGCCGAATCACGCATGGCCTGACGGACCTCTGGCGCCTCAAGCCGGGGACGGGTAGACGTGTTCGCCCCATGCACGTCGTCGTCGCCAAGAAAGACCTGCTCCGAGTACTCGCGCGCTGCCAGGGTGTTGCGGATAAAAAGAGCACCATGCCAGTCCTCGGCAACGTCTTGCTCGAAGTCTCAGGCACCGATCAACTGCGCTTGGCCGCAACCGATTTGTACCTCGCTGTCAGCGGCAAGATCCCGGCAAAGGTTGAGAGCGGCGGCGCCATCGCCATCGGCGCACGTGACCTGTTCGAGCGCGTAAAAATGATGCCAGACGGTCAGATTTCGATCGTCACTTCGGGCGGCGCAGCCACCACGATCCGCGCTGTCGGCGCTTCGCGTCGTTTCACGCTGCATGGCATTCCAGGTGACGAATTTCCCAGTTTGCCGCAACCGGACGAAGCCGCTGCGCCGCTGACGATTCCGATCGCCACGGTGTCTTCGCTGATCGCCGGCACGTATTTTTCGATTTCGACCGACGAAACGCGGCTGCACCTCAACAGCGCGCTGTTCGAGTGGGAGGGCGATCGCGTGCGCATGGTCACCACTGACGGTCACCGCTTGTCCAAGATGGAAGCCGTGTTGCCGGGCAAACATGCCTCCGCAACGATGCTGATTCCGCTCAAAGGCGTGCTCGAGCTGAAGCGGCTGTGTGATGAATCGACGGAAGACAAAGGCGAAGCGGGCGGCGCGAGCGAGATGCGAATCTCGCAGAGCGGTCCGAATGCGTTCTTCCAACTCGCTGGCTTCCAGTTCAGCGTGAAGCTGGTAGACGCGCAGTTCCCGCCGTACCAGCAGGTCATTCCCGAGCACAGCGAGCAGAGGGTGCGCGCGCCCCGCCTGGCTTTGGCGGACGCGCTACGTGCCGTTTCTGTGGCAGCCAGCGACCGCACTGGTGGCATCAAGCTCACCCTCGGTGGCGGTAAGATGCGATTCGAGAGCGAGAGCCCCGACAGCGGTGAAGGCTTTGACGAAGTCAACGTGGACTACAGTGGTCCCGAGCTCACGGTCGGTTTCAATGCGCGCTACTTCTTGGACGTACTCGGCGCAGTCGACGCCGAAGAAATCGAGCTCGCGGTCAGCGGAGAGCTGGATCCTGCGGTGATTCGCCCCGCCGTCGAGAGCGGTTCGTCATACTTGTCCGTGATCATGCCGATGCGCATCTGAGCCGAGTAGCGGAGCCAGGGCCCGAGTGACGGCGCTGATTCGCTTCCAGAACGTCACCGCGCGCGCGTTCCGCAACCTCACGCACGTCGAATTCGAGCCTGCGCCGGGGCTCAACGTGATCTCCGGTGACAATGGTCAGGGCAAAACGAGCTTGCTCGAAGCCCTGTACTTCGTAGCGGTGACACGCAGCTTCCGCGCCGAGAAGCTCGAGTCGCTGATCCAGGAACAACAAGAATTTGCCAGCGTGCGCGCGCGCATTCAAGACGGGGATCACACGCGCGAACAGCGCGCCACGCTCGGGCACAAAGAGCGCAGCGTGCTCTTGGACGGCAAAAAGCCGGAGCGACTAGCCAACTACGCCACGCGCACTCCAGCGGTCGTTTTTCATCCAGGTGATGTAGAGCTCGTCAACGCAAACGCTGCGGCGCGTCGCAAGCTCTTGGATCGCGTCGCGTTGTACGTGGACCCGGCCAGCACGGATGCTCGCTTGCGTTACACCCGTGCCCTCAAAGAACGGAAAATGGCGCTCGATGTCCGCGGTCCGAGCGCCCGTGAACTCGACGCCTACGAGCAGGTCATGGCCGAGCACGGGGCGCGCTTTGCACGCGCTAGGGCTGAAGCGGCAGAACGGCTGATCACGGCTCTCGCGCCCGCCTTCCTGCGCATGGCGCAACCCGGCCTCGAACTGCGCGCCAAATACAAACCCGGCAGCACTCAAGACGTCACTGAGTTTGCGGGCGAGCTAGCCGAACGCCGCCAGCGCGACACTCGCCAGCGTGCCGCTTCCTACGGTCCACAACGCGACGAGATTCAATTGATGGTAGATGGCCGTTCCGCCCGTCATCACGCCTCACAGGGCCAACAGCGCATCCTTACGCTGGCGTTGAAGGTCGCTGAGCTGGAATGCGTCCGTGAAGCCCGCCACGCGCACCCCGTCCTCCTCTTGGATGACGTTTCCAGCGAGCTCGACCCGGCCCGAACCGGCGCGGTGTACGACTTTCTGCGCGAAACGCAGAGCCAAGTTTTTGTGACCACTACGCGCCCAGAATTGTTCCCGACACCTGGCGCGAGCAGCCTCGAACGGGCTGATTGGCAGCTGGTCTCCGGCAGCCTCCAGAAGCTCTGATTTGCACACCCAAAGAACAGCAAATCCAGCGGAATTTATGCCGGATTGAGCTTGCGCAGAGCGCCGCAAGTGACTATAAAAAAGGGGTCGAAAGCGAGCGCATTTCCGGCGTTTTGCCGAGTGGCTCTGTCCCGCTTTCGCGCCAGCCCAGGACCTCCAAGTTGACGACCGAGGCATCAGAAGACCAACCGCGATCCGCGGAGACCTACGACGCTCGAAACATCACCGTGCTGGAGGGCCTGGAGGCGGTGCGCAAGCGCCCCGGCATGTACATCGGTGACGTACATGATGGCTCTGCTCTGCACCATTTGGTTTGGGAAGCCGTAGACAACGCCGTTGACGAGCACCTCGCTGGCTTCTGCGATGGCTTCACGGTCACCGTGCATTTCGACGGCTCGATCACCTGTGAAGACAACGGTCGCGGGATCCCCGTCGGCATCATGGAAGACCGCGGCGTGAGCGCCGCCGAAGTCGTGATGACCGTGCTGCACGCAGGGGGCAAGTTCGATCATTCGAGCTACAAGGTCTCTGCCGGTCTGCACGGCGTCGGCGTCAGCGCGGTCAATGCCGTGTCGGAAGTGCTGCGCTTGGAGATCAAGCGCGAAGGCAGAGTCTGGTTCCAGGAGTATCGGCGCGGCGTGCCGCAAGCGCCGCTGGCGGCCATTGGTCAGTCGGATGCCACTGGCACCAAGGTGACCTTCAAGCCCGACCACGAGATCTTCACCAACCTCGAATACAACTACGACATCCTCGCCAATCGCTTGCGCGAGCTGTCATTTTTGAACTCCGGTTTGCAGGTCAACCTGGTGGACGAGCGCGCCTCGGGCCGCAAAGAGACTTATCAGTACAAGGGCGGCATTCGTGAATTCGTGTCCTTGTTGGCGCAAGCCAAAGAGCCCGTCCACGAGGACGTGATCGCGTTCACCGGTGAGTTCCCCACGGGTGACGGCAAAGGCACGGCAATCGTGGACCTCGCGCTGCAGTGGACGAACTCGTACGCAGAGCAAATTCTGCCGTACACGAACAACATCCACAACAAAGACGGCGGCACCCACCTCACCGGTCTGCGCGCCGCGCTGACGCGCTCGCTGAACACTTACGGTACCGCCAATAATCTATTCAAAGAGGCCAAGACCGGTCTCACGGGTGACGACACGCGCGAAGGCGTGATTTGCGTAATCCACGTCAAGCACCCGGACGCGAGCTTCGATTCACAGACGAAGTCCAAGTTGGTGTCGAGTGACGTGAAGGGCATCGTCGAGAACGCCGTTTCCGAGCACCTGGGTCGCTACTTCGAAGAGCACCCGCAGGTCGCGCGCAAAATCTTGGAGAAGGCCGTGATGGCGGCCAAAGCGCGTGATGCTGCGCGGAAGGCCCGTGAGGTCGTGCGCAAAGGCGTGCTGGACGGCTCGTCTTTGTCAGGCAAGCTCGCCGATTGCCAAAGCAAAGACCCGACGATTTCCGAAATCTACATCGTTGAGGGTGAGTCCGCAGGCGGTAGCGCCAAGCAAGGCCGCGACCGCCATTTTCAAGCGATCTTGCCGCTCAAAGGCAAGATCTTGAACGTGGAGCGCGCGCGCCTGGACCGCATGTTGGCCTCGCAAGAGGTGGCCACGCTGATCTCGGCGCTCGGCTGCGGCATCGGTGACAACGGCGGGTTTGACCTGTCGAAGCTCCGCTATCACAAAATCATCCTCATGACGGATGCCGACGTCGACGGCAGCCACATCCGAACCTTGCTGCTGACGTTCTTCTATCGCCAGATGCGGGACGTGATCGAGAACGGCTACTTGTTCATCGCCCAGCCTCCGCTATTCGGCGTGCGCAAAGGCAAGAAGTACCAGTACCTCAAAGATCAAGCCGCTCTCGACCGCTTCCTGATGGAAAACGGCATCGAAGACATGACTGTGGCGGCCAGCACGGGTCATACCTTGTCGGCGCCGATGTCTGGTTTGCCGTTGTTCAACCTGGCTTCACGCCTTCGCGCCATGCGCAATATCTTGGCAAAGATCGATCGCCGTTGTGACGCACGGGTGGTTGCCGCATTGCTCCGCGCAAAGGCGATGACGCTGGCTGACTTCCGCAATCGCGAGACCGTCGAGGCGGCCGCGGTCAGCTTGCAGAATTACCTGGAAGAGCGCTATCCGGACTTGATGCCGCTGTCCGTCAGCGTGGAATGGGAGAAGGCCCACGACGCCGGCCGCTTCAACGTGAAGTTCCGACCCGGTGCTTCTGCACGCCAGGCAGTTGCTGACTGGGAACTGGCGGAATCCGCCGAGTACCAAGAGCTGCTCTCGATCGAAGAGGACATTCGGTCCATCGGCGGGATGCCGTATACCGTCAGGGTTGGAAACGGCGAGCCGCACACCCTGCCCGATCCCGAAGCGCTGGAGGCGTTCATCTCCGAGCGCGGCCGCAAAGGCATGCAGATCACGCGCTATAAGGGTCTCGGCGAAATGAACGCGGACCAGCTGTGGGATACCACCATGAGCCCGGACGCGCGCACGCTGCTGCAGGTCAAGGTCAACGATCCCGTGCGGGCGGACGAACTGTTCAGCGTGCTGATGGGTGATCAGGTCGAGCCGCGTCGCAAGTTCATCGAAGACAACGCGCTCAACGTCCGAAATTTGGACATCTGATCTTCGCGCCTGTACAAATCTCAATACGACTGACCTTCAGCGTCGGATAGGCCGGCGCCGAGCAGCGTAGCGATACGCCCGAAGTATCGAGTTCAACGCCGCGTTCTCGCGCGGGAACAGGACGAGAGCGCGATGTCTTCCCGTCGAGCGCAGGCGCGCCCGCTATCCGTTGCTACTGTTGGCTCGATCCGCCCTGGGCGCGCCGAGCTCAATCGCATAATCGACGAGACCGCGGAGATGCTGGCTGCACGTGGCCTGATTCATCTCACCGCCGAAGGGGCGACTTCCGACGGCCGCCACGTGAAGCTGCGCGGCCGCGAGCTGATCAACTTCGGCAGCTGCTCGTACCTGGGGTTGGAGGTCGACGAGCGGCTCAAGCAGGGGGCTTGCGAAGCCATCCAACGTTACGGCGTCCAGTTCTCCTCCTCACGCGCCTACGTGTCGACCCCGCTGTACGCGGAATTCGAAGCGCTGTTGGAGCAGATTTTCGCATCGCCCGTAGTCGTCACCCAGACGACGTCGCTCGGGCATCTGGCGGCGCTACCCGTGGTGGTGGGTGAGCGAGACGCGGTGCTGTACGACGTCTTGGTACACGCCAGCGTGCAAGCGGTGCTCCCGACGCTGCGCGCGGCGGGTGTGCCCTGCCATCAACTGCCGCACAATCGTGTCGACCGCCTGTACGAGGCGCTGACCGACCTGGCAGGACGCCACGACAAGATCTGGTATCTGTGCGATGGGATTTACAGCATGCACGGTGATCGAGCCCCGCTCGCCGAGCTGCTCGCATTGCAAGAGCGTCACTCGCAGTTATACCTATACATAGACGACGCTCACGGCATGAGCTGGACGGGGTCACGTGGTGCCGGAACGGTGCTCGGTGCGGCCGGAATTCCACCGCGAACGGTCGTTGCCTTAGGCCTTTCCAAGGCGTTTGCTGGTGCCGGTGCGGCCTTCGTGTTCTCAGACGACGAGTTACGCAGGCAGGTGAGAACCTGCGGTAGTACCCTGATTTTTTCGGGTCCACTCCAGCCGGGACAGTTGGGCGCTGGAATCGCCTCTGCTCGGCTGCACCTGAGCGACGAGTTGCTCGGCCTGCAGTCGTTATTGCGTCAGCGCATCGCGCTGTTCAATGAGCTCTCCCTCGATTTGGGGCTGCGCATTCGCGACGCGTCGGAAAGTCCGGTTCGATTCATCGAAGTTGGGGCAGAAGAGGACGCCTTGGAGCGTGCGAGCGCGCTTGTAGAGGCTGGCTTCTTCACGAATCTGTCAGTGTTTCCAGCGGTTCCGCGCCGACGCGCCGGAATTCGAGTGATGCTGACAACGCATCACACGGAAGAGGATGTGGTGCGCCTCGTGCAAGCGCTCGCCGGTGGAACACAGCGAATCAGCCAGATTCGCTAACTTTAGTGTTCGCGCCCATTGCGAACCCCGTAGCGCCCGGTTTAGTCTCCGCGTTACGAGGGTTTACTGGGATCCCCGGGTTCAAACCCGGCGGGTTTTCGTAAAGTATTACGAGTTACTGCGGTCAGAAAGAAGGGGCTGTACAGCGTGCATGACGGTGCCCCTCGCACCGCTGCCTTGCCGGACAGCGCGGGATGCGATGGCGGAGAAAGGCACTACAAAGAAGGTCGGTCGGCTCATTCGCTCGGCTCGCATGCACCGCGGGCTGACACAGAAGGATCTGGCCAAAAAGCTCGGAGTCCGTTCCGGAAGCTACGTGGGCATGCTCGAGTCTGGTCTGTGCAAAGGCATTGGCATCGGCAGACTCGAAGAAATTGCCTCGTTTCTTCACGTGAACGGCGTCGAGCGCTATCGTTGGCTAGCCGCCGCCGGGCACTTGCACCCGCAGTTGTTCGGAGCGCTCATGAAGAGCCCTGAACAGTGGGACGAGGTCGTGCAGATGCTGGGTGGGGGTCGTAGTCGCAAGAAGGCTCGCGCCTAACCGCACGCGCTGGGCCGCCTCAAACGCGCCTGACGTAGGGAAAAGAGCGAGCAATCGCGGTTTTCCCGCGGCGGCATGTCGCCGGGGCACTCGCGTTCGGCGCGCGCGCGTGGAACACTCCTGCCCCATGTCTTGGCGAGTTTTGCGAGCGGCGTTTGCGAGCGGCGTGGTTGCAGCGGTGGCGGTGCCCGCGTGCGGCGGTAACTCGTCGAACCCTGGCTCACCTGCAGGCGGCAGCGGCGGCGAGGCCGGCGCGGGCGAGGCCGGCACTAGGATCTCGGGCAGCGCCGGCAGCACGTCGACTCCGCCGCCTATCGCGTGTGGCAAGGCGACCTGCACCGCGGTCTTGATTCCAGTAGCCGCAGGCTTCGCGATCCCCCCTTGCTGTGCTGACGCCGCAGCCAATAGCTGTGGCCTGGATTCGAGCGTATTGGCATCGTTCGGGCCGACATTTCCGGAGGCTTGCCAGCCCCTCGCGCAGCCTGGCGTGGAGGACAAGGCTTGCCCCGACAGCGTGGCGACGCCGGTTGCCGGAACCGGCCTGATGCTCAGCTTCCACGGCTGTTGCCGTCCGACGGGTCAGTGTGGCTACCTCCTCGACGATCTTGGGGGCGTCATCCCGCTTGGTCTCGGTTGTGTTGATTCGTCGCCGTTCCTCGACGGCGGAGCGCCGGCCAGTTGCGGCGACAATGCCGGCGGTGAAGGTGGCGTCGGCGGCGCAGGCCCCGGCGTCGGCGCGAGCGGCGAGGGCGGCGTGGCCGGCACGCCCGCACCCTAGACAACCCCAATTTCGCGGTCTTTTAAGGCCTTGATCCGGCGCTAACGCGACTTACGTTCCATCGACACTCGAGCTGAACAGCTCTGGAGGTTTTGCGATGCGAATGGATCGTTTGACGAGCAAGAGTCAGGAAGCCCTGCAGAGCGCGGCCGCCAATGCGTCGCGTCGCGGCAACCCGGAGTTGATCCCGGAGCATTTGCTAGTCGCCATCTTGGAACAAGACGGCGGCGTGGGCGCGCTGCTGGTGCAACGCGCGGGTGCAGACCCCAAGGCGTTGGCCAAGGAGTTCAGCGCGCGCATCGACGGTTTGCCGAAGGTCAGCGGTGGTGCAGAGCCCAGCTTCGGCCGCCGCGCCACGCCGCTGCTCAACTTCGCTGAGGACGAAGCGAAGAAGCTCAAGGACGAGTTCATCTCTGTCGAGCACTTCTTGCTCGCCGCCGTCAAGCACGACAAAGACGTGCAGGCGGTCAGCGATCGCCATGGCTTGTCTTACGACAAGTTGGTCCGCGCCTTGGCTGAAATTCGAGGCTCGCAGCGCGTCACGGATCAGCACCCGGAAGGCAAATTTCAGGCGCTGGAGAAGTACACGCGTGATCTCACCGCCCTGGCCAAACGAGGCAAGATCGACCCGGTGATCGGTCGCGACGAGGAGATTCGCCGGGTCATGCAGGTGCTCTCGCGCCGCACCAAGAACAACCCCGTGCTGATCGGCGAACCCGGCGTGGGCAAGACCGCAATTGCCGAAGGCATTGCGCATCGTATCGCCAAGGGGGACGTGCCCGAGTCGCTCAAAGACAAGCGCATCCTAGCGCTGGATCTGGCGAGCATGGTTGCGGGCTCGAAATTCCGTGGTGAGTTCGAGGACCGTCTCAAGGCCGTGCTGAAAGAGGTGGAGGCTTCGGCGGGCGGGGTCATTCTGTTCATCGACGAGCTGCACACCTTGGTTGGGGCGGGCGCCGCCGAAGGCGCGATGGACGCCGCGAACATGCTCAAGCCAGCCTTGGCGCGCGGTGAGCTACGCGCCATCGGCGCCACCACGCTCGATGAGTACCGCAAACACATCGAAAAAGACGCGGCTCTGGAGCGGCGCTTCCAACCCGTCATGGTCAGTGAGCCGACGGTCGAAGACACGATCGCGATCCTGCGCGGTCTGAAGGAACGTTACGAGGTGCACCACGGCATTCAGATCACGGACTCAGCGCTCGTTGCGGCAGCCGTGCTGAGCAACCGCTACATCGCGGACCGTTTCCTGCCGGACAAGGCCATCGACTTGGTCGATGAAGCGGCCAGCAAGATCAAGATGGAGATCGACAGCCTGCCGTTCGAAATCGATCAAGTGCAGCGCAAACTGCTGCAGCTGCGGATCGAAGAGCAGGCCCTGACGCGCGAGCGCGACAAGGCGAGCAAAGCGCGCCTGGAGGAGCTGCGCCGAGAGGTCGGTGAGTTGAATGAACAGCGCGACGGCATGCGTGCGCAGTGGCTTCGAGAGAAAGAGATCATCGAGCGCCTGCGCAAGAACCAGGTGGAGTTGGAGGCGTTGCGCCAACAAGAAGAAGACGCGC
>JBDTJC010000036.1:0-44612 GCA_039936055.1 Polyangiaceae bacterium | reverse complement strand
TGAAGCCGCCATCCACGAGGATGGCTTGATGCGCCCCGCTCAGCAGAACCGGCGCACGGAAGAAGCCTCGCTCACCAGCTGGGAAGTGTTGCAACGTAATGGTCATTAGAGTTCTCCTTGGATGTTTACGATGACAGAGAGTCGTGGAGGACCGTGACGCTTGTCGTGTAGGGGCCGCCGTTCGTCATGGGCATAGGATGACGTTTGGACGTGTCAGGCGGAAGAGCACAAATCCGGACATACTGTATGCTATTGGCAAACAATCCCCGCGACAGCCACGCGCAGCTCGATGAATCCGAACCGGCTCGCCTACTTCGCGGCGGTTGTTGATGCGGGCTCGTTCACCCGTTTCTTGGTCGCTGCTGACCGCTCCAAGCGGCGGATTTGGGCCGAGCACCGAGCTCGGCTCGAAGCGGGCCTTGTAGCGGCCGCGAAACGCGAAGACGTCGATCTTGGACCTCTGAGAGTACACGTAGCGGTGTGAAGCCACCGGACGTCATTCGACAAGTCTGCGCTCGCTCAGCTCGACCGGCGGCGCTCAGCTCGACCGGCGGCGCACCGAGCGCGGGCGGTGGCGCGCTCAATGCGAGCAAGCAGATCTACCTCGGCCCGATCGGGCTGATGATGCAAGGTGCGACCGCCGCCACCTACCTGACTAAGATCACGGCGGATCTGACGAACGCCCCGAGCATTACGGGCGCGAACCGGAGCGCGCTATCCACATCCGTCGTTTATCGCGCGGTGATCGAGGGCAACACGGCGCAGCTCGCATCCGGCGCAACGGGCGTGGCCAGTGTGATCGCGATCACCTCTGGGTATGGCATTCAGCCCGATGACAGCTTCCAGCAGCACGGAGGCATTCTCTACAACGGCAATTACGGGTGGGGCTTTCTGCGCTATTGCCTCGAGCGTGCGCGCAAGGCGGGACGACAAGCAGTCGAGAGCGAACGCGATGAGCGATTGTTCTAAAGGTGAGGCAGATGGCCAACGCAACGGAGTTCGTTCACATCCCGGAAATTGAGAGCGGACCGCAACTCGACGTCACCGCCCGCACACCGGGCGATCTTGCCGCGAGCGCCTTCGCCTGCTTCGACGCGGGCGTTGCTGCGCCAGAGCTCGTCACGCGCCTCGCGCTCAGCCCCCAACAGGTCGAAGCGCTCTGGCGGACATGGGCTTCCGTGGCCACGTGCTCGTCTTTCCGGAGGCCCTCGCTTCCGTCACTGATGCGCTCGGCGCGTCGCCACTCTCCGACGCCGGCTCGATAGTCAAAGCATCGGTCGCGGCTGCGACGCAGCCGACGACCTCCCGGACCGGAACAAAACTCCGCTGCCTATCCGTGACCCAACCATGGGCGTAGGTCTGCGGTCTTCCTCACTCGCGCAAACGTAGATTCAATTCTACTCACGGAAAGGCTTCACCGCGCTGCGTGGGACCTCGGCGATGCGCACCTTTTCGAGCGTCGGCACGCATCTCCTGGGTAACGCAGCGCCTAGTCTTGTCGGGTTAGGCCAGGAGGCGACCTGCTTCGTTTCAGCTGAGTACTTCGCGGAGCAGGACCCGCACGGCAATTGCGCGATGGTAAGTTTTTTCGAGATGTCTCAACACGATTGTGAGCGCCAGTCAGACGAAGTATGTCTTGCCCGCATCAGACGAGCGAGGCGACGACGCCTGAACAACACCCGCAGTCGGCTGCGCGTTTTTGGAGTGTCGCGCGAGGGTTATAGTCCCAACCTGCGCGGAAGTTCGAACAGCTCTTGGCTTACTGGCTACCACAGTCCGTCTCGCAACCTCCGTGTTTGTCGAGGAATCTATTATGAAGACACACGCAACAGCCTCCGCTCGTCGCCACGCCATCGCACCAATTAATAGGCGTTCATCGGCAACAGTCCGAGGATATCCAGCAGCATTTCACCCGACCGCACGAGCACATTCGCGAGGAAGTCTCCGTTGGCTTCTGACCGGTGGGCTACTCGCAGGCGCGATGAGCTTAGCCTGCGTTCCTCTCAAAGTCGACACTAGAACGCTGTTCGCCAAGGCGAGCTACAGCACCAGTGCACCTGCACCACCAGCGAGCGGTGATCAGTTGACTCAACAGGTGTTCGCGAAGCTCGAACCGGAGGCCGTTATGGCGTACCGCGACCCCGTCAAGATGGGCAGCTGTCTGCGAGCAATTGCAACCAAGGAGCCGGCTGACATCGAGAGGTTCGGGGAAACCCTCGCCAAGGCGGGTGCGGCGTGGGGGCATTTTGCTGCGGTCGAACCTTTGCCGAAAGAATGCGCGATCAAGGGCGAACCTCCGGCGCTCATCCGTTTCGTCGTCGCGCGTATCGCAACGGCGGCCACGTCTCTGGCCTACATGATTTCCGGAGACCAAGAGCAGCGCAAAGAGAACGTCTACAAGCAAGTTCCGAAGGCCCTCAACCAAATCGCGACCATTCTCGAGCACACTAAAGAGAGAAGCATGGACGCTCAGGATGCGCCGGCCCTCGCACTGCGGGGTGGCGCGGCAAATGGGGCTTTCTCTGCAGGATTCATGTTCGAATTGCTGTCACTTCGGGAGCGAGCCTTGATTCGCGATTGGGCATCAGCTCCGGAAAGTGCCTCCGGCAAATATCGCTTTAGCGCGATGGTCGGAACGAGCGTCGGTGCTCTGATCGCACAAATCGTTGACTTGTACTTCGTCGAATCGGTGCGGGTGCTCAAGCCAATTCAACAGCGGCAAGTCGACGACTTCACTAACTACTGGGACCCCGCGAAACGCCAAGCCAAACAATACGCGGCCGTCGACCTGGCCAGATCTACTGGAGCCAAAGGCCCGGACGGCAAGAGTTGCTACGACGGCTGGCCCAACTACCCGAAGGGAGTCGATGACGACACGGAAGATGAGATGCGGCTATCGGGTCTCGACGCGAAGACCCGCGACTATCTTTTCAAGTGGCGTCCGCTTCAAATGGTCGCCCTTACGACGATGTACAAAGCGTTCACGGATAACGACGAACAGACGCTGATGTGCGTCGAACCTGGTCCGGTCACGAGGCTCGTTGGAATACTGGGAAGCACGACTCAAAACCTAATGCGCTTCGATCCCATGGATACGAACGTCATCGCTCCGATGCTCGACGCTTTTTCACGCGAGTTGATCGACAATGACGTAACGCGTGTCGTGGTGGCGGTCGAAATGCAAAACAACCGTGCTGTCGGGCTCGACGAGAGAATTTGCAGCACCCTTGATTCATCACCGACAGACGGCAAGAAGCAGGAAAGCGCGAAGGGGCGCGAGTACTGCCTCGGCTCCGCGGTCATGGCCTCGTCGACCATACCCATCTTCGCGCGCCCAGTGAACTACCTCTATGATGGCGGGAACACGAACTACTGCGGAACTTGGTTCGACGGCGGGCTGCGTTCGGTTTTCCCAGCATACCGCGCGCTGCGGATGACTCGACCGACACTTCCCGGCTTCGTGAACAAGTCAGATTCTCCGCTTCGCGTGCTCGCGTTGGCCACAGGTCCGCTCGAAGTGCCGCAGCCGCCTCCGTCGAACGTAATAGACGTCTTGCTAGGCACCGAGGGGCAAGCCGTGGGCCAGAACGAGATTGATCAGATCACGCTGGCTCAACAGATGGTGACTGTTCGCAACGACCAAATCTGCGACATCATCGAAGCTATGCCGCATGATGAATCCACAGCACAGCCAGACCCCTGTCAACGCCAAGACCGTGCCAAAAAAGCAGAGGCCAAGGGCATAGAGCTCGAAGCGATCAACACCGACTTGAGCGTTAGCCCAGTGTATTTACCTGTGGAAGCCCCCCCGTACATCGCGGCTGGCGCCGAATATTCCTTCGACCGCACCCTAATGCGAGGACTCTGGGTGTGGGGGAGACATGAAGCAATCACACGCGTGCTTGGGAAAGGGGTTCTACCCGGAACCCTTGGACTCTTCAGTCGGTTGGGGTGGTCGGATTTGGAAGCTAAGGCCCAGACGTTTGCCGAAGCGGATGGCAAGACGATGCAGCCGTGGCTCGACGAATTCAAGAAGCCCGAATGTGGACCGCATCAGAGCCAGCGCGTCGCCTCAGGTCGCGACCGAATCACGAATCAGGTGCCTGATTGCGATCCGCTTGCGCCAAAGAGCTCGACGGTTCCTCAATACTTCTATTGCCCCTCGGATAAGCAATGAAACCCTCGCGGTACCTCAAACCCCTGTTAGCCTTGGCGGTGCTATGGACAGGCGGCAACGCGATGGCACAAGAGTCGTACAATGCCCCAGTGGCCGGCGTGACGGGCTTGGAGGGCCGCCGCTGGGGTCAAGGCGGAAAATCGGACGCAACCATGGGTGGCTTCGGCGTTTTCGGCGGCTATCGTTGGGAGACAATTCGCGTCGGGGTCCTTGGAAACCTGCAATGGTGGGAGGGGAGCCGGGGAGTCGTGGTCGATACCGGCGGCTTTATTTCCTATGACTGCGCGTCCGTTTGGCTTGATCCGAGGCTTTCAGGAGCACTTTTCATACGCGGGGAAGTTGCTGCTCGGCTTCAGACTCATGACGCCTTGTGGGCGGCGGCGCCCACTGGAATCGCTGGTGTACGCGCGGCTGGTTTTGAGTTTGGGCTCGCGCTCACTGGTGAATACTGGGTTTCCGATCTCCCCAATGACGCGAACCGACTCGGGGTCGTTGCTGGAGTTCGGCTCGGAGTGGAAGGCGTGGACTTCGTCCACCTTCTTCAACACTGATAGCGGAGAGAACGCGCTCGGGCTACGCAAAGTGCTGAGCAGCGGACCTCCTCGCGCACGCCGACGCAATTCACCAAGACGGCGTCGCGGCGTGCACGGACATCCCGGCGCAGCCTCTGGGGCCAGAGGCAACGCTCTCGCCATCGCCCTCGACGACGTTCGAGAGATCGTGCGCCGCGTCCGGCGTTGGCGCTCGATGCTGAAAAGCAAGCCGATGCCGACATCGTCGAGCTCATTGGACGCGTGGCATCTCGCTCCACGACGCGGATGTTGCGCGGCTCGTCGCCGCGCATTGCGAAGAGATCTTCGGTCTTACGTGACGTCGCCCAACCGCTTGCAGGGCAACGACTTCCTTCCCTGCCCCGAGGGCACGCACCTTCCGATGCACCAAAACGTCGGTCTAGTGGTCCCTCGCCACGCTGGTGCTGGCGCTGCTTTCGCCCCTGCCCGCGGTTGTTTTTTCGAGGGGGCCATGACGAACGGCTACGCCTCCACCGTGACCGACGACGCCGTACAAGCCAACATCGTGGCCGCGGGTTACTCGAAATAACTGCGTGGTAGAGGCCCGGGATCTTCCCGGCAGGTATAGGTGCGCGCAGTGGCACAGATGCGGCAGGGCAACCGCGACAGCTCCGCCAGCCCGCTCGGCGCAGCGCGTCCGCGACGCCGAAGGCTATGACGGTCATGTCGTGGCGCGTGACCATCACCATCAACTCCCCAACCATCAAGCGCGCCTTTCAGGTTTTTTGTTGATGGTCACGCAGCCGGGCCGAGAGCACTCAGCCTTCGGCGGCGCGGCCGCCTCGCGAAGCTCGCAAAGTTCGCGAAGCGACATCCGGCGCAGCTTTGTCGAAGTCCTGGAGCAGACCCGAGATCAGTCGCAGCCGACGCGCTCGCTGCCGATGGCGATATCGTCGTACCAGATGTCCGATACGGGGCCGGCGTACTGCTCGAAACCAAAACGAAGCGCGTCGTAGTTCTCGTGAGCCAGGTTGGAAACGTGCAGGTCCGGGACATCCACCCCGTCAACCCAGACCTCTATCTCCGTGTGCGTCGAGTCCAACAGTAGTTCGAGGCAGCTGTAGTCGGCGACTTTGAATACGACGCCGGGCTTTTGGTCGTTGTAGAAATTTTGGTTGGAAAGATAGCCGTGGGCGTCGCCGCCGACGGTCATCATCAACATGCTGTTTTGCTCGCCCAGGCGCAAAGCGTTGCCCGTGCCGGGCGCGGCGAATAGGTCCGCTATCACGAACGTGTTGTGGCCGCCGACCATGGCCGCGGCGAGGCGCACGAACGCGCGCACGTAAAACTTACCGGAAGCCTGCGGCAACACGGTCGCGTCGTGATACACGAGCAGTGTCTGGAACCCGGACCCGTGTACATGCACGGCTTTGGAACCGCTGTGCGCGGGCACACTGGAGTCCACCGTGACCGTGCCGTCACCGTTGATGCCCGCGGACCACGCGCCACTGGGCACGGCGCCCACGGTTGCCGCCTCGAAATCGTCACAAAAGAGCAAGCCGGGGCGAGCGTGGCAGGGCGATGCGTCACCGGTGGCAGCAGCGCTCCCACCGGCGGAGCCCAGTGTACCCGCGGAGCCCAGTGTACCCGCGGAGCCCAGTGTACCGGCCGAGCCGGACGCACTCGACGTGCCCGCCGCGCCCGACGCCGTGAGCTCACCCGCGGCGCCGGAGGTATTCGCCGCGCCCGCCGCACCGCCCCCAGCCAGGCTCGAAGCAGCACCGCTGCCGCTGGCGCCGCCCGGAGAGGACGTGACGGCCGCGCGGGTGCTGCACCCGGGCGCGCAGGGCAGGTTCAAAGCAAAGCCCGCTGCCAGCGCGAACCGACATCGGCTCCAAGTCATCCACCCAGCGTAGCGCGCCGGCGCTTCGTAAATGGACATTACCCGAGGGTTATGTGAAACCGATTCCAGTCAGAGCAGGGTCGTGCACCTGCACTGGTATGCGTTGCAAGCGCTGACGCCTTAGGCCAAATAACTGACAATGGGTATGCGGCGCGCGCTGACACCTTTCGTTTCAATGCTCTCGGTGTTGGCAGGTCTGACCGGCTGCGGCCTCACCACGGGCGTCGTCAGTAGTCGGGAGTCTAGCGGAGCGCCCGGTGCCGGCCTTGCGAGCGGCGGCGCAAGCGCGAGCGCAGGCAGCGCAGGCGCGCTCGGTCAAGCCGGTGCCTCCACCTCGCCCTACTTACCGGCACGCATCCGTCGCTTGTCGAACGCGGAGTTCGAAAGCTCGGCGCGCGCGCTAGTCGGCAACACGGACCCGGTCACGACCAGCTTCGCGCCAGACACGCGGCAAGGCGGCTTCACCGTGAACGACGCGCAGCGCGTCGACTCCGTGCTGATCAAGCAGATTTCTAGCGCGGCAACCACGCTCGCCGCCCAGGTACGAGGCAAGCTCGACACCTTCGCCCCCTGCGCCGATGCGACCGCGCAAGCCGAAGCCTGCGCCAAGACCTTCATTCAGTCCTTCGCCACGAAGGCGTACCGGCGCCCACTGAGCGCCGATGAGTCGCAAAAGCTGTTGGATTTGTTCCACGTAGGCGCCGACGGCGCGACTTACGCGGATGGTGTCGAGCTGGTTGCTACGGGCGTGCTGCAGTCCGCCGCGTTCCTGTACCTCACTGAAATCGGTGATGGATCCCCCACGAGCCCGGTTCAGCTCACTCCGTATGAAACGGCCAGCGCCATCTCCTACCTCGTCACCAGCGGTCCGCCTGACGCGCCTCTGCTCACCGCGGCCGCGAATGGACAGCTGGCGACGCCCGAGCAGCGGAGTGCGCAGTTCTCGCGCTTGGTCCAAAGCGACGAGCCCACGGATGCGCGCGCGCGCGTCGTGCGCGTGATCCAAGAGTGGCTCGGTACGGATCGATTGGTTGACACCGCTAAGGACACCACGGTGTACGGCAACTTTGCCGGCCTGAAGCCGGCCATGCTCACTGAAACCGCGGACTTCGTGCAACACCTGTTAGACAACAAGTCCGGCACCGTCGGTGAGCTCTTGGGAGCGAACTGGACCGCCACCAAGGACCAAAACCTGACCACGCTGTACGGCGGCACGAACGCCGGCATGGCCGACGGCGAGATCAGCTTGCCGGATCGGCGCGGGATCTTGAATCAAGGCGCGTTCCTCTCGGTTTACGCGCACGCCAATGAGACCGGCCCGGTGCTCCGCGGGGTCGCGGTCGAGCGTCGCTTGGCTTGCATGGTCTTGGCCTCGCCGTCGCAGTTGAAGCTCACCATTCCGCCGCTCCCGCTGGACCCGAGCAAGAGCATGCGTGATCGGCTCTCAGCCCACGCGACGGACCCGGCGTGCGCGAGCTGTCACACGGCCATCGACGCCTTCGGCTTCTCGTTCGAGTTGTACGACGGCATGGGGAAGCTCCAGGTGATGGACAACGGCAACGCCGTGAACAGCAAGACCACCGTCGCCACCGGCAAAGATTTCGACGGCACTTATGCCGATAGCAATGCACTGGCCAGCGCGCTGTCTCAAAGCGCCGCCGTGCGTGAGTGCTTCGCGCGCAACGTGTTCCGCGCTTCTGCGGGCCGCAGCGACGCGGACGTTGCAGCCAGTGAGCAGGCGTTCGTCCAATACTGGCAAAGCCTGGCCGCACCGGCAGCGGATGCGAGTCACCCTCAGCCGACCTCGGCTCCGCAAGGCAACATCCTCGAAACCCTCCGGGCTTACGTCACCAGCCCCTCGTTCACGCAGCGGAGAGCGCAATGAATCGCCTGAGTCCGACACGTCGCAACTTCCTGCGTGCCATGGGAGCGGGCGTGGCCGCGCTACCGTTCTCGCGCTTGCTCGAGAACTCGGTCGCGCAAGCCGCAGGCGAAACGCTGCCCCTGAAGTTCATCACGATTTATCACCCGCACGGGTTATCGGCCGAGTTCTGGGCGATGAAACCCAGCGACACCGAGTCCACCTTCGACATCGGCTACGAGAACTGCTCGCTACAGCCGTTCGACGACGCCGCGACCTACGGTAAGAGCTTCAAAGACAAGCTGCTCGTGCTGGAAGGCATCGACCATTTGTCGAACGCCAACGGGCATGACTCTGCGGGAACCATTCTCACCGGCAGCACCATCGACAGCAGCGCGAAACGCCCCTTCAACTCATCCTTGGATCAGTACCTGGCGGTGACCAAGGGGCTGGGCAGCGCCACGCGCATCACGAGCGTGAACCTGGGCGTCGGTAACGATGCCACCGACCCGGGCCTCACGCTGTCCTATGGTGACGGCGGCGCGCCACTGCCCAAGATCATCGATCCGGTAGCGGCGTTTCACCTGCTCTTCGACGGCCTCGCGGTGAGCTCAGACCCGGCGGCCATGGCGGCCGCGGCACGCAAGATCAAACTCGGGCAAAGCGTGGTGGATTTCGCGCGCTGGGACGTGAATCGGCTGCGCACTGGCCTGGCGCCGGCGGAGCAGCAAAAGCTCGACCAACACCTAGCAGCGCTGACTGATCTGGAGAAGCAATTCACGGTCGGCACGGGCACGGGACCCGTGTGCACGGTGCCCGCGATGCCGGACGCCAGCCAATTCCCGAGCCTGAAGCAATACAACGGCGGTGAGCCGTACTTCGACGCGATCACGGACGCGCACATTGATATGCTCGCGCAGGCGTTGGCCTGTGACGTGACGCGCTTCGGCACGCTGTTCATGAATGATTTGTCGTACGCCGCTAACCCGCTCGGGTTGCCCGCGGACAACCACGGTGGCGTGGCTCACCAATATTTCGCCTCGACCGTGGGCAACAACGACGTGACCACGGACGGCACACCCGCGAGCTGGCTGCCGCTCGCGAAGTTCAACCGCTACGTGTATTCCAAGGTCGCGCGCTTGATGCAAAAACTGGATGCGCTCGGCATCTTGGACAGCACCATCATTTACGTGACGAGTGACATGGGCAACCCCAACCTGCACAGCTGCCGTCACGTGCCCACGGTGCTCGCGGGCGGCGCCAACGGCAAATTCCGCATGGGCCGCCGCCTCAAGATGGCTCCCGGTTGCCCCACGACGGACGAGTACTGCGTGGGCCGCCCGACCTACACCCCGACCACGAACAGCAAAATCCTGGTCTCGATCGCGCAAGCCTTCGGCGCGGACGTGAACACCTTCGGCACGCAACCGAACGCGGCCGACATCACCGGCGCGCTGACGCAGCTCACGTAACGCGCGTCAGTGACAGCGGGCCGCTGCGGCAATGACCCGGGAAAGCTCAGCGGCGTCGTGCCTGAAATGCCCTGAAATGTCCCGCGCGCCACAGGCGGGTTATGGAAGCCCTTGCAATGCCTCCTACACTCAGCCGCGCGGGCTCGCATGAAAACGCACCTGAGCTCAGCCGTCCTCAAGAATTGGACGCTCTGTTCAGGCGCTATCACCCGCTTCTCAATCGGCTGTGTATGCGTTGGACCAAAGGGAATCGGGCGGACGCTCAAGACCTCTTGGCCGAAGCCTACCTGCGGGCCGTCCGGGCAACCTGCCAAAGCAGCTTGCTTCCTGACAATCTGATTGCTTGGGTATCGAGCATCATCGCTAATTTGGCTCGCGATGAGCTCCGGGCGCGGAGCCGAGGCACTCGTTTCCTTGGGAACAAGAGTGACGTCCTGGAGACAATCTGCGATCCGCGTTGCGCCTCGGACGCGCTGTTTGCAACGCGTGAGCTGTTGGCCAAAACGCTGGCCAACCTCGAACGTCTTTGTCCGATGCAGCGCGGCGCGTTGCTCGCGCGAAGCGCCGGCGAAGAATACGAGGCGATCGCCGCACGCCTCGGCACGTCGCCGGCCAACGCTCGCAAATTGGTGCAAACGGCGCGCCATCAGCTGCGCGCTCGGTTTTCGCCGCACGAACTGATACTGACGACGGGGAAGCGGAGGCACGTTAGCGCGCTCGGGAGCCGCGCGTCCGCAAGCCCTACGCGACAGTAATGGCCAGCTTGGGCACGCCGATTCGAAGCTCATGGGTCGTGCCGCGCCGTTCGACAATTTGCGCGGCCTCGGCAACGCCCGCTTCGCTGAACTGCTTGCGCGCGCGGTAGATATCCACCGCCAGCTGCGTCGGCGTAGTGGCCAGCATTTTGAGTAGCCGGTCCTGATAAACCCAGCCCTGGCTCGAAGGGTCGAGGCACCCGTCTCCCTGATCCTGCACGCGCAGGCGAGCGAGCGTCAGTAAGACGTAGCTGTGCGCGCGAGGGCGAAGGTCGATGCTCCCTTCACCGTGCACGATCTTAACCTCGACGTGTTCTTCATTTCGACTCACCGAGAATTGAAGCGCCATCTGCGCGGGCGTCAATTGCTGACTTCGGCCCGTAGTGGTCGCGTAAACCGGCGCGCCGGGCTCGAAACGATACTGGCGTGCGCCGATCGTCAACACTTCCGACGCTTGCGGTTCCCACACTCGCTCAGCCAACTCGGCAACCCATGAGCCGTTGCCTTGTTTCGAGATAAACAACTCCGGCTCACCTTGCTGGGGCACTGCGACCATCTCATCAGACGCGAAGATGCGCTCGCCCGTCCCGAGGTCGACGAGTGACGTGATGGGCGGGTCCACGTCAACCAGACGCCAAAGCTCCTCAGCGTCGCCGAAACGGAGCTGACACCCCATGCGTAACAGCGCGCGGGCACCGGAGGCGACCCGATGCCCATCCAGAAAAGTGCCATTTCGACTGCCGAGATCCTGCAGTTCCCAGGCCTGGCCGGTCCACCGGAGGCTCGCGTGGCGCCAGGACACCGAATCGTTGTCTAGCCGTATTGCTGCGCCGGATTCACGACCGATCACTTGATCGGCGCCAAGCAGGCAACGTTTCTCGCCGCTTTCGAGGCAACCCATGCCGCCGACAATTATCACAAAGCGACGCCTGGCGGGAGCCGACAGGCGGGCAGGCGGAAAAGCCCGCCGTGTAACGCGCGGAAGACTACCTTGGGTGGCCGCTCGTTTTGATGTCGGCCGTTTTCATTGAGCACGCGGAGCAGCCGAGTTCGCTAAGATCATTCGTTGCGCAGCACAACGGTGGGGTCGTTTTCTCGCCGAGGCAGGCTCCGCCAGTGACCTCGATGCAGGCCAGCCTCGAACCTAGTAGGCAGCGACTCTCCGCCTGAACTTCGCTAGTGCGCCGCACCGCTCCGAACAGCGTCTCGCTCTTCGTTGAGTGTCTTCGAGCGTCTGAAAATTCGGAGAGTGAGCACCGCAACCGTAAAGTTGAGAACAACGGTTGCCACCATAGTCACGGCACCGACTACCACGCTTAACGCGGCTGGTATCGTTTGAGAATCCTCAACGCGGAGCATATCAAATGTCAGCTCGAGAGATATGCCGTTCGCCAGCAACATTGGCAGAACGATAGCAGTGCCACTATCAAAAATTGACTGCCAATCGGAAATCGCACTCGACTCGATCGTCAGCTGGCCAGTGCGGGAAAAAAAGAACTTCTTGCTATCTATGATGCTGAACGGGTTCGGGGATGCGCCAACGTTCAACACACTCCCGTTCTCCGCCCGTGGAAAGCCCTTCGAGTCTACCCAAAAGTCTTGAGTATCATCGAGCACTACGCTGCCCGGGGTTAAAGTTTTCGAGCCGACTGACAACGTCAGCCGGGGCCGGTTGAAATGTATCGCCATTTTCGCCTCTGTCTTTTATAGGTTGTTAGTTCGATTGCTTTTTTAAAGCTAGAGACTACAGCGTTGACTGGGGTTGAGTGTACTGACGGGCTGCGGCATCGGCCGGTCGTCGGGGAAATCGTTGTTGCCGAGTTGGCCGAAGTCATTCCTTCCCCAGCACCAAGCTGTCGCGTCTTTCGTTAAGGCGCAAACATGTCGTCCGTCCCCACCAAAGATACCCGCTATGTTCTGCAGCGGAATCAGCGTGGGGGGCGCACTCGGAATATCTTCGGACATCGCTAGCTGTCCGGAGTCGTTGCTTCCCCAGCAGCGCGCGGTTCCGTCGGAGCTTCGCGCGCACCCGAAGAAGCGGCCAGCGGTGATTGAAACGATATCTGACGGCAGTGGTATCCTCGTCGGTGTACCGAACATCACATCGTCCTTCGCTAGCTCCCCAAACAAGTTACTTCCCCAGCAATACACAGCGGTGCCCGCGCGGACGCAGGTGTGGCCCGCGCTCGCAACGAGCTCGTCGACCACGATACCGTCGAGGCCAGGCACTGCACGAGCCACCGTCCTGGTCGTCACGGTGTCGGGGTCTTCCCCTAGCTGACCTAAACTGTTGTCGCCCCAGCATTCGACCTTCCCGGCCGCAAGCACGCACGTGTGTCCCTCACCGGCCACCACTCGGGTGGCGTCCAGGATGAACGATCGCACGCCGTCCACCTCACGCAGAACCTGCACCGGAGCATCGCTGCTCAGCCCTTCGCCCTCGGAGCCGTTTCCGAGCTGACCGTTTTCGTCGGAGCCCCAGCAAGCGAGTACTCCGCCTCCGTAAATCGCACAGGCGTGGTTCTTGCCGGATGCAAGGTTGTTGGGGCGGCCCCATTCAGCCAGCGATCGCACCTGCAAGGGATACATGGATTCGGGCAGTGGAGACCGCGCGCCGAGTTGGCCGAGTTCGTTGTTGCCCCAACAAAGGACTCCAGAGTCTAAGGTCAGCGCGCAGCTTTGACGTTCGCCGAGGGCGATCGCGGTGGCTCCGGCCACTCCACCGACCAGCACCGGGGTCGGCGAGTCCTTTGTCGTTCCGTCGCCGAGTTGGCCGAGCGCGTTTCTTCCCCAACACGCCACCTTGCCACCGGCCACCGCCGTGGCCGACCCTGCAGTCGTGGGCGCTACGATGGCACACGTATGCGTGTCGCCTGTGCTCAATGCGGCGATCTCCTCGCAATCCGAATCACCGCACGAGAACGCGCACGTCTTCCCGCACGCGTGGCAGTTGCAGAGGGTCGTGGCGACGGTCTCGCAGGCGTCAAGGTAGCTTGCGTCGCAATCTAAGCGCCCGGCCGGGCACTGTTTGACGTCCCAACCGGCGGTACCCTTGCATTCGAAGTCAGTGATGCCGTCATAGGGTTGACCAAACATCAAGTCACCAGGCTTATCCGGTTGGTCGATCTTACCGTCGCAGTCGTCGTCGATTCCGTTACAGATCTCTTCTCGATCAGGCGAGACGCGGGGATCCTGGTCGTTGCAGTCACCGTGGAGCACCGAGTAGCCCGGCGGGGGGAAGTTGCACAAGGTGGCTAAAGGCTTTGCGTCGTTGCCCCAGTAGTCTCCATCCAGATCTTGATAGTAGGTGTGCGGGGCCCCTTGGCCGCCGGACACTTCGTCAATCTCGCCGTTGCAATTGTCGTCTAGGTTGTCACAAACCTCGACCGCGCCAGGGTGCACGAACGGATTGTTATCATCGCAGTCGGTGCCACCCACCTTCAGCGGTTGCGGCAGCGTGATGAATAGGGGCTGATAGCGCAGCCTGTTCGTACAAGCCTGGTCGAAGTAGCCGTCGCTATCCGTGTCTTTCGTGCCGAACGTTTGGTCGGAGCAATCCTGATCGATGTCGTCACAAACCTCTGGGTTGCCGGGGTGACGGTTGCGGTCATTGTCGTCGCAATCGAAGTTCTTGTCTGAGGTGCACCCTTCGACTTTGTAGCCGTCGCCGTCTTGGTCTGGATGGCTGCAGTCGCACTTCGTCGTTTCAGTGCAATCACTCGGGTTACACGGCCCGTGCTCGGGCCCCATGCAGACTTTGGCGTCCGAGCCCGGAGACAGCTGTTTGCACAGCTCCTTCCCGTTGCAATACAACCCGTCATCGCAGTCGGCATCTTGTGTACAAAACCCTCTCGAATTCGGTGCCCCTGCGTCACCGGCAGCGCCCGAACCGCTCATTCCGCCCTCTCCGGCTGCTACGTCAGGGCTCCCGGCCCCCCCCGTTGCGACCGTTGGGCTTCCGCCCTGCCCGGCCTCTGCATCTGAACTTCCGCCCCCTGAGGTGGAGGGCGCGCCGGCTTGGGAACTGGGCGGGAACTGATTGGGGTCGCTGTCCGAGCAGCCGAGCACGCCACTCAAGGCGCTCACGAGTAGCATTACGCGAGCGGTCACGCGCCTCGCAGCGATAACGCCATTGAATGCTTTGGTCCCGTTCATGGACCCCTTGTAACTCCTTAACTCCGAGTTTCCCATTTCAAACCCTATCACTGGCACCAAAGAGGTGTTGTTTTGAGATCGATTTTGCCGTTTGCTGGCTGAACCACCGCATAGCCCACGCTCCAGTCATCGTCTTTGCTCGGGTAAAGGAGTGCAATGCCGGCGGCTTGAAGCGTCGAATCGCCCAAGGGCTTGAGGGCTCCTTCACGGTAACGCGCGACCCGAAATTTCTGCTCGTCATTGCCAACGGCCTCGACCCACGACAGGAACCAACCGCCACGGGGTTCGGCCTGGGCGAAGCCCGCTTGCCGGTACAAAAGTTGTGGGGCAAGCGCCGGAGCAGGAGTCGGAATACAAGTCTCTGCCGGGGAGAGAATTGCACCGGATGTCGAAACCACCGTGAGGCACAACTTCGCCTCAGCGCCAGTGCCAGTGCGCCATGCCACCCCGACTTCAGCGCGCTCCGTATTTCCAAGAGTGAGCGAAACCTGGTCAGCAGCTCGGGCGGCAAGGAAGACGAGCGGCTCGACCAGCAACTTCGGCAGCTTGGCTTCGTCGCTTCGGACGGTGAGCAGTTGAATTCCAGGTTTGGCTTCTTGCTCGGCCGGAAAGGCGACTAGGTATTTTCCGGGTTCGGAGGCCGACTTCAAGGCGACCACAGCGGGCGCAGAGACGGTCGTCGACATACCCAATTCAGTGGGCCTTCCCTGATTCATGCCGTTCAGCCACAAGGGCTGGTCCGTGGGTACGACGAGGCCAAGCGCCTCGACCGGAATCGAGTCAGTGGGAGCGTTGCTTATGTTTGCAGGTGCCGCCAACCAGAGCAGCAATGCGCCCTTCCCGCCCGCCTCCGTACCCAGAGACGCGACGGCTGGACGAGTAGCACCATGTACAGGCATTCCGGTTGCGTCCGCGCTACGAGACGCGCCGGTGCAGCCTTGCTCGTCGATATCAACGCCGAAGCCGATGGTGTCCGGGTCTTCACTCGGCTCGCCGTCCCGCTTGCCCAGCCACACGTCGAACGGCGCACTGTCGATGTCACTCAGCCCGACCCGGACCTGGCCTGCTGCGCACCCGTCGGTGTTGATGCTGGCAACGACAAGATGGAGCGTATCCGCAGCCAGCGCGACCTCCGAAAAATTGCACACCGCTGTGGCCTTGGAAGCGACTTGTGCCTGCGTCGTCGGACAATTCATCAGCCCGAGCGCAGAATCGTAGCGGAGCTCTTTCGGCTGGCCGTCGGGAAGCGCAAACCCCTGACTTGAGCCAGCGCCTGGTTGTACTGCCAGGAAGGCTGGCCCGCGCTCCGACGCCAAGGCGTAGGCGAGGCCGGTTGATGAATCCGCGGGAAAACTGCTCGCTTGCCCTCCGTCGCCCAGCCCTTCGTCGATCAGCCCGTTGCAGTCATCGTCTTTGCCGTTGCAGACCTCCTTGCCTGCTTGCCACTTACACAAGCCTCCTAGGCACACGGCAGAGCCACACGCAGCCGCCCCCGGCCGCAGCTGGGCCTCGGCCTTCGCGCAATCCGTATCGAGCGTACAGGGCGCGCCGCCGAAGTCGTCGAGCCCCATCAGACTGCAGCCCAGCAGCGGCAAAATCGGAACGAGCATCGCTAGCATTCGCCCTCGCTGCGTTGGCATTTAGAACCCACCAGCGAGGGTTGCTCCGAAGCCGCCCGGTGCGAAGAGCGCGACACTGAGGGAGCGATGCGAGCTCGCTTCGTGCGCTCGACGTTCTGGCCCGCTCGGCTTCTGCCAGTCAGTGACGAAGTACAGCACCGTAGCGGTGGCGCCGAAGAGCGCCGCCGCACCAAAGCCGACATCCGCGCCCAATGCCCAACGGCGAGTTCGTTCGGCGTCCTGCTGTGTGTCCAAGTACAGCGCGGCCTGATGACGCCCCTGCTCCCGCGCATTCAGCGCCTTGAAACCAGCGGTCGCACCCACAACTGTCGCGGCGCCCGTCAGCCCCACGGCGACCCAGAAATAGGCAGGGGGAGGTCCTGCGTTGACGGACAGACGCTGAAGCCGAAAGCGATCGACCTGGAGTTGCCCCGCGGTGAGCTGAACCTCTCGCCGCTGCGACTCGTAGCGATTCGCTCGAACCTCGACGAGGTGGCGGCCGGCGGGGACGCGCCATCTGCCTGGGGCAGCACCGAGGCGACGATCATCCAACCAGGCTTCGCCGGCTACGGAAGACTCCACGACTAACGTGGCCAGGAGCGAGCGCAAGGTGTCCAGAATGGCGCTGACCTCCCCTCGGTCGTCTTCGGTCGGGGGCGCGCGACGCAGGTACTCCTCGTACAGTTCGACCGCTACGTCGTATCGGAACATCCGTTCATTGCAGGAAGCCAGATTGTGCAACACCCAGTATTGCCTGGGATGACCGTCCAAGATCGCATACGCGCGCGAATACTCAGCCAAGGCGGCCGCGTACTGACCCGCCAAGAACAAGCGCTCGGCCACTGCCACCACGGCGCGCGCGCGAGCTAGTGGTTCGTCGTGCTCACTGCCCGAAGCCTCGGACGCAGTGGGCGTCGGAACGACCGTGACCGGTAGGTTTGGCTCCGGCTCTTCGGCGCTGGCAAGGCGCGTCGTGCCGATCATGAGGCGCGCGGGCAACACGATCACAAGCATGCACAAGGAACGCGGCAGGATGTAGCGAGCGAGCTTACAGGCCACGCTTTGGTCCCTGACTGAAGTGGAGGACCGACGCTGAGGGGCTCGCGCTCGCCGGAGGAGCCGCTACGCTAGCGGCCGGTTCCGGCTCCGCCGGCGTGATGGCGGGGGACACAGACGACGCCGCGGCAGGCGGAAGGGGGAGCCGCACCGGCCGCGCCTGAGTGACGTGATGCGGAACGAAAACAGCCGCGACGGCTGCGCTGCTTTCTCCGGCGGTCAGCAGCTCGCGATCAGTGAAGACGAAAGCAGACGGAGCAACCGGCGGCGCGGGAAGCGAGGCTTCGAGCCTACTCGTGAGCACTCGCGCACCAATTTGCTGCGGCTGCGGTTCCACACCGTGCGCTCGAACGAAATAGGCTCCCAAGGACGCCAAAATGGTGAACGCGGCCACGCCGCCGACGACAACGCCGAACCAGCGAGCCCGCCGAATGCGTTGCGAGCGAACGATCGCGCCCGTGCTCCGATCTCGGACGTTGTCCCAAATATACTCAGTCACGCGCGAATCAGGGGCCGCGCTAGGAAGGGTTGCCGCGACCTCGTCGGGCGTCGCCTGGATAGACCGCAACGCGGCTTTGAAGGCACCGCACGAACTGAAGCGCGCGTTCGGATCTTTGCTCAGTGCGCGCAGAACGATCGCGTCGAGCGCCAGAGACAAGCTGGTGTCGGTGGTGGCGAGACTGGGCGCAGGTTCGTGGCAGATACGCATGAAAAGCGCCGGCAAGCTCGGCCCATCGAAGGGGGCTCGCCCGGTCAACACGAAGTGCAGGATGGCGCCGAGGGCGTAGATATCCGCGCGGTGATCGCAGTCGGCACGCCCCTGTACCTGTTCGGGAGCCATGAACAATGGAGTCCCGATGGTATCGCCGGTCGCCGTCAGCCGCCCACCCTCCGCGTCGTTGAACCTGCACACACCGAAGTCCAAGACCTTGACGAAGTCTGCCGTGCCATCCCGCGTGGTGAGGAAAATATTTTCAGGCTTCAGATCACGATGAATGATCCCTGCCGCGTGAATCGCGGAAAGGGCATCGCAGAGCTGAACCAGTACGTGGATCGCTCGCTCCACGGAGAAGCGCTGATCAAGCGCTACGGCGAAGCCAAGGTCGACCCCGGCCAAGTGCTCCATGACGATGTAAAAAGAGCCATTTTCTAGCCGACCCATGTCGAGCACGTCGACGACATGCGAGCTTCCGACGGCTGCGGCCGCTTGCGCTTCTCGACGAAAGCGTTGCACACCGGCTGAAGACACCGAGTGCGCGGCCATGGTTTTCAGCGCAACCTTGCGACCGATGAGCAAGTGTTGCGCCTCGTACACGACACCCATGGCCCCCCTGCCAATGGCATGCGCGATCTTATAGCGCTCCTGAATGACCTGCCCGATCAGTGGATCGGCAGGCACGCCGTATGCTTCAGCCCCGGACATCGCCGCGACAGGCTAACTCATCGCGCACGAAAATGCGCGCGCGACGTCGAAAGGGCATCTCACTTGAGAGAGGGCATCTCACTTGAGAGAGGGCCGAATGGTTTCGTTTCTGCAGCGTTGCAAAGAAAATGACTACGGGACGACTAAGCGTCGAGAGATCGCTGGGCCGGCTAGATTGACGTTCGGTTGACGCGCCTGCCAACCGCTCAGGGAGCCCACCGGTTCCGAGCTGCAATCGGACTCGTTGCTCGCTCCCGCATCCGAAAAGGCAGCGAAGCCGGCCTCACCGTAAGAGCCTCCGAAGTCCGCTCCGCCGTGGGCATGGCTCTGGAACATGCCTCCACCGACACCACCGGGGTTCTCCGGGGCACCCCCGTAACCGCTCGCGACCGCACCGCCAACGCCATACGCGGGCTGGCCGGTCGTGCGCGGAGCCGAGGTGTCGGCAATACCGCCGGTTCCAGCGCTCGCGGTGCTCTGGCCGGAACCGGACGCGGGGCTCGCACTGCCCGGGCGCGCGTTGCTCGCTCCGCTGCTCGGCGTCGAATCCCCAGGTGCCGCCTGCGCGCCGCCACCAATGCTTGCGGGCGCGCTGCGGTCGACCGCGACTCCGCCGCAGGCAACTGCTCCAGCCGCCAGCACTGCCCACCCCCACCCGGTTTCGACTCTGGTCATGTTCCCCCTGAAGCAAATCGGATGCCACGTCCCGAACCCTGTGAAACCTCGCGCAGAGTCAAAAATAGCCAACCCGCGGTGCCAGGCTGTGCCATCCGCGGTCGAGTTCTCTGACTCAAGTGTCGCGATGCGCGAGGGATAGCCGCCGTGAGTCGCGAGCATCGTCGCGCGCCCAGCTCGACCGCCGCACGCCGCGACCAAGTAGCCCGTCCCTTCAGTGCTCGAAGTGTTCCGCCGTTGGCGCCGTTTCGATACGGCTGAGGACGATTCGCGTCGGGTGGGCGTGGCGGGGCGCAGAGCGATTGCGATCCGTAGGATGCCTGTCCGCTTTGCTGCGCGCTTGTCAAAGTTCGCCCGTCCCGCCAAAGTGCGGAAATGCGGGATGTCTTGGGAGTGCTGGCGGCGGTGAGCGTGTCTGCAGTCTCGGTAGTGGTTGGCTGCGGAGGCCAGTCGCGTTCGGGCGGCGCCGCCGGCGAGACCAGCGTCCAAGGTGGCAATGCGGGTTCGGGCGGCGCTTCCTCACCCGGAGGCGCGTCCACGACGCCTCAAGCTGGCTCGGGTTCAGTGCAGGGCGGTGGTCAAGCGACGGGCGGCGGCAGCGCTGGAGCCGCCACGAACGGAGGCAACACGAACGGAGGCAACGCGAACGGAGGCAACGCGAACGGAGGCAACGCGGGGTCGCCGGTCAACACTGCGGGCCAGAGCGGGACCGCTTACAATCCGCCCGCCAAGGGCAGTGCCTGGCAGTTTGCTAGCGGCGATCCACTGAATTCGACTCCGCCCGTACTGGCTGCGTTCGAGAGCGGCGTCGTGCTGGCGGGTGCGTCGTCGGACCTTGCCACGCTAGGGCTCTCGTCGTTTCCGAACGGAGACACATCGGAAGCTTTCGTCGCACGTCTGGACAAGAGCGGCGCCAAGCAGTGGAATATCGCGCTGCTCCCCGCCGGTTTGCCGTGGGCGATCGCACGCACTGGGGACGACGTGGTGATCGTCGCGCCGTACGTGCCCGACCTTCAGCAAGTGTCGACCTCCATCGTGTCGAAAGACATTTATTTGGCGAAGATCAGTGGCGACGGCACGACTCGTTTCGAAACCACGGTCACATTCGAGCACGAAAGTACGTTCGCATATGGCCTCGCTGTCGATACCAGCGGCGCCATATTCCTGGCCGGCGGCTTTGAAGACGACGATCCAAGCACGGGGCTCGGCGAGCACGTCATCCTGATCAAGTGTGACTCCTCCGGTAAGAAGCTTTGGGACAAGACGTTCCCTCATCCGGGAACTCAAGCGACCGCCAATGCCGTTACCATTCTCACGAGTGGCGACGTCGTGATCACGGGCACCTTCGACCAGAGCCTGTCATTCGGTGCCCCTACCGCAACACTGACCAGCAAGGCGGCTTTGTCCGGGATACCGAATGGCTTCGCCGCGCGCTTCACGACGGATGGAACCCCCGTGTGGAGCATGAGTTTCGACGGGTCGGATTTTTCGGACGGGACGGCGCTCACATCATTGCCGGACGGCGGCTTCTTGGTTGCAGGCGCGACCGCGGCCAATCTGACGCTGGCTGGAAAAACGGCGCAGGTTCCAGCGTTCACTCCCAGCGGGCCCAATGATTTCCCGCCGACCAGCGCCTTCCTGGCGCGGCTCGATGGCACAGGCGTGGCTAAGTGGCTGGTAGTCGACGCTCAAACCCGGTTTGCGCACGCGCTCACCCTTGACGGGAATACCGTATTGCTCGGCGGTCAACTCGACACAACCACGGACACAGGCGGCGCCGTGTACTTGCGCACTTACGCGGCAGATACCGGCGCGGCGCTGCAGGCGCTCCGGGCAGCGCCAGGCGGCAACACAGCAAGCAGCGCGCTGGCAGCAGATAGCGGCTCCGCCTGGGTGTCGGGAATGTTCAACGGCTCGTCCGACTTTGGCAACAGCAACGTACTGGCGCCCTCGAGCGCAGGTGTCTTCTTGCTGCGCATTGATACCGCCGGAACCTAAGCCCTCGCTGCCGCGTTGGTAGCGGTGCGACGGCGGCATGCGAGCCGGGGCTTTCGGCGCCTGCATACCGGCTATTTTTTCGTTTCGTCGCGCTTTGCTCGTTCCGACGGGGCAAATAGGGGCAAGCCTGCCAAAGCCATGCACCGCGGCGGACGCTTGCTCGAAGGCCGGCGCGCGCGCTACAGGTGCCGTCGAGGTCACTGGGCGAACGATGCAACATCTGGGCGCTACCGTTCTTCGACGTCGTGCGCTGGTTCGACGGTGCGCGGACAGCAATACGATCGTGCTGACGATGCACGTTATCCTGGCGTCTTTCGTTGCCTTTCACGCTTACCCGGCCACGCAAGATGGCCCGGCGCATTTGTACGGCGCGCACATCGTTGCGGCTCTTCGTGGTCACGCGAGCTCGCCTTATCGCGAGTTCTTCAGCTCGAATCTACACCCTGTCGCGAACAGCCTGTTTACGTACCTGGCGATCGCAGTCGAGCGCTACGCGAATATCAATTGGGCGGTACGCATCGCCTTGTTCGCGGCGCTCTTGGGGATGCCGCTCTCGGCGCGGGCCTTTGCGCGTGCCCTGCGCAGCCAATGCCGCCCCGACGCACTGTATCGGCTGCCCGTGCAGCCCACAACGAGCCTCGCCTGCTTACTCGCATACAATTATTTCGCGTATCGCGGGCTATTCAACTACGTACTCAGCATCCCGTTCGTCTTCGGGTGCTTGGCCGCCGTGCTCGCGGTCGGAGCGCCGGGGAGGCGCTTTGGCGAGCAGTGGCTGTTGGGCCTCGCCGCCGGTGTATGCGCACTACTCGCTGCGCTCGCGCATCCCGGCGCCTTGGCCTTTCTTCTGGTTGCAATCGCGCTGCTGGTCGTCTCAGCCTCTCTCGAGCAGCGAGTGGTGGCCGCGACGACCGCGACGTTACTTTTCTTCATGGGCGTTGGAAGCCGCATCAAGGGCGATATCTCAGCGCCCACGCGCTTCATGAGTCCGTTTTCATCACTCCTCTCTTTCGTGCGCGCTCTCGGCATCACGCAAAGTTGGTTCGAGGTGTTGCCCGCCTGCGCTCTGCTCGCAGCGGCCATTTACGCAGCGAGCCGCGCGCTGCCTCGGCCAGCGCGCGTTCGCGCGGAATGGACAGCCGTTTGGCCCGCACTGCTCGCCTGCGCGATGACGCTCGGGTTCTTCGTCGTGCCCTTCGAGTATGGGGGCGCAGCCGGCTTGAACGAACGCATCCCGCTGCTCGCCGTAATGCTGCTTTTACCCTATTTCGAGTTGCCTGCGCGGCTCTCGCGTTTTTGGCCGGCTGCGTTTGCGAGCTTCGCCGTATATACGGCGGTCGAACGCGTGCGCCTGGACCGGTCAGCCCAAGGCATTCGCGACAGCGCAGCGGCGGATGTGATCCCGCGCGGCAGCGCGGTGTATGCATTTTCGCTGCGCATCAAACTGGGAGCCGTAAGCGCTGATCTCGGCCGCCATTTGCTCGCGGACATCGCGCGCCGTCGTGAGCTCGTGGCCGGCACGGTGTTTTGTTCGCATCCGGCTCACGTACTGCGCTGCACTTCACGAGTTCCGCCGGAGGGCGCCGAGGACGCGATTCAAGCTTTCGAGAATTTGAGTTCCGTTGCGCGCGGGCAGGCACTTACCAATCCTCAAAGCCCGATCCGCGTCTCTTTCGAGCAGGTGAAGCCGCAAGCCGCGAAGCTCAGGTATTGGCTGGTGCTCGATGACTCTACGCTCGGCCCGGCTTTCGATCGGTTCGTGGCGGCTCCGCTCGGCGCGCGCTTGCTTTCGAACCCTTCCGATCCGATCCGTGTGTACGAAAATGTCGGAGCGCCCAATTGATGACCAGCTGCTTACTCGCGACCCCGACCGGCCCTTTGATCGTCCCCGAGCCGGCGGCTGGAAGCGCTCGCCTGCGTCTATCGCTCGTGATCCCGACCTACAACGAAGCCAAGAACATCGCGGCGCTCACTGCGCAGCTCGAAGCCTTGCTCGAACCGGTCTTGGGTGAATCGTGGGAGCTCATCGTGGTCGATGACGACAGCCCCGACCGGACCTGGGCGGTGGCGCTTGAACTCGCGCGAGAACGCCCGCGGATGAAAGTGCTTCGCCGCGAGCACGAAAGAGGGCTCAGCAGCGCTGTCGTTCGTGGTTGGCAGGTCGCGCAAGGTGAAGTCTTAGCGGTGATGGACGGAGACCTGCAGCACCCGGCCGATGTCAACCTGGCTTTGCTTTCCGAGATTGAGCGCGGCGCTGATCTCGCAGTAGCGAGCCGCCACGTTTCGGGCGGCGGAGTGAGCGACTGGAGCGCCGCCCGGCGCGCGCTTTCACGCGGGGCTCAGCTGCTCGGGCTAATGCTATTGCCTGGCGTGCTCAGCCGGCTCTCCGATCCGATGAGCGGCTATTTCATGGTGCGGCGTTCGGCCCTCGCCGGCGTCGAGCTTCGGCCGCTTGGCTACAAAATCCTGATCGAAATCGTGGCGCGCGGCAGTGTGCGCAGGATCGCAGAAGTAGGTTATGTGTTCCGCGAGCGAACCGAGGGTGAGTCAAAAGTCACTTGGCGACTTTACTTACAATACCTGGGCCACTTGTTGAAGTTGCGCTGGGCCACCTTGAGCAAGTGACGGCTGCTAGTACGACAACCCGGAACTCCGTTCCGGGTTGTCGTACGTCGAGACAGAGAGTGCGGGTGTGCGCAACACAAGCCCTGGGCAACCAACACTCGCCCGTCGCCCATAGTTGGCTGGTGGACTTGGCGAATGACCCAGAGCCGGACGTGCACAGCGCCGCGCTGGACATCTTAGCCGCCAGCGACGACGCAGCGGATCAAGCTGCCGCCGTTGAAGCAACGCACGACGACGACCCTGACGTTCGAGTGAGCGCGGCCAGCGCTTTGCTCAAAGCGGGGCGCGCGCAGGCCTTTGCAGCGCTGGCCGCAGTGCTGCCGAGCGTCGAAGACCGCGCCACCCTCGAAACGTTGATCAACGCCTTGGGTCAATCCAACGACGCGCGCGCCTTGCCCGTGCTCGATTCATTGATTCAAAACGCGGACCGCGACAGCCATTTGACGGCTCTTTCCGCGCTCTCCGGGCTCGAACTGCCGGGCGTGGCGGAGCGCCTCTGGGCATTGCTCGAGCTGGGTTCCCAGCAAGAGTTCGAGGTCGCGGTCGACCGCCTCGCGTCGCTGGCTCCAGCTCCGCTGGCGCTCAAACTGCGCGCCGTACTCACATCAACAAGTCCGGAACGACGCAGGTGGGCGTTCGGGCAACTGCTCAACCTGAACATTCCCGATCGCTTGCCGCTGATGACACAGATGCTGCGTTCGGGTGACAGCGCAACCCAAATCCTCGTCGTGCAGCAGCTGACGACGAAGCCGGATCCGTCGTTCGAGCCCGAACTCATCGCGTTTGCGCAGGGCGACGATCGGCGGCTGAGCTCCCAGGCATTCTACGCGCTCTCGCGGCTCGACACGCCGAGCGCTCGAGCCGCGCTCGAACAGCTCAACGAGAAGCCAGGCCGATACCTCAAGCATCGCCTGACCAAGCCACTCAAAGGGAGCGAAGAAGAGATTCGCGCGCAGCGCATCGCTCAACTGGAAGGCTCTGACGCGGCAACGGCGCTCCCAGGGCTCGCAGCCGATCACGATCCGGCCGCGCAAGAAGCAGCATTTCGCTATGTTGAGCGGCACGAAAACGCTGAAACTCTGGCCCGCTTCGCCTCGCTCGCGAGCACGGCCAACGTGCAAAAGTTGCTCGACCACGAGGGCCACTTCGAGCCAGAACAACAACGCGCGCTGATTCAGGCGCTCGCGCGCCGCGGGGACCCGCAATTTTCTGGGGTGTTACGCGATGCCCTGCACGATCAGGATACCGAAACGCGCGCTGATGCGTTGCGCGGCTGCGGGGTTTCCCGTTCCCGCTCCCGAGTAGCCGCTCGCTCCCGGCCCCTTCACCAATCAGGGACGCGAAAACCTCACGGAACGCCGGCACGTTCGTTGCGTAGAGGGGGGGTATGCCCGTTCATGCATGGCCCCTCCGCCACGACCTGACGAAACCACTTGAGCTGAACGATCTACAGAAGCGCGGCGCGTGCGCCGTGGGGCAGTAAGCCTCATGAGTTGCTCACGCGGGGCGGGCGTGCTCGTCGCCATCGGTCTATTCAAGTTGGTGAAGGTGCTTCTCCTGGTCGCACTCGGGATTGGCGCGCTGGCTTTGGCGGACGGTTCGCACGTGCTCCAAGGTGTGCGTCACGCCGTCGCCGAGCTCGGCTTCAACCCGTACAACCATTTGCTCAATCGCGCTTTCGGCAAGGTGCTCGGCATCGATCATCGCCGCCTGGAAGAACTCGGCGTCGCCACGTTCGTGTACGCGGCGGTCTTTCTGGTGGAGGGCACGGGCTTGCTGCTGCAAAAGCGCTGGGCGGAATACGTGACGACCATCGTCACCGCCTCGTTCATCCCATTCGAGATGTACGAAATGATCCACAAGCCTTCAGCACTAAAAGCCGCCGGCATCGCGGTAAATCTGGCGATCGTGGTGTACCTCGTGCTGAGGCTGCGGAGCGAGAAGCGCGCAGGCTGAGCGTCTGCCTACCAAGCGTCGCTCGGCGGGCAGCCAGCGCTGTTCAACGCCGCGGTGCGCCGCTAGCGCTCGTTTTAGAACTTCTTGCCTGGCGTCTTTCGGCACGGGCTGTCGTAGGGAGCGCTGAAGCTCATGAAGCTTTGGCGTGACAGCGGCGTCGGCTTCTCGTTGCTGCCAAACGCGGGGGTCTGATCGGTAACGAGGTACACTTCGTAGCTCAGGATGCAATCCTCTGGGTGATGCGTGCGGCTGGGGTAGGCCTGAAGCCACTCGGGAAATGCTTGGCGATAGTTGGCAAAGCCATCATACGGGATGCGGTCCGAGTACATCACGAAGAACTGGCTTTGCCCCACGTGCCTCGGGACCACGGTGCCAGGCTGGAACCCAGGCTCGCTCGCGACTTCGTTATACGGGTCGACGTGTTTGCCGCCACCGGTGACCGCGTCCACGTAGATCATCGAATCGACGCGCGAGGGTTCGTCCGAGAACATGCGCCAGCCTTGTAAAATCCGTGGGTATTCGATCACTGCCTTGGCCCACGCCGGCTGGTGCACGCGCAGCGCCTGAGGCACGGCGACGTTGTCGTTCAGCGCTTCGCTCGCGATCGCGACGAGCAGCAGCAGCGTGGCTGATTCACCCAGCGCGCGAAGGGAACGTTTGAGCGGCAGCAGCGGGCGCGGCGCGAGCCAACGGCGCAGCCATTGCTCGAGCGCGGCGACGATTGGCTGCGTGCGCGGGCCGAACACCCGTGACAGCCAGCGCCAATGCTCCGGCACGAGCAGCAGCGCGTAAAAGGACATCATCGCGAAGCTGAAACCACCCAGGTTGAGCCCGAGCGCAAAGCACAGATGCAACACGGGCAGCACGCACACAGCGACCGCGCGCGTCTGACGCACGAACACCGGTGTGAGGATCAACACCCACGCGCTCCACTCCGTGCCCAGCGTGGACCAGGTGAGCCAGCGAAGCACCTGGTCCGATAAGTGTTCGCGCATCCACACGCCCGGCCAAGTCACGAATTTGTCCAGCTGCAGCGCGTAGTACACCGCGCTGCCATCACGCCAAGCGGGGCCCGTCTTGGCCGAGGCATTGAACAGGTAGACGGCCGAAAACTGCAGCAAGATCGCGAGCACCGCGAGCGAAGAATACGAGGCTACCTCGACTCCGCGCGCGTTCGCTGGCGCGTCGGTCTTCGGCGCCGCTGCTCCGAGCGACGATGCAGCTACAGCGTCGAACGAAAACCGAGCACCGAGCGGCAGCGGCAACGTGAGCAGGCACAACAGGTCCATCACCATGTCGCCGCCGTTCTCGAGCACTGCGATCCGGCTGTTTAGACTGACGCGCACGATCAGCGCGAACAGCTGCGCCCAGCGCGTGCGATAGCCCACGAAGAAGCAGCCGTAGACGAACGCGCACAGCAAGAAACCGAGCCGCGCCTCCCCCACGGTCGACACCGTGAAGAACAGCGAGAACATGTTGTCGGTTGGAGGCCGCCAAAGCAGCGTGTGATTCGGCAAGATGCCGCTATTCACGTACCAGAACTGCAGTTCGACCCAGCGCCGCGCCAAGTCGGAAAGCAGCACCGCGCCGAACAGAATGCGGAACAGCCCCAAGCTCCGCAAGTCAATCGTGAAGTAGGTTCCCCACAGCGACCGCAACCACACCCGCATCTCGACCGGCCCTACAGCAAAGTCTGGGCCATTGCGGACACCACGCTTCAGGGCACAAAAGCCGGTGCATGCCCGCGCTGAGTGGCACAGATCGGCATAGAGACGCGCGCCATGTCGTGGTGACTCCAGCGACACTGCGCGAGCTAACGGCGACGCTGACCATTCCCGGCTCACGAGCGAAGCCGTGATCTACGGCGGGCAACGCCCAGCGTATGGCCTGCAGCGCCTGCCCGCCGGTGAAGCCGCTCAGCGGGTGGTCCGTACGTTGCAGGTCACGTTCTGCGGCGGTGAGCCGAGCGGCTCACGCGGAAGGCTGTGGCGCGAGCGCGGCGAGCACGGCGCCGACTAGCAACCAGCCGCCGAGGACGTCGAAGCACTGCGCGGCGAAGAGCGCAGTCGTGAAAGCGTACCAGTTCCAGTAGATCACGCCGACGGTCGCGAGCCCGACGACTCCTCTACTCGCGACCGTCGCGGCGCGTCGCCGGAACGAGCCCGAGACCGCGCTCACCACGAAGAGCGCAAGCGCGACCGCGAGTGCGTCGGCGGCGAGCTGAACGAGCAACTTCCGCGCAGCAAACGGCCCCTCCCCCCGCGGCCGAATGGCGAGCGTGCCGGCCGGGCCAGCGCGGAAGCTCGCCTCCCACGCGGCCATGCGCTCGGCGGTCGGCTCCTCCCCGCGCCAGTCGGGCGGGGCCGGGAACGCGTAAAGCCCCGGCGGGAGCGAGCTCGGCATCGCGGCGTCGACGAAGCGGCGCTCGTCCGGGATTGCTGAGTAGCCGACGCCTCGAATGATCAGGATGTGCGAGAACGCGCCCCAGACGAAGAGCGCCAGCGTCGCGGCGCCGGCCGCGAGCGCCATCCGCGCGCCCCGACTCGACGTCACGGCACCGCGCTCGCCGGCTGTGATCCGCCGACGTATCGAATGAGGTTGTCGAGCGTGCGGTCGGTGTTGGACGCGATGCCCATCTTGACGAAGTGCTCGAGCTGCTCCTTCGATGCGCAGCGGATCGTGACGCTCATGCGCGTGCCATTGCCTTCCGTCTCGAGCGTCACCGTGCCGACCGAGCCCATCGCTTCGAACACCAGGCGCGTCGGACGCTCGACCACGGCGTAAGTGCCGGAGAACGGGGGCCCGTGGCCGTCGTTGACGAAGCGAAACGCGCCGCCTGGGCGGAGGTCGATCTCGCTCGTCACGAGGCGCGCGCCGCTGGGGTCCCACCACGCGGCGATCTGCTCGGGCTTCGTCCAGGCGTCGAACACCTCGACGCGCGAGACGGGGAGCTGGCGTTCGAAAGCGATGGTGAACGTCTCTTGGTCGATCGTCGTCTGCATCATGACTTGGTCTCCTTCTGTTGCTTCGTACTCTTCTTGGCCTTGGTTTCATCGGTGCCTTTCTTCGCCTTCGACTTCGCGCGCGAGCCGAGGAACGATTCGAGGCGATCGAAGCGGCGCTCCCACTGCTCTCGGAACGGCGCGAGCCATCCCTCGACCTCCTCGAGCGGGCCGCCGATCACGAGGCTGCGGGGCCTGCGCTGCGCGTCGCGCGCGGTGCGGATGAGGCCTGCCTCTTCCAGCACGCGGAGGTGCTTGGAGATGGTGGGCTGCGTCATGTCGAAGGGCGCGGCCAGCTCAGCTACCGTCGCTTCCCCCCGAGCCAGGCGCACCAGCATGGCGCGCCGCGTGGAGTCGGAGAGGGCGGAGAAAAGGAGGCTCAACCGGGCTTCTTCGTTCATAGCCATATGGCTGGACCGTCGCGCGTTGGCTTGAGCAACGCCTCGACGGCGAGGCTCGAGACAAGGTCGAACGGGCCAGGCAGGCCGCGGTCGTCGAGATTTTGGTGTCGTCGGCGATCGCTAGCCCGAGCTTTTCCGACGTAATCGGTCTACCCGACGCTGCCACCGCCTCGCGGTTGGCAACCGAAATGCAGCGCGTGCTCTGGTCTTAAGCTTGCAATCACGAGCGACGTAGCTCGACAGGTTGGACATCAATGGGCGGATTGCGTGGGAAGATCGGTACCGAGCTAAAGCGGGAGCGCCATAGCAACGTGCCTCAGGGCGTCCCTGCGCCGTCTCTCTGACCTCCTGCGGTTGCCGAAGCCAAAGAATGAGAGGTGAAGCGCTGGCGCAAAATAGAGTTGCCCGTCGACCGCTGCGCCCGAAACGCCATGCCTGGCCGCCACGGATCGGACGGACACACTTACCCGGCCTTACGCCGGGTTTTCGGCGCTTCCGCGACGACTTCGCTCGGGCCGCCAATGGTCTTCTTGCGCGTGATTCCGGCGCGGCGGAGTGCTCGGACGATGCTGGAGCGGCTGAGCTGGCGACGGGTGCGGGAGATCCAGGCATCTTTCAGTTGCTCGAGGGTGGCGTTCGGGAGCTCGTTCACCAAACCTACGAACTCGGGCAATTCCTCGTCGCTGACGCCGGTCGGCGCGCTGGGCTTTATGTTGCCGTGTTCGCGCTTGCGCTTCAGCAAGCGATAGACCGTTGCTTCGCCAACGCCGAAGCGCTGCGCCAGTTCGAAGTAGGTGCCTTCCTTCCGCTCGTAAGCTTCGACGAGCCTGCGACGCAACTCCATTGGAAGCGAGTTCATGACGTCGATGTAGCTCAAACTCGAGCGATATTTTCAAGTGCGAACCGGCGCGCCTGAGGCATCGAATGGGCACCGCGACATGGCGCGCGCGCACCACCACCGTAGACAAATGGGACGTGCCCGATCAGTTGCCGCAATTGACTACTGCGACACGACACCTACGGGTGCCCTTCGCGACGCAAAAATGAGCCTTGAAGTCCCGACAGAAGGCTAACAAACGTCGACCTTTTAGGAGATGTATTCAGCGAGCTCAGGTTGAGTTCAGGAAACTTTCGTCGCACGGGTCGCTGCGGCACATGGTTGTTCGTCGCATTCACGAACCTCATTCGTGTGTCGAACGAGCTTCGAGGTAGGTCGCTGTTACGCGCTCTGGCGGTTTGCAAACTAAACCTGCGCGACATGGATGCGACATCTGGCGAGCGCTATTCACGCAGCACAGTCGGACTATCGAAAGGCCGGTGGAACGACCGAACGGTCGCCTCGCTAACGTTTGCAGCGTTTGCTTTTCAATTGAACTCACTGTTGCGTCCGGCGAAAGGTTCGCCGCGGCGTTTCGGTCTGATGCTGGTGACGCCGGAATTCCGGTGGAGTCGCTCGCATCTGCTTTCTCGTACGGATTGCCTTAGACAATGGAGACACCCATGCAGCTAGTTTCTTCTCATCGGAATCGCGCAGTTCGCGGCGCGCTCTCACTCGTCGCCTCGGGCGCCCTGCTGTGCGCAGCGGTCTCGATCAGCGGGTGCAACAAGTCGAGCTCGGCGGCCTCGGGTGACCCAGCCGCCGCTAAGACGACGGAAAAAACCGCCGCCGCGGCCCCCACCGAGCGCTCGACAGAGGCGACGGGAGCCACGGTTTTGCTGCCGCCGGGCATGGAAAAGTCGACCACCAAAGCGTCGGACTTCCCCACGGCCAAGATCATGACCACCGGCCTCAAGGTCGACGACGACAGCGTCACGGTCGGTATCTTGCACTCCACGACCGGCACCATGGCCATCAGCGAGACCGGCTCCGTGCAGGCGGAGAAGCTCGCGATCGCGCAGATCAACGCTCTCGGCGGCATTCTCGGTCGTCAGATCAAGATCATCCAGGAAGACGGCGCGAGTGATTGGCCGACCTTCGCCGAGAAGGCGCGCAAGCTGCTCGTGAACGACAAGGTGGCGGCCGTGATGGGCTGCTGGACCTCGGCATCTCGTAAAGCAGTGCTTCCAGTGTTCGAAAAAGAGAACGGCTTGCTCTACTACCCGACCTTCTACGAAGGCCTCGAGCAATCCAAGAACGTGTTCTACACCGGGCAGGAAGCCACGCAGCAGATCTTGGCCAGCCTCGACTGGGTGAACAAAGAGAAGGGCGCCAAGTCCTTCTACCTGATCGGGTCTGACTACATCTGGCCGCGCACGTCGATGAAGATCGCAAGGAAACACATCGAAAACGTGCTGCATGGCACGGTCGTCGGTGAAGAATTTGCGCCGCTCGGCAACACGCAATTCGGCTCGATCATCAACAAAATCAAGCTCAAGAAGCCGGACGTGATCTTCGCGGCGGTCGTCGGCGGCAGCAACGTGGCCTGGTTCAAGCAGCTGAACGCAGCGGGCGTGACAGCAGCCAACCAAACGCTGCTCACTATCTCCGTTACGGAAGACGAAGTGCTCGGTATCGGCGGCGAGAACCTGGTCGGGTTCTTCTCCTCGATGAAGTACTTCCAAAGCCTTGACAACCCGAACAACAAGGCGTTCGTCGAAGCCTTCAAGAAGATGTGGGGCGAGAAGAGCGTGATCGGCGACGTCACTCAAGCCGCCTACCTCGGTCCTTGGATCTGGAAAGCAGCCGTCGAAAAAGCGGGCAGCTTCGACGTGGACAAGGTCGTCGCGGCCTCGCCGGGCATCGAGATCAAGTTCGCTCCCGAAGGCTACGTCAAGGTGCACGAGAATCACCATCTGTGGAGCAAGGCGCGCATCGGCAAAGCTAAGGCGGACGGTCAGTTCGAGGTAGTCCACGAAACGGATCTGATCGAGCCGAACCCGTTCCCCAAGGGCTACCAGTGACTTGAAGCAGTCGGCTGCGACAACCTCAATCTAGCCAGAAGCTAGCGAAGAAAGATTGCGATGAGCCTGAACGACATTGGTTCGATGGTCGCGATGCAGGGCTTTTCCGGCCTGAGTCTGTTCACGGTGCTGCTCTTGATGGCACTCGGACTCGCAATCATCTTCGGGCAGATGGGCGTGATCAACATGGCACACGGCGAGTTCATGGCCATCGGGGCCTACGTCGTGTACCTGTTCTCGCAGCTGACTCAGAACTACGCGCCCGGCTTGCGCGAGATCTACTTCGTGCCGGCGGTCATCGTGGCGTTCTTCGTCGCGGCGGCCGTCGGCTACGTGGTCGAAGTGCTCTTGATTCGCCGTCTATACAAGCGGCCCCTCGACACGCTGCTGGCCACCTGGGGCCTTAGCTTGGCAATGCAGCAGTTCTTTCGCTCCTTCATCAACCCGAAGGAAGTCAGCGCTGAACTGCCCGAGTGGTTGCTCGGCGCATTCAACCCGACCCCGTCGATTCAGGTGCCTCGGAATGGCATCTTCGTGATGGGCCTCACCATCCTGGTTACAGCCGGCGTCTACTTTCTGATGCTCAAGTCACGCTGGGGCATTCGTATCCGCGCAACGACACAAAACCGCATAATGAGCTCCGCGGTCGGTATCAACACCGATCGTGTGGACCGCTTCACGTTCGCCCTCGGCTGCGGCATCGCCGGCCTGGCGGGCGCGGCATTCACGACCATCGGTTCTACCGGACCGACCAGCGGTTCGCTGTACATCGTCGACACCTTCCTGGTGGTCGTGTTCGGTGGCGCGGCGAACTTGATCGGTACGATTGCCTCGGCGTTCTCGATCGCTCAGGCGCAATCGCTGCTGGAGTTCTTCCTGACCAGCGCGATGGCGAAAGTGCTCACGCTGCTCACCATCATCATCATCCTCATGATCAGGCCTCAAGGGCTGTTCACTACCAAGGTCCGTACCTGATCTCGGCAGGCAATATGAACCTTTTAACCAAGAAGCTAGGCAAGTCCGACTGGATCGGAGTCGTCTTACTGGCGGCTGTCATTTTGGTTCTGTTCCCCAGTGTGTTCGGCATCTTCCGCCTGAACCTGATCGGCAAATACCTCACGTACGCGTTCGTCGCCGTCAGCCTCGTGTTGCTCTGGGGCAACGGCGGCATCCTGAGCTTGGGTCAGGGCGTGTTCTTCGGCTTGGGTGGCTACCTCATGGCCATGTTCCTGAAGCTGGAGGCGTCCGATCCGGTCACCACCAAGATTCAGTCGACGCCCGGAATTCCAGATTTCATGGACTGGAATCAGATTACGTCGCTGCCTTTGTTTTGGAGACCGTTCCACAGCCTGACCTTTACGGTGATCGCCATCTTGATCGTGCCGGCGGCCTTTGCGTTCATCATTGGCGTCGCGATGTTCAAACGCCGCGTAGGCGGCGTGTACTTCGCCATCATCACGCAGGCCGTGGCTTTGATTCTGTCGGTATTGATCGTCGGTCAACAAGGCCTCACGGGCGGCATCAACGGCATCACTGATTTGAAGACTATGCACGGCTGGGACATCCGCAACGACTCGGCCAAGTACATCCTGTACTACGTGAACGGCGTGCTCTTGATTGGCTGCGTGGTCTTCACGCGCTGGGTGCTGTCGACTAAATTTGGCATGCTGCTCCTTGCGCTGCGCGAGAAAGAAGACCGCGTGCGCTTCTCGGGCTACGATGTCGCCAACTTCAAGACGCTCGCGTTCTGCATGTCAGCCGTGATGTGCGCGATTGGCGGAGCGATGTTCACGCTCCAGGTCGGCTTCATGTCGCCATCGTTCGTCGGCATCACGCCCTCGATCGAGATGGTCATCTACACGGCCGTCGGCGGCCGCATGTCGGTGGTGGGCGCGGTCTTTGGAACGTTGCTGGTAAACTTCGCCAAGACCTTCTTCTCCGAAGAGTATCCGGACCTGTGGCTCTTCCTGATGGGAGGCTTGTTCATCGCCGTCGTGCTGCTGTTTCCGGACGGCTTGGCGGGCCTGTACGAGCGATACGGCAAGCCTCGCTTGCAGAAGTTGACCAAGCGCGATCCACCGAAGTCCAAGACCGAAGAGTCGACTGTCGCGGTGGCAGCCGCGCTCGAGAGCGGAGGCAAGCATGGCTAGTAACGAGATGCTCACGATTCAAGGCCTCGGCGTATCGTTCGACGGCTTCAAGGCAGTCGATGATCTGAACTTCCTTGTTGATCGCAACGAGCTACGCGTCGTGATCGGCCCGAATGGCGCGGGAAAAACCACGCTTCTGGACCTGATCTGCGGCAAGACCAAGTCCACCAGCGGCACGATCAAGTTCAAGACCCTGGAACTGACGGAGATGAAAGAGCACGACATCGTGCGCTCGGGCGTCGGTCGCAAGTTCCAAACCCCGTCAATCTACGAGAACCTTACGGTCTCGGAGAACCTGGAAGTGTCGTTCCCGCGCGGGCGGACTGCGTTCGGAGCGCTGTTCTTCAAGCGCGCGGCGGACGTGATCGACCGGGTGCACCAGGTAGCGGAAGAGGTGATGCTGAGTGAAAAGCTAGACCAGCAGGCCGCGCTGCTCAGCCACGGGCAAAAGCAGTGGCTTGAGATCGGCATGCTGTTAATGCAAGACCCGGAGCTGCTCATGTTGGACGAGCCAGTGGCCGGCATGACGGTCAACGAGCGCGAACAAACGGCCGAGCTACTCAACCGCATCTGCAAGAATCGCTCGGTGATCGTGATCGAACACGACATGGAGTTCGTACGTAGGATCGCGCACAAGGTCACTGTGCTCCATCAGGGCAAGGTGATCGCCGAGGGCAGCATGGACAAGGTCACCGCCGACCCGCGCGTGATCGAAGTCTACCTCGGTCACTGATGCGCACTCTCGTCGGGCGCGACCGTCCCAGCAAGGAATCGGCAAAATCATGATCGAGATCAAAGATCTGCACGTTAGCTACGGGCAAAGTGAAGTCATTCACGGCGTGAATCTGAACGCGGAGGCGGGCCAGATCGTCGCCATCATGGGCCGAAACGGCATGGGTAAGACCACCCTGTTCAAGTCGCTCATGGGGGTCATCCGCAGCACCTCCGGTACGATCAAGGTCGGCGGCGTCGACATCACCCCAATGCCCAGCTACAAGCGCGTTAAGCAAGGCATCGCCTACGTGCCCCAGGGTCGCATGATTTTCCCGAGCCTCACGGTGTGGGAAAACCTGCTAACCGGCCTCGAAGGCTCGCCCACGGGCAAGCTACCCGAGGACATCTTCACCTTGTTCCCCGTGCTGGCCGAGATGAAGACCCGCCGCGGCGGCAACCTGTCTGGCGGTCAGCAGCAACAGCTCGCGATCGCGCGCGCGTTGGCAGCCGAGCCCAAGGTTCTTTTGCTCGATGAACCAACGGAAGGCATTCAGCCGTCAGTGATCAAGGACATCGCGCAGGTCCTGTTGAAGGTGCGCGAATCACGCAACTTGACCATCATCGTTTCCGAGCAGGTCCTGAGCTTCACAATGGAGATTCTGGATCGCTTACTCGTGATCGAAGGCGGACGGTTCACCGCCGACGAGCCGCGAGAGAAGGTCGACGTGGGCGAGGTGCGCCGCCTGCTCGCTGTTTGATTGTCGCTGCTTGCCGCAGTTTTCGTGTAGCGAGAGGAGCATCGGGCGCGACTCGTCACTTTTTTATGAGGGGAAACAAGAGCGGCCATCAGACGAAACAGGCGACTTCATAGTCTCATGAAACCTACCAGTCAGAGCCTGCAAGACCGGCCGGCGAGACCTCCTCTCGAATGGTCCGGCGCTGCACCTTCGTCACGATTCAAGCGTTAACGAGTAACGAGTTAGCCGCTCGAGCGAGCACTAACGAGTCAATGAGACAGAGACCAAGGAGTATTCATGGATACGCTCATCAAGGTTGACCTCGCGGCGCCCGCAACGGATCACGACGTAATCCACAATCGCTGGCATCCGGACATCCCCATCGTGAGTTGGGTCGAGCCCGGCGCACAGTTCCGCGTCGAGTGCATCGACTGGACTGGCGGTCAGATCAAGAACGACGACTCCGCGATGGACGTGAAGATCGTCGATCTGAGCAAGGTCCATTACCTGAGCGGTCCCATTGGCGTGAAGGGCGCCGAGCCGGGGGATCTGCTGGTCGTGGACATTTTGGACGTCGGCGTTTTGCCCGACTATCAATGGGGCTTCACAGGCATCTTCGCCAAAGAAAACGGCGGCGGCTTCCTCACCAACCAGTACCCGGAAGCCCGCAAGGCGTGCTGGGATTTTAGCGGTATTTACGCTAATTCGCGGCATATTCCGGGCGTCGAGTTCGTCGGCATCATGCACCCGGGCCTGATCGGTTGCTTGCCTTCGCACGACCTACTCGACACCTGGAACAAGCGAGAGAAAGCGCTATTCGACACCGATCCGGAGCGCGTACCCGCCCTCGCCACGTTGCCGTACGCCGCGACGGCGCACCTCGGCCGCATGCCCAAGGGCGACGTTGCGGGCGCCGCTGCCGTCGCGGCTCGCACGGTGCCGCCGCGCGAGCACGGCGGCAATTGTGACATCAAGAACCTGACCAAAGGCTCCACGTGTTACTTCCCGGTATACGTCAAGGGTGGCGGCCTCTCCATGGGCGACATCCACTTCTCCCAAGGCGACGGCGAGATCACGTTCTGTGGCGCCATCGAGATGGCGGGCTACCTGGACCTGCGGGTCAAGATCATCAAGGGCGGCATTGCCAAGTACGGCATCACGAACCCCGTGTTCAAGTCGAGCCCGCTCGAGCCCAACTATTCCTCCTACATGATCTTCGAAGGGATCTCGGTGGATGAATCGGGTACGCAACACTACTTGGACGTGCACGTCGCGTATCGGCGCGCGTGTCTGAACGCGATCGAGTACCTCAAGAAGTTCGGCTACACAGGAGCTCAGGCCTACGCGATCCTCGGCACCGCACCGGTCGAAGGTCGCATCAGCGGCATCGTGGATATCCCGAATGCCTGCGCCACGCTGGCAATTCCCACTGAGATCTTCAACTTCGACATCACCCCCTCGGCGGACGGCCCCAATGCCAAATCAGTGCCCGCGGGCGCGGATTTGGCGGTCGCCAAATGAGCTGGTGAGGACACAATGCCGATCTACGAATTCGAGTGCGCCGACCACGGGGTGTTCGAGCTGACCCGCCCCATGGCGCAAGTCCGCGATCCCGCGGAGTGTCCAGAGTGCGGCGAGCACGGCAAGCGCTTGCTCAGCGCTCCGAATTTAACGACGGGGTCGCTCGCGTCACGTCGGGCCGGCGCCGTGAACGAGCGCAGTCAGAACGAACCGCGGATTGTCACGCGCGAAGCTCCCAAAGCAACGGGTGAACCGGTCAAGCGCGCGGTACAATCCGCTCACGGCGGCTATCCGTGGGCCATCGGCCACTAGCCGTCGGGGGCCGTGAAGCGCGGACGCAAAATAGAGTGGCCCGTCGACCGTGGCCCCCCGGTCCGTCCGTGCTCGCAGACTAGTTGCTGAAGCCCAGCGCCTGCTTCACGGCGAGGTTCGAGATCGCGTGAATGCCACTGGTATCGAGGCGCCACTTGTCCATGTACGCGGCTGGTGTAACGAGCTTCACGCTCGATTTCGCCAGCAAGGTCGTCAGAGCGGCATCGGAGAACGGGCCGGCGAGCCCATTGAGGAAGGGGCTGTACAGGCCGTCCCAGTGCACGGGCAAGTAGGCCTTGGGGTGGAGTACTGGAAGTACCAAGGTCGCAACTGGAGCGCCGCCACTGCCGATCCATAAATCGACGGAGCTTAGACCGGCATCGGCCAATGCCGCTTTTAGATTCGCGAGAGGCGCGCCGTAGTCGACACCGTCGATCACGATCGGCGCGGTCAAGTCGGTCTCACTTGCCAGTCGGGTACGCCGTCTAGATCCCCGTCGGCATCGCTCACTCCGCAGCCGCAAGCACCTGCCGTATCAGCCCAGGGATCGCCCCTTCAGGCCCCGCCCGAACGCCGAACATCGCCTTGGCACGGAGGCTGGGGTGGATGCTTGGTTCTTCGCGTCGAGTGCTGCTAAGAGCGTTCTTGGCCGATTATTGCCAGCAGTGACGTGGTGACGTGCATTGTACACCCGTAGCCATACAGGAGTCCTTAAAATATGAGCCGTATCACCTCAAGTTTGCCCTCGCTCGGAGTACTACTTTCGATCCTGTACGCCAGCGCGTTTGCCTGCTCCAGTTCGAGGGTAAACCACGTACAATTCCCGGACGCCGGTAGCGCAGGGATGCCCGATACAGGTGATGAAGCAGGTGAAGCGGGTGCGCTCGGCGGCGCTGGGCAAGAGGGCGGTGACGGGGGCGCGCCAAACGCAGCGGCAGGTGACGGCGGCGCCGCTGGCTTCGAAGCAACGGCTCTCAAGGGGGCACTTTCCGGGACCATCTTCAGCGATTCGGCGCCCGATTTAGTCCTGCCGCGTGGCTTGCCGGCTTATGCATACCACTCGGCGTCCTTCACGGTGACCATCGACGACGTGCCGGGCCTGACGGCAGAGGCCTCGGTCGATGCCAATGGCAATTATCCGTACACGTTTCCGTCGCTGCCGGTGGGAACACACGCGCTTCACGTCAGCCTGCACGATCTGGATACAACCGCCGCCCAACAATCCTACGACTTCTTTCAGACGGCGACCGAGCACGCGAGCGCGGAGGTGAGCGCAAGCAAAACCACGGTCGTGGATGTACACCTCAAGTGGCATTGGGACTTGCACCCCGTGAGCGGTGGGGCCGGGTTGACCGCCTGCGGGGACGGCCCCAGACAGCTGTACTTTCGCGATTCGTTGCACGGCATGATCGTGTTTCGCAATACCCCAAGCGCGACCGGCGACATCGGTGCAGCGCTGGTTAGCAGCGATGGCGGCGTGACGTGGACGCTCGCGAGCGCGACATTGAATCAAGGATTCCTGCCCTCTGAAGGCTATCCCAATGTGTTCCGGAATCGAGATCTCTATGTTTCGCCAGACGGCGCGTCGGCCATCTCGCTGGGCACCGGGCCCATCGCGCGGTCGACGGATCTAGGCGTCAGTTGGGCGCGCCTTTCCTTCCAGGCTCCTAGCTACGGGCCGGGGGACATCTTTTACTCGGGGCTCGCGCACTCGGGTAACGCGCTGTATGTGGGCGCGTTCACCGGCGGCGTGCAGGGCTCCTCCGAGCGAACGAGCATCTCGCAGTCGAACGCCGACGGCAGCGCGTGGACGACCATCCTCGATCGCTGCGACGTTGCGGATCCCGCAGTCTCTTGTGCGGCGCCGAATCAGCCCAACCTGCCGCTCGGCTTTGCAGGCTTTGACTTGGCGTGCGGACCCACCGGACATTGCATCAGCGCTGGTAGCTCGAACTTCTTGGTCACGACCGACGGGTTCCAAACCTGGTCCACATTTGGCATCCCTGCATCGGGGGGGTGTCCCGCTGCCGACGCTCGGGTCATCTGGGTACCCGGGACCAGCACGGCCTGGGCGGTCGCGCGCGTGCCGACCGGCGCAGGCTGTCTCGGCGCCAGTGACCAGCGCAAGATCACCACCGACGGGGGGCTCACCTGGAGCGCCTGGGGACCGAGCCCCGTCAATGCGGTGGGTTTCACCCAATTCGCCGACGCGAACAGCGCCTTTTTCGTGGGCGGTGACGGCTACGTCTACGTTTCGACCGATGCGGGCGTGACTTTCAGCAACACCGGTCCTGCTCCGAGCAGTACCGGCAACACGGCCACAAAGCTGGACGTGCTCGACGCCACGCATGTCTGGGTAGCGGGGCGCACCAATTGCAGCTCCTCGACCGTCGCCGACGTGGGCCGGTGGGTCCCTTGACGCTCGGCGCCTGGAACACTCAGCCAGCCGCAGCACGCCTGGAATATTCATAGACCACGTCCCCGCCGCAACGCAGCCTTGCTGGGAGAAGGGGCAGGAGTGGGGGGCCATGAGGAAAAGGGCGCGCTAGCCGAGCTGTTCGGCGGTGGGCCACCGAGCCCCTCGCAGGCCGTGGCAGCGGCCGCGCCTGCCCGCCGCTGCCACGTTTTGGCTTGGGATTCGGGCTAGGGAGCGGCAGCGTGAGCGGGCCAGCCTGAGCGAGTGATGGTGGCCGGAGTGGGGGTCTGACTCAACCGAGGCGCGCATGCTCCGTGCCGGCACCGAGCGGATGAATAGTGAGCGCGCAAAATTGCAAGACACAGCGAGATTTCTCGCTTCAATCTGCGAAACGTTCAAGGATCCGGCGCGCCGCCGTGGCACACACAAGTCACCGTCATGCGCAACTCGCACCCTGCCATAGCCCCACTCGCGTCCGGACTCCTTTTCGGATTTCTCGTCACCGCCTGCGGTACTTCGGCGCCCCCCGGCTCCGGGCGTCTCGTCGGTGACGGGGCGGGCGGCAATTCGGATGTGACCCAGGGGGGAGGCTCGAGCGTCGCCCTGGGCGGGAGCGGCGACCTTGCCGTCAACGATATGCCTCCGCCGCAGGTCGCGCCCCCAGGCTGCGGTGACGGCACGCTGACCTCGGACGAGGCGTGTGACGATGGCAACAAGGTGTCCGGTGATGGCTGCAGCGCGAGTTGCCTCCAAGTCGAACGCGGGTTCAGCTGCCCGAATCCGGGCAAGCCGTGTCGAGCAATCGCGCGCTGCGGCGACGGAATCGTTGCCGCCAGTGAACAGTGTGACGACGGCAACGTGCTCCCGGGCGATGGCTGCTCCGAACGCTGCCGAGTAGAGCTCGGCAAAAAATGTGACGGCGCGCCGAGCGTGTGCACGAACACCACGTGCGGCGACGGTAAAGTCGAGGGTGCGGAGAGTTGCGACGATGGCAACACAACACCGTTCGACGGCTGCTCCGAGGTGTGCACAATTGAGCCCAACTGTAAAGGCGAGTCCTGCACGTCGAGTTGCGGTGATGGCCTGCTGATCAACGAGGAGTGCGACGACGGCAACACGATTGACGGCGACGGCTGCTCTTCGACGTGCACCATCGAGACGGGGTTCACCTGCAAGCAGGAAGCCGTGTGTGAAAAGATCAACGGCGCCTGCGTGCTGCGAGTTCCTGCCATATTCCGGGATTTCGCCGGCACGGATGATGACTTTAACCGCCCCGTCTATCCGGACACGACGTGCGGCATCCCCGAAGGCAAACCGATTGTTCCCGGCATCGCGCAAAACCTGCTGGATGCGGACGGCCGCCCGCAGCTCGGCACGGCTCCCCCGGAAGCGTGTATCAAATCCGCCGCAACCTTTGCGCGTTGGTTTCGCGACAACCCTGGGACGGTCAAGCTCGCTTCTAACCTCGTGTTGTTCGACAATGGCAACGGCGGCTACGTAAACCGTTTCGGCGCAAACGGCGAAAAGTTGACGACCACCGTGGCTCCGCCAGTGGGGCAACCCCAGGAGCAGCAGGTGCCGATGGCAACCAGTCTAGCGACCTGCGCGCCCGGTTGCGCGACCCGTGTAGGCAGCTCACTGCAGTGTGACAACGTTTGCCGCCCGCAGCACGACCAAGTGCGCTCGTCGTCGGATACGCTCACGCAGCGCCAGGCCCAGCTGCTGCAGCTGCAGGCCGCGACTCCCCCCGACGCCGCGGCCATTGCGACAGTCCAAACGGAGATCGACGACCTGACAGCGAGCATCGCAACCCTCACCACCGCGGCAGACAAGTGCGATACCGACTGCCAGACGAATTTCGACGGGCAGGTCGCTGCGTGCGTCGCCGATTGCAAACCCTGCAGCACGAGTCCGGCCCAGTGGTGCACGGGCGGCGTAGTGGTGTCGTACGATGGCTCTCCCTTGTTCTTCCCCGTCGATAGCGTGATGGGCCCCACCCGGGATGCGGATTTCGCCGAGCTACCCCCGCAGTATGGCTTCCCCGGCTGGCCCACGGAGCCGACAGCCTTCCCGGGCGACGTGAAGCACAACGTGAAGCACAACTTCTCGTTCACGAGTGAAGTGCAGTACTGGTTCCGCTACGACGCGACCACCAACGCGGTCCTCGACTTCACGGGCGACGACGATGTTTTCGTGTTCGTCAACGGACACCTCGCGGTGGACCTCGGCGGCATCCACGTTCCGATGAATGGCTCGGTCACCATCAACGCCCAGTCCGCGGTTACCTACGGTCTCAAGGCCGGCAACGTGTACAAAATCGTGGTGTTCCAAGCCGAGCGCAAGCGCTTCGGTTCCTCGTTCAAACTGACTCTTTCAGGCTTCGAAGCAACGCCCAGCGACTGCAGTGCGGTTTGCGGTGATGGCATCCTCAGCTTCGGGGAGGAGTGCGACGACGGCGTCAACGATGGCGGATACGGTGAGTGCGCCCCCGGGTGCAAGCTCGGGCCATTCTGCGGTGATGGCGTGGTTCAGGCGCCTGAGGAGTGCGATACCGGCCCCGGCGGCACCGCCGACTGCGCGGGCTGCCGCCAGCTGCAACCTCCGAAGTGAAATAGCGCGCAGCTAGGGCTTCCGGGTCCAACCGGCGCCGCGCGAGCGCCACGCGGAAACCGCTTTCGCCAAATTTGCACGAAGCCGTGTCGCACGTGGAAGCGGTTGGCGTCACTGTCGCGTAGCGCGTCCACGCGCAAATCGAGTTTCGCCGCGTTCGCCTCTACGAACACAATGGCAAGCACCGCAGAACCGACGCCTCGGCCTTGCGCAGTGGCTGACAGTCCCGACGAAAGTGCGAGCCGCGCGCGCCGAATCGATCGAGTTATCCATTCGCGCGCCCTGAGCGTTTCGCCAGTCGGCTCAAGGTCAGATTTTCTTTCCAGTCCGTGTTTGTGCACTAACACGGACTGAGTGAAAATTCGGGAGACCGCCGCTCGCCCACGCGTGTTGCCGTCGCCGCGGGTGCCGGGGAACGTGCTGCAGATGTGGGTGGCCGCTTCGTCACCCTCACGACGCCGTCCAATCCCGAGGCGTCATCGTGAACTGTACGCGGATCAGGATGCGTACGTCATGCAGCGCACTGGCTACGGGACTCAGCCCGGCCTGGTCTTGGTCCTAAACAATCGCGGCGACTCCTGGCAGGGCCCAACCGTGGTTTGCCAGTGGAAGGGGCAACGGCGACGACGACGACGGGGCGAACTCGCCGACGAGTAGCTGAGTTTTTTTGGTCAGCGTCAGGACCCCTCACATCGGTCACGGCTTGCCGATCAGCGCCGAACTCCGCCATGCTGAGGGCAAGATGCGGCAAGCTATTGCGGAGCGCCGGGCAGGACTCGTGACGTACGGGATCACGCCGCCCAAGAAGTCTTTCGATGAGGCCAGGCGACGGGAGGTGGCGGCGCGGCAGACGGAACGGATTGCGGGGCTGCCGGTGGATGGGGTGGTGATTTACGACTTGCAAGACGAGTCGACGCGGACGGATGCGATGCGGCCGTTTCCGTTCATGGAGACGGTGGACTCGGTGGAGTATGGATTCGACTACTTGGGCGCGCTCCTGCTCCCGAAGGTCGTGTATCGCTGCGTGGCGCCGCGCGAACTGGGTGAGTTGCGGGCGAGCCTTGCGCGCGTGGAGGCTGAGGGAGGGCTCACGGTACTGGTAGGGGCAGCGGCGCGGACGCAACCGGCGCGCACGAAGCTGCCTGAGGCGTACGCACTGTGTCGCGACGAGCTGCCGCAGTTGCCGCTGGGCGGCGTGGTGATTGCCGAACGGCACGAAGCAAAGGGCGGCGAAGAGCGGCGCTTAATCGACAAGATGGCTGCGGGGTGTTCGTTCTTCGTCAGTCAGGCCGTGTATTCACCGGCAGCGAGCAAGGACTTGCTGAGCGACCTCCACTACCGCTGCGCGGAAAGCGCTCGGGCGGTGCCGCCGATCTTGGTGACGCTGTCAGCCTGCGGCTCGCTCAAGACTCTCGAATTTCTGCGCTGGCTCGGCATTTCGGTGCCTCGCTGGCTGGAGAACGAGCTTTTGCACGCCCAGAACATCCTGCAGACCTCGGTCGAGCTGTGCTGCCAGGTGTTTTCGGATCTGCTCGACTTCGCCCGCTCGAAGGACATTCCGCTCGGCTGCAATGTGGAGAGCGTCTCGCTCAAGAAGGAGGAAATCGAGGCATCGGTCGAGCTCGTCCGGCGCGTCGCGCACCTCTTGGGCAGAGAGGCGA
>JBDTJC010000035.1:0-9226 GCA_039936055.1 Polyangiaceae bacterium | reverse complement strand
CGCCACGAACAAGAGTTCCAGCGCGACCCAATCCAGCGTCAGCGGGCGGCTGTGCAGCACTACGGCATCGATGATGCGCTTGCCCGCGTACGCGACCAGCAGCGGCAAGAGCGCGCCGCACAAGCTGAGGCCCGATAGATAGACGAGCAGCGAGGGCGAAGACGCCCAAACCAAGGCCAGCGTGCGGCGCGTGTGACCGAACAACTCCTTGGTGGCGAGTAAGCTCGGTTTCGTGGGGGCGGGAGGAGGCGCGGCCTGCAAGATCCGGACAGTAGCCCCGACCTCGTAGAGTCGCTACCTACCTGATCCGGGCGTTGCGCTCGGTTCGGGTACGACGGCGATGACTTGCCGCTCGCGTAAAACGGCCACAGGTTCCCCTGCGGCTCGAAGTATGACATCTGAGCCATCAGGAAATTTCGCGTGCAGTCCATCATCTCCATCAAGAATCTGACCAAGACGTACCAGTCGGGCTTTCAAGCGCTCAAGGGCGTGAATCTGGAGATTCGGCGCGGTGAGATTTTTGCGCTGCTCGGTCCGAACGGCGCGGGCAAGACGACGCTCATCGGCATTGTGTGCGGCACGGTGAACCCAACCTCCGGCACCGTGCTCGCGGACGGTCACGACATCATCAAGAACTACCGTGCCGCGCGTGAGAAAATCGGCCTCGTCCCCCAAGAGCTGTCCACGGACATGTTCGAAACCGTCTGGGACACGGTGACCTTCAGTCGCGGCCTGTTCGGCAAGCCGCGCAACCCGCAGCACATCGAGAAGGTATTGCGTGACCTATCGCTGTGGGAAAAGCGTGATTCGAAGATCATGACGCTGTCTGGCGGCATGAAGCGGCGCGTGCTGATCGCCAAAGCGCTCTCGCACGAACCTCAGATTCTGTTTTTGGACGAGCCCACCGCAGGCGTGGACGTCGATCTGCGCCGGGACATGTGGCAAATGGTGCGCACGCTGCGCGAGACGGGCGTCACCATCATTCTCACCACCCATTACATCGAAGAAGCCGAGCAGATGGCTGACCGCATCGGGGTCATCAACCAAGGTGAGCTCGTGGTGGTGGAAGAAAAAGCCGCCTTGATGGAGAAGCTCGGCAAGAAAGAGCTGATTCTTTCGCTCGAACAGCCCCTGAACGCGCTTCCCGAGCAACTGTCCGGCTACCAGCTCGCGTTGTCTCAAGAGGGCCGGCGCTTGACCTTCACGTTCCACGCCGCGCACGACCGTTCGAAGATGGCTAGCCTGCTGCGGGATCTAGCGGAGCTGGGCATTGAGTTCAAAGATCTGCAAACTCGCGAGAGCTCCCTGGAAGAAATTTTCGTCAGCTTGGTGAGTCAAAAGTCATGAACCGCTACGCGATCCGCGCCATCTATCAGTTCGAGATGGCCCGAACTTGGCGCACCATCTCGCAGAGCATTGCCGGCCCGGTGATCTCCACGTCGCTCTATTTCGTGGTGTTCGGCTCGGCCATCGGCTCACGCATGACGCAGATCGGCGGCGTCAGCTATGCCGCGTTCATCATCCCCGGCCTGACCATGCTGTCGCTCCTCAATGAAAGCATTTCGAATGCCTCGTTCGGGATCTACATGCCCAAGTTCTCGGGCACCATTTATGAGGTGCTTTCCGCGCCGATTTCCTACGTGGAGGTCGTGCTGGGCTATGTGGGCGCCGCGGCGTCGAAGTCCATGGTGCTCGGCACCATCATCCTGCTCACCGCGCGCTTGTTCGTCAGCTTTCACATCGCCCACCCGCTGTGGATGGTCACGTTCCTGCTGCTCACCTCGGTGACGTTCAGCCTGTTCGGCTTCATTATTGGCCTTTGGGCGGACGGCTTCCAAAAGCTGCAGCTCGTGCCGATGCTGATCGTGACTCCGCTCACCTTCCTGGGCGGCAGCTTCTACTCAATCAACATGCTGCCGCCGTTCTGGCAAAAGGTGACGCTGTTCAACCCGGTAGTGTACCTGGTGAGCGGCTTTCGTTGGAGCTTCTACGACGCTTCGGACGTCAGCGTGACCGTGAGCGTGGTCATGACCGTCGTGTTCTTGCTGCTGTGCCTGGGCGTTGTGCGCTGGATGTTGAAGAGCGGTTACCGGCTCAAGGCGTAGCGGGTACTCGGCTTCGTTCTCCGTACGTCACGCGCTACTCCGAAATCGAAGCGTGGATGCGCGGGGCGGCGGGTGTGCGCAGCCACGCGGCGAGTAGCGCCTCCGCGACGGCTCGCGAGGGCGCAGCGATCTCGACGCGCTCGCCGTCGAACACACAGCGACTGATCAAGTCCTGCGCCTCACTCATGCCCAAGCCCAGGTGGCTCATCAGCGCCTTGATCACGCCGACCGTGCCCACGCTCACCGGCCCACATAAATCCGCCTCGATGTTCACGCTGATCGTCGTCATCCGTCGCGGAGAGCTTGTTATCACGCCAGCAGCCGAGCCGAAACGAGGGTGGGCTGGGTGCGCCGCGCCGTCCGCGGATCGTAGAAGATGGCCCAGCCCATCGGTGCTATTGACGTTGAAGTTCGATGACACCGCGAGCTTCCAGCGTTGCGGCGCTTCTCCCGCCGGGTGCCCGAGCGGCGTTGGAGCGCGCGCTGGACCGCCCGCTGAGTTACACCGCGCGCTACGTGCTCACACCGCTGCCCGAGCGGCGCGTGGTCGTGATTCTAGGTGAGGCGCACGTCAAGCTGGGGTTAGCCTCTCGGTTGGGCAAAACGCTCGTGAATTGCTTCGAGCTGCGCGGTGTCGAGACGTTCCAAAGGCGGCAAATCGTCGCCGGCCGTTGGCTGGGCTTTCTGATTCACGCGCCCCGGGCGCTGCTTCGCTCGCTGTCGTTTGGTTTGGTCAAAGACAGCACCATCGTGGACGCCAAAGCCATCCCTACGGGCGCTACCGTGGAGCTGGAGCGAGCGAGCGCTGTGCCGCTCTCCCTTCACGTAGCGTCCGTGTACCTCGCCGCGCTGTTCAGTGTGCTGTACCCCACGCTCGTCTTTCGCCTCGTCGGCGCGCCCATGCCGCACTGGTTCGTGCTGCTGGGCGTCGTCTTCGAGCTGCATTGCTACGCCTTGCTGCCCGCTTGGGTACTGCGCAGGAGCCCCCGGGCCTGGCTGATTCACCCGGGCATCGCGCTCGTCACGGTGCGCGACTCGCTCATGGCGTCCGGCACGCTACGCATGCTCCGCGAGCACCCCCAAGCGAACGCAGCGATTGTCGTGATGGGCCGCGCCCACGTAGCCGGTTACGAGCGCGAGCTGCTGGAGCAGCACGGGTTCGAACGTGCTGAACTTTAGGCAGAGGTGGGAGCACCGCGCGCTGGCAAGCGGCCCGTCCTGACTCGACGAACGCCCCCTCTGAGAGGCCCAGCTGCGCGCACGAACCGATAGGCTGACAGATCGCGTACGGCCGTTCGAGCAGCCGTGCGCGCTGGCTCAAAAGGGACCTGGTCTGGGGGCTGGTGCGGGCGCCGCAAACAGTCGCGCGATGCTAAAGGGGCGAATCAAATGAACAAATCACCAAGTCCTGGGACCATCTCAACACACCCTGGTATGCCGCGTGGCGCACGATGCGGTAGCATTCACCCCATGAGCGCGTTCGTATTCCAGGGGGATCGCCAGCTGACCGAGGTCGCTGTGCTGGCCGTCGACGCGCAAGCGGCTTTGGCGTGCGGCGAGGACTGGCAGGCGAAGGTGAGCGCGTTGATCGAGCAACTCGTGGAAATCGCGGGCTTGGAGTGGTGGTTCACGATCCATGACACTCCACAAGAGGCGGAGGAGACGCGACGTGAACTGCTAGCGCATCGCGACTATTTGAACGGGGCTCTCTTCGTGGCCGCAGGCGCCGCCGGTGATCGCGTGGAATGGCTACTAGCAAAGAAGGGCTCGCCGCTTTCGCGCGCCCTTGAATTGCAGCGGCAGGCCGCAACGCAACGTTTGAAGGAGCTCGTGGTCGTCGTGAAATTTCTCCTCGAGGACGATGATCCGACTGGCGACGTCGAGCGCACCTTCGCAATACCAATGCCTCCGCCACAGCCCGATGTTCCGAGCGTCGACTTCGATTTCAACTGAAGAGCACGGGCCGACACCAACGCAGGTGGTAGCGCAGGCCTCGACTGCTCCATGTACTCGTGCCCGGTGGTGTCTTGCCCGTCAGGCACACACAGCGTTCCGCAGTTCGACCAATGCTGCGGCTTAGACTGCGTCGTCGATCCGCCCCTGTGCGCGCAAGGCGAACACGACTACGCCGCGCTGCGCGACAAGTTGCTCGCCGAAAGCGGAGCGCTGGCGTGCAAAGTCCAGAGTGATTGTACCGTGCTCAGAAGCTCTACGGCGTGCGGTGATCCCTGTGCCCAACGGGTTTTGAGTGCGGCGCGCGCGCCGGCTATCAACGCCGAGTTGAGCGCGTGGGAGAACGCTCACTGCTCCACGTGCATGCCGCAGCAGCTCACGTGCCTGTCGCACAGCTACGCCGTTTGTTCGAGCGGGGTCTGCGTCTACGAAGCCGGCCTCTGACGGGCGCTCGCCCACCCGCCCGGTCGACGTGGGCGGCATTGCCCTCGGTGACGTACGGCTAAACCTGGTCACGCTCGACCCAATGCAGACGGCGATGCGCTCCCTGCCCGAGAACGCGAAACGACCGGCAACGCGACGGGCTTACGCACAACTCCTGCACCGAGTGCTGGCGCTGGCAGTGTTCCCGTGCCGGCTCATCGCTTCCAACCCCATCCCGCGCGGGTTCATGCCCCGGCTCGGGAAGCCGCCCGCCTACTCGTTCCTGTACCCGACCGAAGAGGCGGCTTTGGCAGGCCACCTTGCCAACCCACTGGACCGCCGTGTCCTGTTCGCATTCCTGGCGCGTGAAGGCTGCCGGGTGAGCGAGGCGGCCCGGCTGACCTTTGCCGACGTCGACCTCGAGCGTGGCGTCATCACCCTGGACGAGAACAAGACCGACGATCCACGGGCCTGGGCGCTCAACACGGGCGTGACGCTGGCCCTGGCGGCCTGGAAGAAGCTCCGGGGCGCCGGTGCCACCGACCGCGTCTTCATCGACGCCTTCAACAGGCCACTGTCCGAGGAGAGCCTGGCGCCCGAACTCCGCCGAGACCTCGAAGCCGCGGGCGTCGACCGAAAGGAGCTACTCAGGCCGGGCACGAACCGGCAGCCCATCCGCGTGCACGACCTGCGCGGTACGTTCGTCACCTTGAGCTTCGCCAACAACCGGACCGAGTCGTGGGTGGCCGACCGCACGGGTCACAAGTCGTCGCAGATGTTGAACCGCTACCGACGCGCTGCACGCACCGCGAAGGAGCTTGAACTAGGCGAGCTGCTACCGATGAACGTGGTCATTCCGGAGCTTCAATTCCCCACCATTGCCCCCGACGACGCTAGCGAGGACAGCGAAGGCCAAGCTAACGTCGCGGAATCAATTGGCACGCCCGAAGGGACTCGAACCCCTGACCGGCGGGTTAGAAACCCGCTGCTCTATCCGGCTGAGCTACGAGCGCGTACGGATGAAATCTGAAGCCCCAAAACTTGGTGGGATTTTGGGCGGGGGGGATCCTTTCGATCGTGGGGCGGGTTGTCAAGCAAGTGTGGTGTGATGGCTCAACGCTGGCGAGCGCGCCGCGAAAACTGCACCAAATACAGGCGCTCCATGCGCTTCGGGCGCGGTGTAGTATGCCGGAGCCGTGAGAGTTCTGCTGATCAACCCGAATCGAGAGCGCATGCCCTGGCCGGCGTTGCCGCTCGGGTTGTGCACGGTGGCGAGCGGCCTGGCCGCGGCCGGCCACGAGGTGGAGGTGTTGGACTTGATGTTCGCCTCCGACGTGGCGCGTGAAACGCAGAACCGCGTGCGCAAGTACGACCCGGACATCGTCGGACTCAGCATTCGCAATATTGATAATTGCAACTTCGAGGTGCCGCACTTTTACCTGACGGAGATTCGTGACCAGGTGGTGCGCTCGGTACGCGCCGGCTCTGCGCGCGCGAAGCTCGTGGTGGGTGGCAGCGCGGTCAACGTCTCGCCCGCGGACACGTTCAAGTTCTTGGAGGCCGACTTCGCCCTCGTGGGCGAGGGCGAAGAGGCATTGCCGGAGTTCTTGCGCGCGCTCGAAGAGGGCACGCCGCTCTCGCGCGTGAAAGGTTTGCTCGAGCCGGGCAAGGGGAGCGCGAAGGCGTTACCCATCTTGGATACCGGGCGGCTGGCGCGCGGCGAGCCGCCCGCGGGGCGCGCCTTGGTGCATGATTTCGCGCAGTCCCCACGCAGCGAGGCGTGGCGTTGGATCGATCTGAAGCAATATGCCTCCCACGGCAGCCCGTATTCGATTCAAACCAAGCGCGGCTGCGCGCTCAAGTGCTCCTACTGTGTGTACAACAACATCGAAGGTCACGCCTATCGCCTGCGTGACCCGGTGGAGGTGGTGGACGAGCTGCACGAGGCCGTGAGCAAGCACGGTGTGCGCGCCATCGACTTCGTCGATTCCACGTTCAACTTGCCACTGTCCCACGCGCGCGCCATCTGCGATGAACTCGAGCGTCGCCCGCTGAACGTCGAACTCTCGACCATGGGTTTGAATCCCGCTGGTGTTACGCCGGAACTGGTGGAGGCCATGAAGCGCGCGGGCTTCAAGAGCGTGATGTGCACGCCGGAAAGCGCTTCTGAGGTCACCCTCAAAACGCTGCGCAAAGGCTTCCAGAAGCACTCCGTGATTCGCGCCGCCAAGGCGCTGCGCGAAGGCGGCTTGCCCACTTATTGGTTCTTCATGCTCGGCGCGCCCGGTGAAACCATGGACACCGTGCGTGAGACGCTCGCGTTTTGTGAGGAGCACATTCCGCCAACGGACATGGTGTTGTTCTCCACCGGTATTCGCGTTTACTCGGGCACGCCGCTGGAGCGCCAATGCAAGGACATGGGCTGGTTCGCGGAAGATGACCCGCTGTTCCTGCCTTCTTGGTTCTTGTCGCCTGAGCTGGATCTGAACGAGCTGTATCAAACGCTGATGCGCGCGGCCGCCATTCACCCGAACTGGATGACCAATGCCGAAACAGTGGTGAGTCCAGCCATGAACGCGATGATGAAGGGGGCCTTCCGTGCGTTGGGCTGGAAAGGGCCGTTCTGGAAGCATTTGCCGCGCGTATTCCGGCTCGCCAATCGTTTCGGCGTGCGCCAACGCGGGCTGGAACAGCACGCCGCAAACCTACGCAAAGTCACGGACGTCAAACACTACAGGGGCTGACTCGCCTTGTCGCGCGACTGACTGAGTCCTTGGCGCGTCGACCAGGCCGCGATCCGTCTCCGAATCGTCTCCGCCAGCTCGCGGTTCTCTCTTGTGCTGCGATCACGCGGAAGCGCGCACAGGCCCAGGCCGACCAGAGGTCGGCCTGGCGAATCGCGAGCGCTTCGAAGGGCTCGCACTGCACGACGACGTCGCCACGCCACACGCCAGCGAGGCGATAGCCGGGGCCGTCGAGACGCAAGACTTCAAGGGTTTGCAGCAGCGGGTCGACGAGCCACACATGCCCGACTCTCTCTCTGGCGTAGATTGGCACCTTCACGGCTCGGTCCGTCGACGCGCTGGAAGGCGATAGGATTTCGCACACCCAGTCGGGCGCAGCCATCAATTGCATGCAGCAGCGCAAACCGCAGCCGAAGCCGCCCAATATCTCACCATGGGGCGGCGTGAACACCGACCGTCGCGCCCTGGCACGCTCACGCGGGCGCGATGATGCTAAGGGCGGGAAAGTATGTCCGATAGCGGGCCGCATCACGGGTCAGCAGTGTCATGCTGCCAACGACCGCGTGAGCGCCAACGTAGAAATCAGGCATTGGCGAACGCTTGGTTCCGCCTCGTTTGCGGTACGCGAGGAAGGCTTTCCCGGTGAGGAAGCCGGCCTCGTAAGGTAGGGGCTCGCGCGCAAAGTCGGCGAGCGCAGCGTCCGCGTCCTCGATCCGAGCGAACTTCAGGCAGACCTCGGCGAATATGATCGGGTTTATCGCAAGTATCGAGTGTTCGGCTGCCTTACGCAACGCGCTCTCAGACCAGGCGGCCCATGTCGCATCGTTCGTGATGACGTCCAGCAGAACGTTCGTGTCGACGAGTGTTTTCAGGACTTGCCTCGCATCAGCGCCATGATCTCATCGGTCGTTAGCTTGTTCGAAGGACGCACGCCGCGTAGGTGCTTGATGACGCTGTCGCCGCGAGACCGTTTGCCGGCGCCACGACGTGCCTTGCGCAGCCTCGCCTCACCGTCGACGATATCGAAGGTTACTTCCGTATTGGGAAGTAGGCCTAGCTCCTCGCGAATCTCCTGAGGGATGGTGACCTGGCCCTTGGTGGTAATCCGCATGCGCAAGTAATACCACATCCGGTAATACCGGTCGGCGGCGTCAGCTCCCTGCGTGGGACTTCTTCGTGTGCCGCCCGCCAAGGAACTGCTGGTACATCGGTGGAATGACGCGCCGCAACACTTAAGGAAAACGCGGAGTTGCCCCTGATCCACGCTACGCCACCCGCACCTCGATCGCAGCGTAAACCCAGTTGTCCGCGTGTGGTTGCGACCCCGCGCAACGACTGAACCGCGGAGTCGAGAACGCCTCGATTCCGCGGTTCGCTTTTGTGCTGCGATAACCCGGTATTCAGCGCGCGTTTCGCTCTAAGCTCTCGCCCCAATTGGGGTGATCCTCGCGAGCTGGCGGGCGCCAGAGCGTGTGCTTCCGCGGAACTTTCGTCGCATCGGCCACGTGGGATTTCCTTTTTTAGGTGCCGGTCAAGAGCGCAGCGATTGCCCGAGCGAGCAACGCACGCGTCACATGAAGCCGGCCCTTTTAGGGCAGGTGTTCGAGGGCCTGGCGCGCTTCTTCGTGTGGAACACGCTTGCTTCGCGCTGCCTCGAGGATGAGGCCGATCGTGCCTACCGCCGCAAGCCCGACCGACACGCATGCGCGGCGGGCGGCATCGTCGTCCGTCAGTAGCAGTGAGGCCGGGTGCTTCAGGGCGAACGCGATGGCTGCTGTTTCACCCAACTGCAGCGAGAACTTAGCTTGAAGTCGCGGGTCTATGTCGACCACGGGTTCGCGCTGCAGGCGGGGGTCGTCGAGCGCCTGTGGCGCGTGCTGAGTAATCTCGCTCCAAACTTGCTCGACCACGTGGATCGGCGTGGGTGGCAAGCCCCACGACAGACACCCGATCCAATGAAGGTGGAGGATCGGGCCGGCGTCCGCAACGACGATCACGAAT
>JBDTJC010000034.1:0-4869 GCA_039936055.1 Polyangiaceae bacterium | reverse complement strand
TGCACACCCGGCAGCACTACGAGCTGCTGGACGCGATCATCTCCCGCCAGCAGGGTTTGGTTAACCTGACCAAGGCGCAGGACAACGCGGTGAACTTCTTCATGGGTCACCTGATCTGGACGCTGGCTTACGGCAAAGTGCGCTGGATGGGCGGCGGCATCAGCCGCTACGATTTCTATCTTTCCCTCGGCGGCGGCGCGATTCGGCAACCTGACGACATCGGCCTCACTGGCTCAGGCGGCTTCGGTATGAAGTTCTACCTCACCGAGTGGCTCGCCCTCCGCTGGGACGTCCGCGACGCGGTCCACCAGCAGAAACGCGTAGAACTCGGTATCGAAAAAGTCGTGAATGACATCACGGCCACGGGCGGGCTCAGCGTGTTCATTCCGTTTCATTCCTAAACGTGGAGCCGCGTTCGTGTCGCCGCGCGACGTGAGGGATCTTTCGGTATGGCTACGCATGCTGCCACGCGACGCTTCTTGGACCGTTGAAGCAGTAGTTCCCGGTTTCGCCGGTTCCACCCCGTCGGGTGTTCCGAAGCGGCTTCGTGGGCCCAGTCTCATGCGCGGATCGTGATCTGGTCTTCCAAGACTTTCCGCTCGTTTTGTTTCCGGGCAGGCTGTGCATGGCGTTTCCCAGACGCTGTGCATGGCGTTTCCCAGACGCTGTGCACGGCGTTTCCCGGACGCTGCGCATGATGTCGCCCAGGCGCTACGCGCAGGCGCTTTGCTCCGCGCAAGATTTGATCTATCCCCTCCTATCCCGATGAAAAAGCTCGTCCTTCTCCGGCATGGTCTCTCCCAATGGAACAACGAAAACCGCTTCACGGGTTGGGTGGATGTTCCGCTCAGTGATGTGGGGATGGAAGAGGCGCGCAACGCCGGCAAGCTGATGAAGTCCGAGGGCTTTCAGTTCGACGTGGCGTACACGTCTGTGCTGAAGCGCGCGATCAAGACGCTCTGGCTCGCGCTCGAAGAGATGGACTTGATGTGGGTCCCCGTACACCGCAGCTGGCGCTTGAATGAGCGCATGTACGGCGGCTTGCAGGGTCTGAACAAGGCCGAGACAGCCGCCCGCCACGGCGACGCGCAAGTGCTCACCTGGCGTCGCAGCTACGACATTCCGCCGCCCGTGCTCGAAGAGTCGAGCCAATACTGGCCCGGCAAGGACCGCCGCTACTCGAAGCTGTCGAAGGAAGAGTTGCCCGCAACGGAGTGTCTGAAAGACACGGTGGCGCGTTTCCTGCCGTTCTGGGAGAGCGACATCGCGCCGGCCATCAAGCGCGGCGAGAACGTGCTCGTGACCGCGCACGGCAACAGCTTGCGCGCGCTCGTGAAGTACTTGGACAACGTGAGCGACAACGACATCGTTGATCTCAACATCCCGACCGGTATCCCGCTCGTGTATGAGCTGGACGACAACTTGAAGCCGATTAAGCCGCGTTACTACTTGGGCGATCCAGAAGCCGCCGAGAAGGCAGCCAAGGCCGTCGCGAACCAAGGCAAGAAGGCCTGAGCCTTCGAGCACGCTGGCGAGCGCGGAGGGCGTGTGCGTGTCGGTGCGCACACGCCTTCAAAAGGCGTTGAATAACGGCCTATTTGCCGCCTTTTGAGGGGAGTGCGCGCGCTTCATTCTGGCTTCGGCGCGTGATAACGTCGTTTGTGCCATGCGCATTCGGTACGCTTTCGTCGCGGCCCCGCTGCTCTTGCTGTCGTTCGTGGCTTTTGCCCAACCGAAGCGAGCCGTGAAGGAGCCAGAGGACCGCGGCGCCGCCGCCAAGGCGGACAAAGACAAGCCGGAGGCGAAGCCCGAAGCCGCGGCCAGCACCGGCAACGGCGCCTCGGATGATCTTGGCGGGCCACCGCCGAAACCCGCTGGTACCACCGAGGTCAAAGGCTCGCCCTTGAATCCCGAAGCCAATGAGTTCCCTGATGGCGGCTGGCAAGCGCCGCCCGTGGAGTACGACAAACTGCTCGGTGACATCGCTGCGTTGCGCAGCCGCGTGTCCGCGGTAACCACCACGCTGTTCGCGAGCAAAGTGCGCGTCGTGATCGAGACGCGCGGCAGGGATGCGCGCGTGGCAAATTTCAGCGTTACCCTGGATGATGGCGTCGTGTTCACGGCGCCGGACCGGTTTATGGCTGATGACGAACGCACCGTGTACGAGCATTCGGTTGCGCCAGGTCACCACGTGCTGGGCGTGGACATCGAGCGCTTCGATACGCGCAACAAGGAGTACCGCACCTGGCAAAGCTCGCGCTTTTCCGTCGTGGTGCCCGAGAGCAAGCTGGTGGACGCGCACCTGATCATCCAAGACAACTCCGACATGGGCGCGGACTTCCCGAGCGATCAGGACGGCGAATATGACTTGCGCGTGCGCCTGCGCGCACGGGTCGAAAAATGAGGCGTTTCCCAACGTCGCGGGCGGCGTTTGGGGCGTTCGGGTTCGGCGCGCTGTTCGCGCTGAGTGTCTCCGCGCAGGCGCAGAGTGCCGCGCCCACTCCGAGCACGCCGGACGCGATTGCGGCCGCAGCAGCGACGCCCAAGCCGGTAGCGGTGGATTCCACGGACACCCGTAGCACGTCGATGCGCGCGTATCAGGCTGCGCTCGACAAACAGAAGCTTTCGGCCAGTGCACCGCTCAGCTTGCAGCGCATCCGCGATGATCTCGGCAGCATCGAAGAAAAGCTGTCCTCCGGGCGTCGAGACGAAGCCATCGGGGAGCTGGTGTACATCGTTGAGTCGCCACGTTTCGATGCGTTCAAGTCCGCGGATGAAGGCCGCGCCGCGGTGTACTGGCTCGGGGACGCGCTCGGGCGTGGCGGGGCGTATCAGCCCGCGCGCGGCTACCTGACTTCGTTGTTGTCGGCCGCGCCGACCGACATCTGGTACCGGCGGGCCGTGCACAGCCTGGTGGACCTCGGGCTCGAGAGCGACGAGCCGCGGCTCATGTTGAGTGACCTGAAGGCCGTCGGCGAAGGCGCGCCGGACGAAGTCAGCGGGGACGTGCTGTACTTGACCGGCCGCGTCGCGGAGCGCGAGGGCAAGCCGGATGACGCGCTGAGTGCGTACGCCAAGGTGTCCGAGAAGTCGCGCTTCTGGGCGCAGGCCACATACCTTTCAGGCGTGATTGCGGTCGAGCGCAAGGACTACAAGAAGGGTGAAGGGCTGTTCTGCAAGGTCGCCGACCCTAAACAAACCCCAAAGAAAGCGCCGCTTTTCGGCGGTACGGACTTTTTTCAGGTGCGTGACTTGGCGCGCCTTGGCCTGGGCCGTGTCGCCCACGAGCAGTACCGTTTCGACGACGCGCGTTACTACTATTACTTGGTGCCGCACGATTCGGACAACCTGCCCGAGGCTTTGTACGAGACCGCGACGACGCGCTACGAGGCTAAGGACTACGAGGGGGCGCGCGAGTCACTCGATGAGCTGAAGCGGCTCAAGATCGACAATGTGTACGAGGACGAGACGTACATCCTGGATGCGTACTTAGATCTCGCCACGTGTCGGTTTCCGCAGGCCGATGGTAAGCTGAATGCGTTCTTGCAGCGCTACGATCCGGTCCGGGACGCCGCTCGTCATTTGACGAATGACGACGCCGCGATGCGCAAGCTCGCGGAGGCCGTGCGCACCAGCACCGACCCGGCGAGCGCGGGCCTCGGCGTCTCCGAGACCACGGCGCGCGCGCTGGGCGCGTTGGTGCGCGTTGATTCTGCGTACGGTCGCGCCGCGCGTCGGCTTGCTGAGTTGGATCATCAGCAGAGCGGTCTGCGCAGCGCCATGGGTGAGCTGGACCAAGCCACCGAGCGTTTGGCTTCGCCGAAGTCGGTGCGCCCGCAATCCACGGTCGCACTCGGCCAAACTGACCTGGACAAGGTGGAGCGCATTGACGGTCAAATAGCCGAGTTGAAGCGCCTGCTGCGCGAAGCGGAGAACGCCTCGAATGGTAAACAATCCGCTGACTTGGATGCGCTGAAGAAGGACCTAGAAGCGCTTCAAATCCGCGCTCGCGCGGCGCGGGCTTCCTTGCCGCCGCCTGTCGTGAACGTCGGCGCGAAGGGTGATGACTTGCCCGGGCTGCTCGCCGCCGACCGCGAGCGCGCGACCGCTCTGTACAATGACTCACAGAGGCTGCGCGTGAACGTCGAAGCGCAAGAACTCGCGCTCGCCAAGGACGCGCTTGTGCGCCTCGATCGGCGGTTATCGCGTTTGCTACGCCGCGCCCGGCTCGGTCGCATCGAGACGGTGCTGGGTAAGAAGCGCGCGCTGGAGCTGGAGGTCGAAGCGTTGTCGCAAGGGCTCCTGCCCCAAACGATTGTGGATTCGTTGGATGCCGCGCGTTACCTGGGTGACGACGAAGAGTACTGGCCCTTCGAGGGCGAGGACTGGTCGGACGAGTACGTCGGTGGCGAGAACCTGAAATAGCGCGGCCGGCTTCCCGTTTGCGCTCAGGTCGCGGCAAGTGCGGCCTGCACTTGTTTGCGTTTGCGAACTGCCAGCGCGCGCGATGCGCACCATGAGCCAGAGTCCCAAGCCACCGTGCAGACCGACGAACCGCTCCCGCGGGATGAGTAAGCCGACCACGCGCATGGACCCTTCGATGAGATCAACGCTCATGGCCGCGGCATCAGCCCACGCGCGGCGCAGGGTGCTGCCGAAGCTCGTTGCAGATACCGCTACTTGGGGGGCTGCGGTCGTGGGGTGCACGGTGAGCGTGGCGTACGCGCTTTCCTTGTCCAACAGCTGCTGACGGCCCTGGAGGCGTTCGATCTCGGTGCGCACGTCCGCGAGCTCTTTCTGTACGTCCATTGCGTCCTTCACCGTTTTGCGCGTCGTGCTCGCCGCTTTGGGCGCGGCGGGTTCGGTCGC
>JBDTJC010000033.1:0-39176 GCA_039936055.1 Polyangiaceae bacterium | reverse complement strand
AAGTGCTGGATTACGGCGTGCACGAGAACACGCCGTTCCTCGTGATGGAGCTGCTGCAGGGGCAGAGCTTGGCTGAATGCCTGGAACGCGAGCAGCGCCTCACGCCCGAGCGCACGGTGTCGGTGATCACCCAGGTGGCGCGCGCCATCGGCCGCGCGCACGCCGCTGGCATCGTGCACCGCGATCTGAAGCCGGATAACATTTTCCTGATCAACGAAGACGGTCAGGAGCTCGCCAAGGTGTTGGACTTCGGCATCGCCAAGACCACGGGGCCACGCTTCGGCGGGATGGAAACGCGCACCGGCGTCACAATGGGCACGCCGTACTACATGAGCCCAGAGCAGGTGGAAGGCAAAAAAGCCCTCGATCATCGCGCTGACTTGTGGTCCCTCGCGGTCATCGCTTGCGAGTGTTTGACCGGCGTCCGCCCCTTCGATGGCGAAACCTACGGGGAGCTCTTACTCAACATCTGCGCACGTCCTATCGCCGCGCCGTCCAGCACGGGCTTCCGCCTGCCTGGCTTCGACGAGTGGTTCGCGAAGGCCGCGAACCGCGACATGGCCCAACGCTTCAACTCCGCGCAAGAGATGGCGAGCGCGTTGGCTGACGTGGTCGCAGGGCGCGCGGCGCCTTCGCCGCTGACAGCGCCGCAGGCGTCCGGGCCGGACGCCACACTGCCCATGAATTCCCCTACCCTGTTGTTCACCGGCAACGCGATCGCAGCCAGCACCGCGCCCGGGCTCGCGACCTCGAGCGCCACACACCTGGCCACGCACGTCCCCACGGATCCGGGAAGAGCCGGAGTTGCGCAGTGGGCCGGCCCACCGCCGCCTAAAAAACAGGGCGCCGTCGTGGCGATCGCGCTCGGCGGGCTGATTGGCCTACTGCTGTTGGTAGCGGTGATCCTCGCCATCAAGCAGTTCGGCACGCGCGCTGGAGTGTCAGAAGATCCCTCGCAGCCGGAGGTCCTAGCGCTCCCGAGCGCAAAGGCGGCGAGTAGTGCGCTGCTCGAGTTGACGCCCTCGATGGCAGTGAGCGCTGCACCAAGCCCCACACCCACACCCAAAAGCGCGCCAGCGGCCGCGGCTGCGGAGGCGAAACCCGCGACGCCGAGCATCACCCTCCCCGCGGTGCCAGCGCTACCGGTGATTCAGACGCCACCACCAAGCCCGGCACCACCACGCGCGCCGGCTGGTCAGCGCTGCTTCGCGGACCCATTCACTGGTCAGGTGCGCGTAGCAAACGCAGCGCACACCGCGGACAGCTTCCCCTGCAAGCAGAATCCGTTCACCGGCGCTTTCCAACGCCAGTAGCCAGCGGCAGCTTCAACCCCGCGGGCGCGGACTTCTTGCTTCGCGCGCCGTGAAGTTCGATCTCAAGGGGACCCGGCACACAACCGCACACAATCTGGGCAGCCCGGCCGGCAAGTTAGCGGTGATACAGTCGGCGAGCTGTGTGTAGGATGCGGGTTGCCGACTTTGACTCGGACGTTTTGGACAAGCGCCCCCCGGGGCGGAAAGAGAAATCGATGCTTCGCAGGTCTGTGTTCGCCCTCGCCGGGCTGGTCTTGATCGTCAGTGGTTGTGCCAAGGACAATGACACGCCGGTCGCAGCACCCGCGCCGTACGTCGCGCCTGCCGCGACCGTCGCCCAACCGCAACAGCCCGCGGTAGTCGCCGCAACGCCTGCCCCCGTTGCTGCAGCGCCGGTCGCGGCCGCACCCGCCGCTGGTGGCACGATGGCAACGCCGAATGCGTTCGCCCTCCCTTGTCAGAATGATCAGTCGTGCGGCTTCGCGAAGTGCAACGTGCAGTTCGGGAAATGCGCCTTCCCGTGCGCGGGACCGGTGGATTGCGCGGCCGGAGCAACGTGCAATGCCATCACCGGCCTCTGCCTTCCGGGCGGCGCCCCGCAATAAGCCGGACTCTTTTTCTCGTCGATCATGCTGCCTGCCTGCCCGGCTCAGCGACAATGCACGTACGGCACGGGCACGGCGTGCGTGTGCGTTTCCGGCGACTGGTTCTGCAACTGAACTGAGCGGCGGTGACTTCTGAAGTTGGCGGCCGACTACCGCCCGCCAAACTTCGGGTACTTGCTGGGCCTGGCCAACAAGAAGCCCTGCAGCAAGTCACAGCCGAGGTCGACCAAGACATTGCGCTCTTGGAGCGTTTCCACACCCTCAGCGATGATCGACTTGCCCATGTCGTGGCACAGCTCGACCATCGAGTTGACGATTTTCCGCTTCATGTCGTGCTTGTCGATGCCGCGAATCAGCTCCATATCCAACTTCACGAATTCCGGTTCCAGCTGGGTGAAGCTGGTCAGCCCCGCGTAACCAGCGCCCAAATCGTCGAGCGCGATCCGAAAACCCAAGGCTCGTAAGCGCGCCACGCGCTCGCGTAGATCGCGAATGCCGTCGAGCGACGCGCGCTCGGTTATCTCCAGCACGACGCGCGGCGCAAACAGCGTGAGCGGCGCGCTCGGCTCGAACAGGTTTTCGTCCGACAGATCCTCGGGGTGCAGGTTCACGAAGAACGTGGAGTCACCGGCGTCTGCCAGGCCCAAGGCGGCCAAGCGACGCACCGTGCCCCCGAGTTCCTGCAAGCGATCAACGCGCTCCGCAGCCTTGAGCACGGATTGAGGGTTGGGCAGCTCAGGCTCGTCGCTGCGCATCAATGCCTCGTATGCGAACACCGTCTGTGTGCGCGCGTCGAAGATCGGTTGATAGGCGATCCACAGCGAGCCCAAGGCGCGCTCCAGCTTGGCCGAGATCCCCGCACGGTCACCGACGCGAAACGTTGCGCTGCCGTACTCCTCGACGTATTCACGCTTCACACGAGCCATGCGCCCAGCGGTAGCGGCGCGCGCGACCACTTGGTCCAAGCGTTCGCTCGTCACCGGCTTGACCAAATATTGGAAGGCGCCGTACTCCACGGCTTCGGTCGCAGTGACGACATCTGGATTGCCGGTCACCAGAATCACCGGCAAGTCCAAATCATGTTCGCGAACGGCACGCAGCAGATTGAGCCCGCTCATGCCCGGCATCCGCACGTCACTCACCATCACCTCGTACCCGCCGAGTTCGAGCTGCTGCAGCGCCTCCGCCCCACTGCTACAGGGGAACACACTGTAGCCACGGTGCTCGAGCACGCGGCGCAGAGCGTTGCGCACCGCGCCGTCGTCATCCACCAACAGCACTCGCGTCCGGGTCGCCGAATCAAGCCGCTCGCTGTCGACGCTCTTGACGGCTGCGGAGGCCGCGTACGCTCCAGTGCCGCGAATAGCGATCGACATGTGAACTGGTAACGGTCACATTTTACAACTCAAGAGTGCGGCGAATAGCAACAGCCGCGCCAGGCACCCAGCGAACTCGCGGATTACCGGGAAAAACGCAATTCCCCGGCACTCGAAGCAGAGCGTGACAGATTTGCCACGCCGTTTTTTAGGGTCTGTCGCCCGTGCTGATCGGGAATTTCTGCTCTGCCCACACGCGGATGCCCTCGTCCAAGACGGTGACTTTCCTGAAGCCCGCGGCGAGCAACTTCGTTGCAAGTTGCCCGGATTCGGCGTGAGGGCAGGCGCAATAGCAGACCAACCAGGCGTTCTTTGGCAATTTGGCGAAGTACGGGTCGGGATCGTAGAACGGCACGCTGACCGCTCCGGCGATGTGCTGATTCATGTAGTCCGACGGCGCACGTGCATCGAGGAGCGCCATTCGCGCGCCGTGCGCGAGTTGGGCGTGCACGACGGCAACCTTCGTCGCCGCCTTGGGCCAAACGTTGAAACCGGCGGGATCGGGGCCCTTCGGGTTCAGCGGCACCGGACCGAGCGCGAGAGGCGTGGGCGGCGCCGGGGGCGGTGGGGGCGGTGAAGGCGTGCCCCATTCACGCAGCAACGCGGTGATGTTTTCGACCTCTGAATCACTCAGCTTGTCGCCGAAAGCGGGCATCTGGGTGCCTTTCCGGCCGTGCTTGATGGCGTAGCGGAAGAACCCGTTCGATGCGCTCATCACCAGTTGCGGCTCGCCGATGTGAATATTCGGGCCACCGATGCCGCGACTGCCGTGACACGAGCGACACGTCGTTGCGTAGGTGCTCGCGCCACGCGCCACATCCCCGGTCAGCGGCCGCTCGTCCAAGGCGACGCGCGGCCCCGTTGCCCAGGAGCGTACGAACGTCAGCACCTGCTCCACGTCTTCCGCGCTGAGCGGGCCGCCGCGATCCTTGGACCACGCGGACATCGTCGTGCCGGTGCGACCATTTTTAATCACTTCACGCAGGTACTGATCGCTGACCGAAGCTAGGAAGTCGGGCTGTGCCAGGCGCGGCGCGTTGTCCGCCTTGTAACCTTCCCCATTGGCGCCGTGACAGACCGCGCACATGCGACCGTACACCTCTGCCCCGTGCGTCAACTTGGGCGGCGGCGCGGGTTTGCGACAGCTCCACACCCCGGCCAAGACCAGGCACGACACCAAGCTGAGAAACGTTTGCAAGCTGCGCATGAAAACTCCACCTAGCACGCTCACGGGTGTGCCGTACGCGCTTCGAGGACTCGTTGGATCGGCTCGGGAATCGCGTTCAAAAAGTCGTAGCCTGAGGCCTGTTCGAGCGCATCGACCGACGTCAAGAACTCACTCCAAGTGTGCTCGCCCACGCCGCGCTCGTTGGGCATCAGCACCGCCAATATGTCCGTCGAGGTGCTGATGTCGGCGGGCTTTTGTCCGGGGCGAAGCGCCACGATGATCTTGAAATTGGCCGCCGGAACCGCCACCCCTTGGCCGATGGTAGGAAAAGGCGCGCTGAACACCCCGCCGGCAACGATGTACAGCACGTCACCCTGCTCGGCGCGCTGGCGCTCGTATTCCTCCAAGCGCTCCCAGGGGCCCGCATTCAGCTCATGAAGTTGCGGCTGCATGTTGGTGAACAGGAACGTAAGCGAGTTGTCCTCGGCTGTGTCTTCGCGATCGGCCGAAGGACACATGTGCCCGCGGTCGAAACCGCTGTGCACGTAGTCGCGCTCGGTGACGTGGTAGAATTCGGACGGCAAGCTTGGGTCCGGACGAAAATCATTCTTGCGCTTCACATGCCCGAGGTTGGAACGATCCAGCCGCCACGCGACCCAGTTGGGCACGTGCTTCACTGGGCTATAGGAAACGACGTACGCGCGTTCGTCGAGCAGGTGATCGTCGGAGGGGTCGGCGTCCTTCGGAATGCCGAGTGCAAGGTGCACGCTGGCCGCCAAATCAGTGCTGGCCGGCGGCAGCTCGTTGGGCGGCGAAGGCGGCTCGTTCGTCGTCTGCGCACGATGCGCGGTGGACGAATGCGAGGACGCTGAGCTCGGCTTCGGCAGAGCACCGGAGCCGCACTCGACCAACGCAACGCGCGCCACGAGTAACAGCAAGACAACGCAAACGAACGTGCTGACTAACGAGCGTCCAGGGGCGCGCCTCGAGCGCGGAGCAGTCACGCGGCGACGATAGCAGAACACCGAGGGCGCGCTCTTCGGCCCATTTTACAGGATGGACTCGTCCTCCAGCGTGCGCACGCCATCACTCACGATGTGCTGTTCGGGCGCGCCGCAGCGGCGCTAGCCGAGTTGCGCGAGTCGGACACGACCACCGCCGGGCACGTTGACGGGAAGAACTGAGATCCGTGTCTGCTGACCCGCGATTCTTCGCATTTGCCGTAAATCAGTAGATCGACTGGCGCACTTTAGCGCTGCCGTCCGGAGCTGCCAGCGAGGGCGCGGCAGCAGCCGAGTCCGGGCCGTGCGCGTTCGGCGCGCTGGAGCTGGGCAACCCCGACGCGACCTTCGCGACTGGATTCGCGGCGGGCGCATGCACGCTGAGCAGCGGCGCGGCCGGCGCTCCAACTGGGAGCGGCGTAGCGGGCGCCACCGGGGCCGACTCATGCGGATTCGGCGGCGCCAGCAGCGGCGCGCCGCTCGACGCAGACGCGCGATCATCGGGCACGCGCGCGGATTCTGGCGCGGCCGGCGCGCGCAGCACCCACAGCGCGAGCAACGCGACGATGATGCCCAGCGCTGCCGCGATCACCCAACTCAGCGGAATCGTCGCGCGACGCACCGGTGGGGGCTCCGAGCTCGGCGGCAAGGAGTCGCGCATGCGATCCACCTTCAGCGTCATGGCCGAAGTGCTGTGCCGACTCGAACGAAGGCGCGGCTCCAAGTTCAGCGGCTCGGGCGTCGCGCTCCAGTCCGCAGACGAGATGGGCTTGCGGCTAGCGAGTGGCTCGCGCTGCGTTTGCGCGCTACGTAAGTCGAACGCGTCCTGACAGAGCTCGTGCGGCACGGCTTCTAGCTCAGAGTGAATTCGGAATTTCGGGGAATCTTCACGCTTCGACTGAGGACCAGGACGACTCGAACGCGAGCCCTCGCCTTGCGAACGCGGTGCGGACTCAGGGGGAAGCGAGACGGGCGGTAGAACCGGCGAGTAGGAGAGCGGCGCGCGTGCGAACTTCTGCGCTGGTGGCGCGCTCGAATCCGGGTGCGACGAGAGCCGGGCGCGCACGGGCAACGGCGCGCCGCGCCCGCTAGACACGGGCTTGGACTCTAGCCGCGGGTAACCCGTGCGCTCGGTGACGACGGGACGACTCTCGATGTCCGGCTGCGACGGCGAGCGATCCACGACGGCTTCCGGCCCGAAGTACGCGGCGCGTTCGGACACCGAGAGCGGGCGCGGGCTGGGCAGCGAGCGTTCCGTGGGCGCGCGCGGGTCTATCGAACCAATCGACATCAGGGTGCCGCTCTGAATGGACCGCGCGCTGGGCGACGTCGGCGTCGTAGCGACCTGCTCCAACGGAAGAACCGAACGCACGCGCGGCACCTCCACCGAGACGGGCATCGGCGAGGGAGAGTTGGATAGGTCCGACTGACGCTGGGCGGTCGCGCGAGCGACGTTCTGACCGTCGAGGGTCTCGGCGTCACGCAGCACCGCGACGGCGAGCTCTATTTCTTCCGGGATGATCTTCTCGGGTGCGCCGCGGCCAGGCAGCAGTGACGGGCCGCGCAACGCACCTGGCGGGGAAGTGCCGACGGGCACTTCCTTGTACTTGGCAATCGGTACGTCACGCGCAGTCGTGCGCTGTGAAGTAGCGTTGCCCTTGGGCCGCGAATCATCCTCGCGTCGAGTACTCATCCCTCGGTATCCCGCGCACTCGCCCTCGAGTGCCCGACGCTCGCCTTAGGGCGAAGCGGTGCGTCAGCATTGCAGGAGCAACGGGCAGAGTGCAACTCCGACTCCCAACTACTGCGTGCGAGCCCAAGGCGAAGCGGGCGCCGAGCGATACGGGAAGCTCGAGCCGTGATCGGCGATGCCCGGCCAGTTCTGACCGGCTTGCGGTCCCGATGTACTCGAGCGCGCGGCGCCGCCACTACCAATGAAAGCGCTCGCTCCGCGGCCATAACCATAACCTGCGTACCCGTAACCGCCGCCGGGTGCGGCCACGTTCGTATAGTTATTGATTGTGACGGAGACGCCCGCAGGGCCCGACGCGACCGGCGCGCTCGGCGACTGCACGTCGATTTCACCGAGGGTGACCGTGTGACTGAGGCGAGGGCGAGCGTCAGCCTGCGGCTCTTGCTCGGCTCTCGCTGGAACCACTGCATCAGCCTGTCCCGGTGCGACCCGGCGACTTCGCTCCACCGACTCCGATGCACGTGCGGGCACTTCTGAATCCCCAACCCAATCCAACCCGCCCGCACCGCAGCCAGTGCTGCCCGCCAGCACGACTAGCAGCAAGCCGCTGGAAACAGTGCGAGGAGGCCACCGGGTCGACATTTCGCTCGCAAATTCTGGCACTTCTTGGCTCACAACGCCATCACTCACTCTCGCCCAGCGCACTTTCCCCGAGTAGGATAGCAGGCGCGGACCCGCGCTTCGAACGCAGCCCGAACAGCGCGCCCGCTTGCGCGCGGTCTAACTGACGTTCCCGGCGAGACACTACGATCGTCGCGACGACATTGCCTATGAAGTTGGTCAACGCCCGCGCCGCCGAGATGAAGCGATCGACGCCGAGGAGCAGGGTGAGGCCCGCGACGGGGATGCTAGCCGTGGCCGAAAGCGTCGCTGCCAACGTGACGAAGCCGCTGCCGGTGACAGCCGCGGCCCCCTTGGAGGTCAGGAGCAGAACGAACAACAAGGACAGCACCCGCCCGGAGCTGAGTGGTACACTCAAGGCCTGGGCAACGAACAGGCGCAATGCCGACCGCCAAAGTGGTGAACGCGACGAGCGCAATCAGCATCTTGATCAAGCACACGAAGCCGTCCCCGAAGGGCGGCATCAGGGTCCCCAGTGCGGGAACAAGAACCCGAGCAGCGCGCCCAGCACAATCGCCATCAGCACCTGGGCGTACGGGCTCGGCCCGCGCGACAGACGCCCGCAACTCGAGAATCCGGGAGCAGGTGGAGTGGGCATCGACACGGAACCAGCAGAATAGCCCTATCTCCCCGATGAGCGGCAGGAGCGCGTCGCCCGGAACTGGACGCGAGCGCCCGAAATTTCTCAAATTCGGCCCGGAATGTTAAGCGTCTGTCGTGGCTGAAAGCGCGGATTGGTTCGTGTACATCGCCCGCTGTAGTGACGGCTCGCTGTACACAGGAATAGCCCGGGACGTGGAGCTGCGGCTTGCCGCGCACAACGCCGGACGGGGCGCGCGCTACACGCGCGGGCGTGGGCCGCTTTCCCTGTGCGCGCAACGGCGCTGCGTCTCCAAAGGCGATGCGCTGCGTTTGGAGTGGGCTGTGAAGCAATTGCCACGGCCCGAAAAGGAAATCCTATTGGGAACGCGGCGCTTGGCGGCTTTCGCGCGCCGGCTCAGCGCCGAGAACGTGGCCCAAGCCAGCGCGCCCTGAGCTACTCCGGCTGATTGCGCAGGAAGTTCGCCACGTCCGCGAAGCGCGCGTCCAGAAACCCGCGCACGTCACCGCTGACCGCTTGCTCGTCCAATGCGAAGGTCATGCAGCGCAGCCACGCATCGCGCATGGCTTCACCGATGCGCACCCGGCCGTGACGCATGCGCAACCGCGGGTGCCCGCGCGTGGCCGAAAATTCGCGCGGCCCGCCCAGCCACTCGATCAAGAACAAGCCGAAATTGTCGCGTGAACGCGAGCTCACGTGGCCCAGCTCGTCCAGCTCGTGCAGGGCGGCGAGCGCGGGCTCCGTCGCGTCCATGCGGTCGTAGAAGCGCTTCACTAGCTGACGCACGGGCCCCTCCCCGCCCAAGCGAGCGAACGGCGAGTCCAGTTCCGTGGGCGTGTAGGCCATCTCGCGCGAGGCTTACGCCAAACCAACGCCGATGGCTAGGGTGGAGGCGCTCCTAGAACGCCGAACCGAGCTCGCCAACGAGACGCGAGCCACCCACGGCGCCACGACGACGCTTACTCGCAAAATGTGACGACGAGACGCAACGCCGCGTTGCGAAGCGTATCCGCCGGCGGGCGACGGCATTGGTTTTAGAAACTGCCTTAGCTGAGGGTTGGGGGTGCTCCTTCACGCCGCTGGGCGCTTTTGCTCCGCGCGGGCGGCGTTCACCAAATCCATGGCGAGGCGGCGTGCGTTCTCGGTGCGCGCACCGGACAGCATGCGCATCAGTTCTTCCACGCGCGAGGCGGGCGTCAGCCGTTCGACTTCCGTGCGGGTGCGGCCGGCGCTCTCCACCTTGTGCACGCGGAAGTGCCCAGCGGCCCGCGCCGCGACGCAAGCTTGATGCGTCACGCAGATGATCTGCCGAGACTCCGCGGCGCGGCGCAAACGGGCGGCCACCGCTTCTGCCGCCGCGCCGCCCACACCCGAGTCAATCTCGTCGAACACGAGCGTTTCGGCGCCGGTTTCGAGACCAGCGCAGCGCAATGCGACCAGCAAGCGCGAGCGCTCACCGCCGGAAGCCACCTCAGCGAGCGGCCCGAATGGCTCACCTGGATTGGCCGCAAAGCGCGCATCTAACGAAGTTACCCCCAGCGCACCCAGTTCATTCGGCTTGGCCTCGGTCAACCCGAGTTCGATGCGCGCACCGGACAGACACAGCGCTCCGAGCTCGACCTCGATGCGACTGACGAGGTCCGCGGCGCTAGCAACGCGGCCTTGGTGGAGTTGCCGTGCCAAGCCCAAGGCGCGCACCGTTGCGATTTCTACCTCCGTCTCGGCGATGCCGGCGCGCTCCTCCGCGCCCTCCAGCAGCGTCTGCTCTTGGCGCAAGCCCTCCAACTTCTCAGCCAACGCGTCCCCGGACACGCCTAGGGCCTGCGCCAACCGGTCGAGCTCCGCAAAGCGCGCTTCGAGCGCATCCAGGTCATCCGCCTCCACGTCCAAATCAGCGCGCAGGCGCTCCGCGGCGCGCAACGCCTCTTCCAGCTCGATCGCCGCGCGCGACAGCGCGTCACACAGCGCGCGAGCCTGCGGCGCGTCGTCCGCGACACGCGTGGCGGCGCGAATTAAGCCGGAAAGCTCCTCCGAAACCGACGCTTCACGCTCGGACAGGGCGTGCTCCACGTGACTCGCCAGCTCCAAGTAGTGCTGCGCGCGGCGTAAAATGCGCAGCCGCTCGGAGAGCCGACTGTGCTCACCAGGGCGCGGCCCGATCTTCTCCAGGAGCGCGACCTGCTCACGCACCAAACGCTGGCGCGCGTCACGACCCGAAAGCTCCGCGCGCACGCGAGACAGCTCCGCACGCGCCATGGACAGGTCGGCATACGCCGCGCCGTATTGGCGCACCAACGCGGCGTGCCCCGCTAGCACGTCCAGTCCGCTAACGAACAGCGCCGGGCTACCGATCTCAATCTGTGCGTGCTGAAACGCGAAGCACAGTAGCGAGCGCCCAGCCTCAGCCAACTTGGACAGTGGCACCGCGTCATCCCCGATCAAGCACGTGCCGCGGCCGGCACGCCGAATCATGCGCGCCAGTCGTTGCGGCACGCCGGACACGTTGAACTGCGCCTCCACCAACGCGCTATCGTGCCCCTCGCGCACGCACGTGACTGGCGTGCGCGCGCCCAATAGCAAACCGAGCGCCGTCAGCACGAGTGATTTGCCGGCGCCGGTTTCGCCGCTGAGCACGTTGAGACCGGACGTGAGCTCGAAGGTCACATCGTCGAGTAGCGTGAAACCCTGGATTTTTAGGCGCTGGAGCATGCCCAGGGTGTACGGAATCCAGGACCCATCCGCTAGGCGAGGCTATGTCAGATCGGACGTTGTTTGTCCGAGCGCACGCTGTCGTGCGCGCTCACTCACCACAGCGTGGGCTTGTAATCCTTAAGGAATTTACCGAACACGTGCTCGCCCGTCAGCAGGCCGGAGAAGAACGGATCGCAAATGCGCGCCGCGCCGTCCACGATGTCCAGGGGCGGCGAGAAGTCCGCGTCGCGTTGCTTGCGCTCGGCGTGCTGCACCGGATCTTCGTCGGTGACCCAACCGGTGTCCACGGCGTTCATGAAGATGCCGTGCTCGGCGTAGTCAGGGGCAGAAGTGAACGTCATCATGTTCAAGGCCGCCTTGGCCATGTTCGTGTGCGGGTGCTTGTCCGTCTTGGTGTAGCGACCGAACTGCCCCTCCATCGCGGAAACGTTGACGATGTGCTTGTCGCGAGAAGGCGCGCGCATCATCAGCTCCTTCAGCTTGCTGCACAGAATGAACGGCGCGACCGCATTCACCAGCTGCACCTCCAGCATCTCGGGCGCGGGCACGTCCGCGAGCGCCATGCGCCAGCTATTCATCACGCGTAAATCGACCTGCTGCAGGTCAGCATCGACACGCCCCTGGGGAAACAGCTCGTCGCTAGCCATGGTCTCATCGTACGCGAGCGGGATTTGCGACAGCTCGGCAGAGCGAAAAATGCCTTGGGCCGAGGCATTGGAGACGCGCGCGGTCATGCCAGTGGCTTGGTCGACCGGGGAAACGCCCAGCGCCGAAGCTAACGCCAAGGGAGCACTAGTGGACGCCGAAAGAGCTGCTTTGCAGGCCTCGTGATCGCCCAGCAACCGTTGCGCGCGCGCATCGACGTCCGACAACGGCCCGAGTTCGAGATCCAGCAGATGCCTGTAGAAAGCCGGCGGCCGACGCACCGTCTGCGCGGCGTTATTGATCACGATGTCTAGGCGGTCGAGCGTCTGATTCAAGAAGCGCGCAAACAGCTCCACGCTCGAACAGTGACGCAAATCCAAACCGTGAATCTGCAGGCGCCCTGCGAAGGCGTCGAAGTCCGCTTCGCGTGCGAAGCGCTGCGCGGCATCCCGCGGGAAGCGAGTGGTCACGATCACCCGCGCACCCGCGCGCAGCATCATCAGCGCGGCGTGAAAGCCGATCTTGATGCGCGCGCCAGTGATCAGCGCCGTTCGACCGACCAATGAGGCGCGCTGAAAACGCTTCTGGTAGTTGAACTCCGCGCACGTCTCACACATCATGTCGTAGAAGAAGTGCAGGCGGCGGTACTCGGCCTTGCACACGTAGCAAGCGCGTGGGTTCTTCAGCTCCCGGACCTCGCGCGGCGCGACCGCCACGTCACCAGGCAACTGCGCTGGCGCCTCGTACACCGACGCTTGGCGCGCGATCCGGATTTCGGTCTCGTCGCGTAGCGCGCGATCTTCCTCGCGCGCTGCCTGCTTGGTGTAGCGACGAAATGCCTTATTTTCTCGGATCCCCTCGTGCCGGGTCGGGCGCGAGAGGCGGCCGGCCGCCATCAACAACTGAATGCGCTGCTCGTTCGGCATCGTAACGATGCGCGAGCGGTCCTCCACGAGCAGCTCCAGGATCTCGATGCAACGCGCCAGCTCTTCGGGGGAAAAGTCTGCCATGGCAGGAGATCCGGAACTCAGCGCGTGACCACGCGACGACGGCGCGGCGGCTGACCGCCGTCACGCGGCGGCGCGGCGTCATTCGGACGCGCCGCAGGGCGAGGCGCGGTGTGGGGGCGAGCGGCTTCACGCGGCGGGCGAGCGGCTTCACGCGGACCTGCGTTGAAGCGCGGCCCCGCAGTGTCGCGAGTTCGACTGTTCTTGGCGCCGCCGGCGTAACCGGTGACCGCACGCGGACGCGAAGCATCACGCGGGAAACCGCCCGCGCGCGGCGGTGCAGCATCACGCTCGCGAGGTGCAGGGCGCGGCGCAGCATCACGCTCGCGAGGTGCGGGGCGCGGCGCAGCATCACGCTCGCGAGGTGCTGGACGCGGGCCGGAATCGCGCGGGCCGGGGTGCGACGGCGCGGCATGGCGGGGCGCGCTGCGCGGCGACGGCGATGGCGATGGCGCGGCGTCACGCGGACGCTCCGCCTTGCGGTAGGGCGCGCGCTCGGGTTGCGCGGGCACGCCTTCGTCCTCCGTCTCGCGCTCGGGGCGCGGCGGCGGCGTGGTGTGCGGCGTGAACGCCTTTCGCGACGTATCCGACGTGATCGTCACACGCGGGTTGCGCTTGTCGGGCTTGCTCGTCGCCTCGGCAAAGCCGCCGGCAACGCTCGCTTTGACGCTAATCCGCGAGTAACTGCCCTCGATTTCGATCGCACCCACGTCTGAGCCGCGGATTTCACCCCAGCGGCAGGCCATGGCCAGCAATTTGCGGGCGTCCGCGCCGTCTTCGCCGCCCCAGGTCACGCGAAACGAGACCCAGTCACCACCGTCACGTTGCGCACCACGGTAGGGAGTCGATGCGCGGCTGTCGTCGGCACGCTCGCGCGACGGGCGTTCGCCACGCTCCGGGCGGTCGCGGTTCGGGCCACGGGCTGCCGGGCCGCGATCGTCACGGGGTCCTTTGCGGTCCAGAGCGCGATCGGTGCGGCGAATTTCGCGCGGCTCGGTCGGGCCGGCGGCACGAGCCATGGACAGCAAACGCGCGATGACGCGCTGCACGTCTTCGCGCGCAGCGAGGCGCTGGGCGAGTGCTTCGTGGCGCGCGGAAACCTCCGCCGCGGGGCCCTCGTCGCCGGTCAAGCTATCGAAGAATTTCTGATCGCCACTGGAGCGGATTTGCTCGGCACTTGGCACTGGCTCCGTGCGAGCGACAACCTTGGCGCGCTTGAGCAACATCGTGGTCTTGCCGACAGCGGACGGCGCCACCAAAAGCACGCTGCGGCCCTTACGACCGGCGCGACCCGTGCGCCCGCTACGATGCGTGTAGCTATCCGGATCAGTCGGTGGATCGAGATGAATCACGAGCGCGATGTCCTGCACGTCGATACCGCGCGCAGCCACGTCGGTCGCGACCAAGACACGCTGATTTCCAGTTCGGAACGAGTTGAGCGCGCGATCGCGTTCGCGCTGCTCCATCTCACCGGACAGGGAATTTACCGCGAAACCGGCTTCGGATAGGCGCTCGGTGACATCACCGACGTCCGCGCGGGTGCGCGCGAAGATCAGCGTTTGCGCGTCCGGGCTGGCGAGCAACAGATTGATCACGGCGTCCAGGCGTTGACGCGGCTCGAGCACATGCATCACGTGATCGATGTCCACGTTCGCGGCACCGAGGCGCGTGCCTTCGACGCGCGCCGGATCCTTCTGCACACTGTTGGCGAGCGCTTCCACGTCACGCGGGAAGGTCGCCGACACCAAGTGGGTGCGGCGGCTCTTGGGCGTCTTACCCAGGATGGCTTCGAGTTCTTCGCGGAAGCCGAGGTCGAGCATGCGGTCGGCTTCGTCCAGCACGACGGCGGCGACTTCACTCGGGTCGATCGAGCCGCGATTGAGGTGATCGAGCATGCGACCAGGCGTGCCCACGATGACTGACGGCCCAGCGGCCAGCGCGCGGTGCTCGTCGCGGTACACGGCGCCACCCGTCACGGAAGCGACCTTCGCGTTGAGCGGCGCGAACAACCAGGTGAGTTCTTGCACGACCTGCTTGGCTAACTCGCGCGTGGGGACGATCACCAGGGCCCGGGGATGGGCCAGCTTGTCCTTCGCAGTGCTCGGCTGAGCCGCCAAGTCGCGAATCACGAAGCCGATGGCGACCGTCTTGCCGGAACCCGTTTGAGAGGTGACGCGCAGATCACGTCCGGCCAGCGCAGGATCGAGCACTGCCTTCTGAACTTGGGTCAGATCCGTAAAACCCTTTTCCTGAATTGCAGTACCGAGCGCGGAGCCGAGCAGTTCGGCGAAGTCAACCGTAGCCATGTTGCGGCGCTCGTAGCACTAGTCTGGGGAGCTTGCGTCCATCTCGCACTGAGACGGGCAAAGCTAGCGACTTTTTGGCCACTTTGGGCTAGGCCGCGCGCGCCGCACTTGCAGCTCTGGCGCTCGGAGCGCCCCAGAGAGCACCGACCGCCGCCGCGCGCGGAGCCTAAGGAGGTAGCTCGGGAGGCAGCGCGCCCGTGCGATGTCACGCAATCGGCACTGATTGCGTTGCTAAGCCGCGCAGAAACGAAAAGCTCACCGGCTTTCGACGAGCGAGCACTGAGTGAGAGAGCCGTTCAGGGCTTCGCCACCGAGCGTGACGTACAGCTGCCCATCCGTGCGCACGACCTCGAACTTGCTGTTCTTCTCCAGCTTGGCGGCGACCGCGTCTAAGAACTCTGGCTCGACGCGAAACACTTCGATCTGTTCCACGTGATGAATGGGGCGTGCACTCGCTTCGCGCAGCAATAGCGAGTGCTCCACGTGCGTGAACAGCGCGACGCGCCCCGCAGCCTTACTCGCCTTGTGCAAGCGTTCGGCGGACGGCGCGCCCACGTCAATCCACGCGCGCAGCACGCCAGTCGCATCCCGCACTGAAACGGGCGCTTCTTCGGCCGTCGAAAGGCCACCTTTGCTGAACGAGATGCCGTCTTCGAAGCTCAAGCAATAGGCCAGCGTGCGCGTCACCAGGTAGCGCATGGTCTCGGACGGGTGGCGCGCGACGCGCAAATCAAGCGCTTCATACACGCCTCGATCCACATCCGAGAGCGTGATTTGAAAGTGATAGATGGTTGCGGTAAGAGCCAAACCTAGAACCTCAGACCGAGGCTGCCGAAGAGGCGCGAGCAGGTCAAGGCGCGACGACGAGGCGTACCTGTAAGGTACGGTGAGGAGGCGCAACGCCGAGCTGCGAAGCGGATCTGAAGGCAGCCGACGGGAGAGGTTCTAGATTTGGGTCCTACAGCCAAACCTAGAACCTCAGACCGAGGCTGCCGAAGAGGCGCGAGCAGGTCAAGGCGCGCGTGCCTTTAAGGGGCGGTGGAGAGACAGCGCTCAGCGCTCATTCATCCCGCTCCAGCGAAACGTTCACTTCACCGTCGGAATCACCGGGTGTCACAGTGACGATGCGCGGCCGACAGCAGACTGCACAGTCCTCGATGTACGTTTGGTGTTCGCCGCCCCCCATGTCGACGAACAGCTCTTCCGCCTCGCCGCAGAAGGGGCACACGACTGCGGCGGCGGCCGGCTTCTTCTTCCTCACAATGAGCGCATGAAGGTGATCAAATCAGCCTTCTCGGAGTCGGAAAGTAGCTGCGGGCTACCGTGATTCGTACCGCCGCAAGCGCCGAAGCGCTCGTTGACGGTGGGGGCACAGCCGTCGTGGAAGAGGGCGGTGCGCAGCCCGACCCCAAGCAGCGAGGGCGTCACGAACGTGCCGCCCGTACCGACGTCTTCGAGCAGGTTGTTGGTGTATTGCGCGCCGCTGTGGCAGGAGGCGCAGGCCACGTCGTCACGCCGGAACAGCGCCTCACCCCGCGTAACCGCCGCGGCATCCAAACCCTCGGCCGCTGGCAGCGCAGGCAACTGATCCAAAAACGAACCCAGCACGGTCACCTGCGCGTCGTTAGGCTGGGCCGGAATGGCCATGCGTTGCACCATGACCTCGCTCACGAGCGCCCTCATGTCAGCCAGCGTGCCGTCCCAGTGGAACGGTGCGCGCTCCATGACGCCGCCTTCCAGCGGCAGGGTCCGGCGCAAGCCCTCCGGGAAGCGCCAGACGTGGCCATCTTCTCCGCCCTCCGGATGGCAAGACGAACACGAGATGCCGATGCCGCTATCCATGTGAAACAGGGTGTGGCCGGTGTCCGCGTGGGACTCGTTGCTCAAGGACACGCTCGTGCCGTCCTCGAACTCTAGCGTGGCCGGCTCGCGCGATTGCACGATGTACTTGCCGGCCGCATCAAAGGCGACGGCCACTGGTTGCCCTTTGACGGTCGCCGCGCGACCCAAGGATTCGTCCCCGAAGTTCGGCTGCGTGATGCCGTCCCAGGGTTGGATCCACAGGTTTGCATCCGGGTGATTGAAGTCGGTCTGGGAGTTGACCGCGATAGGTGCCGACCGAGTGTCGCTCGCGTTGCCGTTGCCATTCAGCGCGGTTTTCACCAGGTCTTCGTTCAGAGCAATCGCCGCGACCTCAGTGCCCTGCGCGTTGAAGGCGATGTCGAGCGGGCCAGTTGCCGGGAGCTGCATGGAATGAAACGTCATGGGCGAGGCGGGCGCCGTACCGCTCTGGCCGCTTGTAGGCAGGACGGTGGTCGTTGCCTGCGAAGGCGTATCCACGTCCACCATGGTGATGAAGCGCGACACGAGCGCGCCGCCGCACGAAAAGCCGTAACCGCCGCTGCTTTCTTGCACGACGTCATCGCTCGACACTTGGTGCGCCAGCGCGATTTGGCCGCTTGGCGTGGCCAGCGCGCGGAAGGCGACCGTGGAGTCACCACAGCCGGGCTCTGGTGTGGGCGTCGCGCGTTTCGACACGCCGCCGTCGTCACCGACGACGAGCACTTCGGCGCTGAGGAAGCGCGTCAGCACCAGATCATGCTCGCGCACAATCACGTCCCGTAGGTCCGCATCCAGCTGCAGCGAACGCTTGAGCGAAAGATCAGCGGACGCCAACGTTTGCAATCGGCCAGAGCGGCAGGCCACGTAAACCGAGGAGCTCTTCGCGTCGTACGCAAGACCCCGCGGCGAGGAGCAGACCGGAACGCGCTGCGTAATGCTGCCGCTCGCGCTGTCGATGGTGACCACGGAGCCGCCGCGGCGTAACGCGACGTACAGCGTGCCGTTCGGGCCCTCCGCGATGCGTCCCGGCTCGTCCCCGGCTTGCACAGGGACCGGCCGAACTTGGCGCGACGCCGCGTTCACCAAGAACACGGAGTCACGCTCCGGATCCGACACGACGATGGTTTGGCCATCCTGCGTCACGAGCAATCTGGCCAAGTGAAGCGCCCGTTGGCGAACAGCGCCCCGCTCAGGGCCATCGCGAGCGAGGCGACCCCTGGGTCTGCACTGAAAGTCTGGCCGCGCAACGCGACGCTGTTGAACGCAGGTTGCGGAAGCTGCGGGAACAGCTGCTTGTCCGCACGCAGTGCAGCGGCGTCAACGTCCGTCACCCAGGTGTACAGCTCAGTGCGCGCAGGGGACGAAAAGCTCAGCATTTGACTGCCGAACACCGGAGCGCCAGCGACGGGCAGACTGCAACTAAGCTCACCGCTGCTGGGGGGACCGCCGGGGCTGGTGCCGACGCCCGCGGTGCTCCCGACGCCGACGCTCACAGCGCCCCCTACGGCTTCACCCCCGGATTCGGGCTGACCAAGTCCGGACGGACCCGAGCAGCCGCCAACCAGGGCCAGCAAGCCGAGCAGCGACCCCGTGCCCAGCGCACGAATTCGCCCCCGATCCCGCGTCCAACTAGCCATCCCGGTCAACGGTAGCATCGATCCTCGCGGACGCACGCGGCGCTCGGTGCTAAGCCGCGACCCCCCAATTTATTGTCGCTCGGGGCCCAAACCCCAGCAAGGAAGGCTTTCCCTTGGGAGCCCGCAGCGGATCGCTCACTTTCACTCGTTTCTTCTGCCAAGGGGCATTGCCCAAGGACCTACGGCGACGTTTTTTGGAGGCCGCGCGCCTGCGCGTGTTTCAGCCGCTCAAGCCCGACGACGAGGCCCTGGAGGCCACTGGCTGGTGCGTGATGGAGCGGCCATTCGATTTGGAGCTCGATTCGGCAAAGGTCTTTCACGACAGCTACGTGCTGCTCGGCTTCCGCGTGGACCGCTACCGTATCCCCGGCGCGCTGCTTAAATCCCAAATCACGGACGAAGAGCAGCGCCAACTCTCGCGCTCGAAGAAAACGAAGCTGAGCCGCAACGAGAAGTTCGAGATCAAAGAGCGAGTCGTGATGCGCCTGCGCAAGAAGGTGATCCCGACCTCCAAAGCGGTCGACATGAGCTGGCACCTGGACAGCGGCACAGTGTTGTTTTTCGGACACTCCAAGCGCGCCCTGGCGGACTTCGCCGCGCTGTTCGAAAAAACCTTCGGCTTTGCACTGGTCGAAGACAGCCCGTATGCGGCGGCCACGCGCGCCGGGCTCCCTCGCGAGCTCGAGCGCGCGCTGAAAGACGTCGAACCGCTGAGTTTTTCCAGCGGTCGAAAGCGCTTGGGTAAACCCGCGCAAATCGAACCGGAGGCGCCCGCCGAGACAGAGCCCGCGCAAACCTCCGAAGACGGCGACGACGCGCTCGAGCGAATCGAGAGCACGCGCTTCCTGGGTCCTGAATTTTTGCTCTGGTTGTGGCTGCGCGCCGAAATCGTCAATCAGCCCATTCCGCTGCCGGATCTGGGTAATTTCGAGGTCTGGCTCGACAACCAGATCACGCTGCAGTCCGACATCGACCCGAACGAACGCGTGACCGTCCGCGGTGCTGCGCCCTCCGGTAGCCCGGAGGCGCGCGAGGCCGTTCGCTCGCAGAAATTCCCCGTGCGCGCGCGCATCGCCCTGCGTAATGAGGAGCGTGATTTCGCGTGCGTGCTCGTGGCGCAGCGCTTCGCCATAGCGAGCGGCACGATCCCCGCCGTGCTCACCAAGGACACTGACGACGCCTTCGTCGAGCGCATGACTCTTGTCGAACGGCTGTCCCTCAGCTTGGACGCGCTGTACGCCGCGTTCCTAAGCGAACGCTTGAGCGACACCTGGAAGCTGGGTTGGGAGCCCGCCATCGTATCCTGGGCAGACGGCGATTCAATCCCCACTGCCGTGCTGGCGCAGCTGATGAAGGGCGCGCGGTCCCGCAGCAAGAAGGGTAAGAGCCGTTGAAGACAAAAGCTCGCTCGACCCTGCTCACCTCCCCGCTCTCGTTGGCGGACTTCATCGCGCGGCTCGCCTTCTTCGCGATCGCGCCATTCGCGATCGTGCTCGCGGCGGAGCTGTTTCCGGTGCGCGGAGCGCTGATCGACGTGGGACTGGCGTTGTCCGTGTTCATCCTGGGCGAGGCACCGCGCCGCATTGCGTCGCGTTTTCGCCCGCTTTCGCTGCTGCTGCGCGAAGCCCTTGCCTTCGAAACCTACTACCGCGAGAAGGCGCCGCGCGGCTTCGCGTACTACGTCGCCTACCCGCTGCTGTTCCCGTATTGGCTCTGGAACCGGGAGGCGCGCGAAGAGTTCTTGATGTTCCGCGGCTACACGCTGGCAAGCTTCTTGATCTTGCTCGCCTCGCTGGCCTGGCAGTACTTCCGCTACTGGCGGCCTGAGCTTGGCTTCACGGCCTTTTTGCCCGCGGTACTTCTCTCGCTGGCAGTCGAAACACTGCTCGTGCTGTCGCTGCTGATGCCGATCGCAACGACCGTGGTCTGGTATCACTCCAGCCTTCGCCGCAAGCGACTGGTGGCGATGTTGCTGGTGGGCGCGCTATCGACGACGTTCGCGCTCACGCGCGTGCTCAACCATCGCGATCCAATCGTCTCCTACTTAACCCGTGAGCGCGTGCGCTTACGCACGGCCGCAGCCCGCAAAACCGCGCATCACGCGCTGCAGAATGCCGTCGAAGTGGCGTGGCGGGATCTGGTCAAAGTCCGCGGCGTAGAGGGCGACGGGAAGGTCGAGGGCACGGCGCTGGATGATGCGCGCGCCGCACTCGAGACGTTCTACAAACACGACGAGGCATTCGCCTTCGACCTGTGGGCGAGCCCGCGCAGTCGCCCGCGGGTGCTCATTTTGTACGCGCAAAGCCGCCGCAAAAAGCCGCCTATCTGGGTGGCACTGAAGGACGGCGGTGAACTCCGCAAGACCGATGAGCTGCCAAAGGGCGCGTTCCTGGCTATGCGCTCCGCCGCGGACACCACGGACGCCGTGGGCATGGTCTGGGACGACGACCAGGCGCCCAGTGCGCCCGCGCATTCTGGCGTGCACAGCCAACCGCCACCGCGCGCGGAATCCGTACCCCGTCCGCGCACGCACCTACCGAAGTGAGTGCTCAGGCTTTGCGCGCATACCCGCCGGCCAAGAAGCGCGCAGCAATTCGGAGCTTCGCGTCTCTAAGGGTCGAGTTTGAAACTGCCCGCGTCCACCAACTCCGGCTTTTGTCCGGGCGCGAGAGGATCCGTCAACCCCAAGCACCAGAAGTCGACCGCGCCGCCATCCTGACGCACCCGTAAACGTAGGAAGTGCTTGAAACCAGGGTGATCCAAGGCCGTGAAGGCTTGTGTTTCCTCCAAGCCCAAGAAGGTGAGCAGTGCCAGAAATGCCCCGAACACGAAGGCCCCATAGAACACGGCGACGATGAACGTGAGCGCCGCTATCACCCAGACAGAGACGGAAACATGCGCACTTTGCGCAAGCCAGCTAAGCGCAATCGAGGCGAACACCGGGATCAAAGCAGTGGCCAGACCTGCGCCGAACGCGAGCCCGAACACCGCAGCGCCGCCCTTCCGCACGCCCCCAATCAACGAATAGATGGTGGTCGTCAACGCGGTGATCAGAAACGGCGCGGACGATATGAAACCGAGCTTTTCGAACTGCATCACGCCGATGTCCATTGCCGGCACGAACAGCAGTGCAAGCGCGATGTGCGGCAAGAACCCGGAGCGCCCGAGCATCACCTTCCACGGCACGCCCCAAAGCAGCACGCGGCTTTGCAGTGGCGTGGGCCATTCTGCTTCGGCGACCAAGCGCGTGCGGCGCTGAATCGGCGCCGGATGCAAGAAGGCACCGCCGCCACCTGCTGTCAGTTGCAACACCGCGCCGTGCTGCATGCGTTCGTAGTGGTGCACGTCCCCCGATAACAAGAAAGATGGCTTAGCTTCCAGATCCAAGCCCAACGCCTCAATCATGGCCGTGCCGGTCCGACTCGGCTTTCCAAACGCAAACAGCGGATCTGGCAACATGACCCACGGGCTTACGCCTGGGTTGCGCGTGCGCCACGTTTCGAAGAAGCCGACCTGACGCTTGTCAAGGTTCCGCAGTTGCCGGTCGACCGCAAATAGATGCAAACGTGACGTGAGCGGGAGCACGAAGTAACTGGCGCTCTGCACCGGCTGATAGCCGATCAGCGCGAGCGCCTTCGGCTTCTCGATCTTGCCGCCACGCACGAACTCCTTCGCCCACTCAGCGTAGCGCTCGATCATGCGTTGCGAGATCCCGACCACGCTCGGGCGAGCAACGCCGTCTTCGTCATCCGCGTTGCGGCGAAACATGCGCGCGAAGCCGTCCAGCCCATCGTACCAATCGTGATTGCCGGGAATGCCTAGCAGGACGCGCGGCGGCCCCGGCGGCAGGGTTTCCAGCACCTGATTGAAAGGCACGATCACGCGATTGGTGATTTCTTGTGCGGTGGCCACCGGGTAAGCGGTGTCGCCACCGAAGAGCAGAACTTCACCTCGCGGCGCGAGCAGCGTTCTATCTGCGGCATCCGGATCGGGCAGCTCGTACTCGGCGAAAATCAGGCGCGCTACGGCGCGGCTCACCGCGACGTCGTCCCCGGTGTCGGCCACGAAATCGAGCCACAGATCACGCCCAAGAGCGCCCAGCAGGGTGCCCGCGTTGGCTTCGCCGCGCAGCAACTCCGCGACGCGCGCGCTCAGCTCAAGCGGCGGATCGGCGGTCATCCAGTCGCGCGAATCTACATCTTCGGTGGCGATGGCGGCTGCCAAGAAGTGGCGTAGGTGGCCCCAGAAAGAGCGCACGCCGAACCAGACCACACCGCGCGGTTGCTCGGAGCCGCGCGCGAAGCGCGAACGAGCGGTAAGCGCCGCACGTGCGGGGCGGAACGCGGCAGGAGAGCGAGACGGGTCAGGAATTCGTGCAGTAAAACACGATCATTTTAGGCAAGCAATCCGCGCTAGGCCCGGTCCACTCTTGATCCATAGAAGAGGGAGCGGGCGAGCGCGCCCCCGGGAAGGGGTTCGGTCCGGGGATCGGGATCGGTCCCGGAAGGGGGTTCACCCCTTCGAGTGTCACGAAGCGCGTCGGGCAAGACGGGACCGGGGCCGCGCTCGCGCGCTGCCTGGGATCGGTCTCGGACAGAATCCGGTATTTGGGTTTGAGTGCGGGCGTCGGCCCTTACTAGTGACGGACTCGGGATACCGCGAGTAGAGTCATGAGCCATGAATCGCCGGTACATCTCCAGCGGCACGAAATACGAGCCCGTGGTCGGCTACTCGCGCGCGGTGCGCGTGGGCAACGCGATCTACGTCTCGGGAACCACGGCGACCCAGGAAGATGGGAGTATTGCCGCACCAGGTGACGCCGCCCTGCAAACCGCGCAAGCGCTGCGCAACATCGCGTGGGCGCTGGAGCGCGCCGGTGCCCGCATCGAGCACGTCGTGCGCACGCGTATCTACGTGACCAATATCGATGACTGGGAGAAGGTCGGCCGCGCCCACGGCGAGTTCTTCCACGACGTTCGCCCCGCGACGACGCTCGTCGAGGTCAAGCGCCTCGTCGACCCGGCCATGCTGGTCGAGATCGAAGCCGAAGCCATCGTCGACGTGTGAAGCCGGTGCTTCGCCCGCCGACTGCGGCTCAGGTGTGAATGCCGGGCGCCTCTTGGCCCGTTTCGTTCACGTACTCGGCGTAGCCACCACCGTATTTGCGCACGCCGTCCGGGCTGACTTCCAACACGCGGTTGGAGAGTGCGCGCAGGAAATGGCGATCATGCGAGACGAACAGCATGGTGCCCTCGTAACCCGCGAGCGCCTCGATGAGCATCTCTTTGGTGCCAATATCGAGATGATTGGTGGGCTCGTCCAAGACTAGGAAGTTCGGCGGGTCGTAAAGCATTTGCGCGAGCACCAAACGTGCCTTTTCGCCACCGGAAAGGATGCGGCACGGCTTCTCGATGTCGTCACCCGAGAAGCCGAACACGCCGCCCAGCGTGCGCAGTGAACCGATCGAAGCGTGCGGGAATTTGCCCACAAGCGTGTCCCACACGGTTTCGTCGGGCTTCAGCACTTCCATCGAGTGCTGCGCGAAATAGCCCATCTTCACGCTACCGCCCACGGTAACGCGGCCGGTGTCGGCCGTCGTGGCGCCTGCGATCAGCTTGAGCAGCGTGGACTTGCCTGCGCCGTTCACGCCCATCACACACCAACGCTCGGTGCGGCGAATCAACAGGTCCAGCCCGGAGTAGATCACGCGCGAGCCGTAGGCCTTCTTCACGCCGTCCAAGTTCGCGACGTCGTCCCCGGAGCGTGGCGCTTTCTGGAAGTCGAAGCTCAGCTTTTCGCGGCGACGCGGCGGCTCGACGCGCTCGATCTTATCGATCTTCTTCACGCGCGACTGCACCTGCGCGGCATGGCTGGCACGCGCCTTGAAGCGGGCGATGAACGCCTCTTCCTTGGCGAGCATCGCTTGCTGACGCTCGAAGGCGCTCTCCGCTTGCGCATCCAGCATCGCGCGCTGGCGCTGATAAAACTCGTAATCACCGGTAAAACTGGTCAATTCACCGGCCTCGATCTCGACGATCTTGGTCACGATGCGATTCATGAACTCGCGATCATGGGAGGTCATGATCAGCGCGCCTTCGAACTGCTTCAAAAAGGTTTCCAGCCACAGGATCGATTCGAGATCCAAATGGTTGGTGGGTTCGTCGAGCAGCATCGCGTCCGGGCGCATGAGCAAGATGCGCGCGAGTGCCACGCGCATTTTCCAGCCGCCAGAGAGCGTGCCCACGTCCGAATCCATGACTTCCTGCGAGAACCCGAGACCGGCCAAAATCTCTCGCGCCTTCGCGTCCAAGGCGTAACCACCGAGCTCTTCGAAGCGCCCCTGCACCTCACCGAACTCCTCGATCAGCTTCTCCATCCGATCCCCCATGGCCGGATCGGCGAGCTGCAGTTCCAGCTCACGCAAGCGCGTGGCGACTGCCGACACGGGGCCTGCGCCGTCGAGCGTGGCCGCGACGACGCTCTGACCGCTCATCTCGCCGACGTCCTGGCTGAAGTAGCCGATGGTCGTGTTGCGGTCGATCGCGACTTGACCGCCGTCCGGCGGCTCTTCTCTGACAATCAGCCGAAAGATGGTCGATTTGCCCGCGCCGTTGGGCCCCACGAGCCCGACTTTGTCGCCTTTGAAGACCGCGCACGACGCATCCATGAACAAGATGCGGCGGCCGTGTTGCTTGGTAACGGAATCCAGCCTGATCACGCGCGGGGGACTAGCATGGGCGGCCCGGCCTGGCGAGACCGACGGAGAGCGAGCGAAACCGAGCGAGAACGCGCGCCGAAGCCGACCTTACGATGCGTTTCCGTGGAGGTCGTGGCTGCTTGAGCCGTCGGCGGCGACACCGACGATGAAGCGCGTCACTGTACTCCACAGCTCCAGAAATTGCTCACGGCCGAAGGGCGAGTAGCTCGGGATCCAGTCGCCGGTCGCGGCGGTCTCACCCGGGAGCCCGTACTGGCCCACCACGTCCAAGTGATCGGCTTGTGCGAGGTACAGCACGGGCCCCCACACTTGGGACAGCGTCGGAACCAGCCCGTCGCTGTCCGTGCGCGCTGGAACGGTGGCTTCGTTCTGAGCCAGCTGCAGCTGCTGGAGCGGTGTGAGCGCGGGATTGCCGAGCTCCCCGCGGCGGGCGATGCGATACAAGCACGCATACACCGGGAACATCAGCTGCGCGTACAGATCCCACAGCGAACGCCAGGCATTGCGAAAGCTGGGCGGCGCCGCCCGCGCCACGACTGATGCATACGCGACTTTCGGGTCCGCCGTGCACGCGTTCAGCAGATCACAGCCCGCCGGAGTGAGCTGAAACAGCAGGGATTGATCGTCGACGACGGCGCGCAGGAACGTAGCCAACTCCAAGCGCCGCGCCTCGGATAGGTCCGTCAGGAGCTTCTCGTACAGATAGTCGAAAGCGTTGCGCCGCTTGCGCAATGGGTCACGCACGCGCACCACGAAGTAGCCCAGCCGGAGCAGCAACTTCAGCGGCAAGCGCCCGCGCTCAAGCATGAAGATCAAGTAGCTGCCCAGCGTACGAATCAGGAACCGTCCGAGTGGGCGCGTGAAGTACGTCGCGACGGGCGTGCCGTAGTGCGGGGCGCACACGGTGACCAGAGTTTGCACACGGTCGTATGCGTCGAACGCGACCGCGCCCGGCAGGGACGCCGTGGGCGCAATTGCCAAGCGCGCGTCCAGCCCGCCGGTGGAGTGCCCAATCAAGTGGATGGGACCCTCCGCCTGGTGGGCGACCGCGGCCAACGTGTCACGCACCCGAGCCGCGCGCAGGCGAATTGAGGCCATCGGCAGCGTGGGTACTTCTGTCACGGTGACTGCCAGACCAAGCGCCGAAAAGTTCGCCTCGATGGCCTCCCGCACGCCATTGAAATAGCTAATTTCCCCCAACTTTCCGAAGCCGAAGAAGCCAGGAATCAGGAGCACGTGGTGGGTACGGCGAGGCGTGTCCAAGGCGTTTCACTCAGGGCCGCGACTCAAGCTGCGGCAATGCTAGCACGAGCCCCTCATTTCTGCGGTGTCACGCCGTAGGTCGCGGCGGAGCAGTGCTGTTGCAGTCAGCGGTGATAGCGCCGTCGTCGTCGGGCTGGGATTCCTTAGGCGGCAAGTACTCCGCTTGGATTGGCAGATCGAATACCGCGCCGCGCTCCTCCCAGCGGACTCAGGCGCTAGAGCAACGCCCTCACAAGAATATTCCAATGGAGGACACGCAAGCCTGCGTGTAACCTTGTGGACGGAATCGAGACTCTCGCGACACTGCTGTGTGTGAAACCGACCGGCAGCGCCGCGCGCGGCCCGTCCCTGCACGCCAGAATCCAGGGCGACGAACGCGACAGCTCGACGCACGCTTGTGCTTCCGGATCATACTCGGCCGGGGCCATCTTCTGTCCGCTCAAGTAGGCCTTCATGGCTTCGAACGCGTGTTTGACGCCGTGAGTGCCGGTGTTGTCCCAGTACGCCGCATCGAACGGTGTGAAGCGCAAGAGGTGGTCCTTGGTGGTCACCAGCCGATGACGCGGCTCGTGCGGTGTTGCCTCGGTGCCCAGTTACTTATTGTGACTCGTGCCGCTCAGGCCGTGCTCATCCAGCTTCGCATAAAGCTGCGCGCGGCCGATGCCGAGCTGGCGTGCGGCCTCCGAGCGATTGCCGCCCGCCCGTGCCAGCGCTTGGCTGATCAGACGTCGCTCGAGCCGAGCCACTGCGTCACGCAGCGTCAGCGTGGCCTCCGCCGCATCCTGAGCGGTAATGGTACCCGCGCCGGTGGGCGAAGCGTTCAGCGACTCTGGCAGATTCGCGACGTCGATCACCTCACCGCCCGACAACACCGCGGCGCGTTCGACGACGTGAATCAGCTCACGCACGTTGCCCGGCCAGTCGTAGCCGAGCAGCCGCTGCATCGCTGCCTCGGAAACGGCGCGCGTCGCCGTGCGCCGCAATGCGTGCGCAACGAGCTGCGGGATGTCGCTCTTGCGCGCGCGCAGCGGCGGCACGAGGATCTCCACCACCGCCAAGCGGTAGTACAGCTCTTCGCGCAACACGCAGCCCGCTTCTCCCGGTCGAACGGGTTTGTTCGTAGCCGTCAGCACGCGGGCGTGCGCTTGCAATTGGTCCTGCCCGCCCACCCGTTCGAACCTGCCGTCTTGCAGCACCCGGAGCAGCTTGGTCTGCAGCGAGGCATCCAGATCGCCGATCTCGTCCAGGAACAGTGTCCCGCGCGCCGCTAGCTCGAAGCGGCCTGCCCTGCGCGCCGCGGCGCCGGTAAACGCGCCCTTTTCGTGACCAAACAGTTCGCTCTCGAGCAGCCCTTCGGGGAGCGCTGCGATGTTCACAGCGACGAACGGGTCGTCCTTGCGCTCCGAATAACCGTGGATGGCGCGCGCCACGAGTTCTTTCCCCACGCCGGTCTCGCCGGTGATCAATACGGGCGCGAGCGTCGCCGCTGCGCGGCCAATGAGCTTCCACGTTGCGAGCATCGCCGCACTCGTGCCGACAAGCCCACCGGGATCATCCGGAGGCAACGGCATAGGCGGCAACGCCGCCGTCAACGCTCGTTGCTTCACTGCGCGCTCCACCGACGCGAGCAGCGTCGGCAGATGAAACGGCTTGGTCACGTAGTCGAATGCGCCATCGCGCATGGCTCGAATCGTGCGCTCGCTGTCGCCATACGCGGTAGCGATGATCACGGGCACGGAGCGCATGGGCCCTTTTTGCAGTTCGGCCAAAAACTCCAGACCGTCGCCGTCTTTGAGGCGGATGTCCAAGAGCACGCACGCCACGCGGTGCGCACTCAAAATCTGACGCGCCTCAGCTAGCCCTGCCGCAGGCAACCCTTGATAACCCAAACGCTCACAGGCGCTCAGCAACCCTTCGCGCAGACCGCGCTCGTCCTCGACGATGAGTACCTGTGCTGGTTCGCTCACAACCCCAACTCTACCCCGGAACGCACGGCCGAAGAATCCGCGGCCCACTCGGGACTTGCGCCATCCAGTGGCAAATCCAGTTCGAAGACGGTGGTAGCCGCCTCGCGTTGGTAGCTCACCTCACCGCCGTGTGCCCGCGCGATGGCACGCGACAGCGCCAAACCGAGCCCGGTACCCTCGGGTTTGGTGGTGAAGAAGGGCTCGAACAACTCGCCCACGCGCGCCGCCGGCACGCCGACTCCCGCGTCGCGCACTTCCAGCACCACGCGCGTGCCGCGTGCCTGAATGACGGCGGTGACCCGTGCACCGGGCGGCGACGCTTCCGCCGCGTTGCGCAGCAGATTGTCGAGCGCCCGCGCCAGCGAGTCGCTATCCACCACAGCGCTGGCCGAACCGGAGACCTCGAACGTCACGCCGCGCCCACGCGCCCAAGGCTCGAGCAACTCCACTCGCGCGCGCAGCAGCGCATCGAGCGAAGCTGCCCTACGCGGGCCCGGCGCTCGTCCAGCAACAATCAGCAAGTCAGCCACCAAGCGATCCAACCGCTCGATTTCGGAGCTCGCATGCGAGATTGCTTGCTCCACACCGGGCGGCAGGTGCTTGTCGGCGCTAGCCAAATCTAGACGCAGTTTGATCGATGCCAGCGGGTTACGCACTTCGTGCGCGACGCCCGCAACCACGCGACCCAATACGGCCAAGCGTTCTTGGCGCGCGAGTTCGGTCGCCATGCGTTGTTCTTTTTGGCGCGCCCGGCTCAGATCCTCGACCAACGCGGCCACGCCATCGGCAACGTCCCGCAGCTCGCGCACGCTCGGCTTCGGGATCGGCGCGCGCAAGTCGGTAGCCAACGCGCGCAGCGAAGCTCGCAACTCCGCCGCGCCGCGGTTCATCGTCGCGATCGCGAATGCGCTCGTCGCCACCAGCACGGCCGTGGCGAGCGCGAGCGAGGTCACAATCCAGGCCCAAAGCCGGAGCGACGCACTCGGCTTCACTTCCACGCCCGCCCACACCGTGGCTTCGGGTGACGCCGCGGTCGGCCGCGCGACGACGACGAAGCGCCCTTCCCCAACCGGCTCATCCAAGACGACCTCCGCATGCCGCTTGCGGCTCGCGAGGACGGAGCGGCGCACGCTGCCGAGCCAGCTCGGGGGGATCGAGGCGGGCGAGCCCACACCATCCCAGGTTCCGCCACGCATCCCGACCACGTTACCCGCGGACGGGGAAAGCACCCGCTCGGGTTGTGCCGAAAGCAGCGCAGCCTCGGCCACCGCTTCATCCCGCGCACGCTCGACACGTGCGCTGGTACTCACGGTGAACAGCCGCACCAGTGCCACAGCCGACAAAGCCGACACGATGACGCCCAGCACGAGGACCGTGAGCAATCGATGGTGGATGCCTAATGTCTTACCCACGGGCCCCGGCTGGAGCAAGGGTCGTACCCGCGGCTCGAGGGCTACCGCGCGGCCGCGAGGCAGCACCAATTTGCGATATTTGCCGCATGATGCTGCGGATCGGACGCCGCCCTCTGGCGTCCAGAATCTAGACACCTGTCTGCAATCCGGTCGCCCGCCACGAGCGCTGTGCAACCGTATTTGTAGGGGACTTCTCCGCGCCCGGCGCAGGCTCTAGTAAGTGGCATGGAACTGGCTCTGTGCGGACAGAACCAGCGTGGAGAGCAAAAGCGAAATCATGACTTCGGAACTCACGGCGGGGCGCGTCGAGCAGCCCAAGGCCACCCGCTGGATCTTGGGCGGCGTCCTCCTACTCGGGCTAGCCGGAGCCACGCTCTTCGTGCGTCACAAGCAGGCCGCCAACTCTGCGGGGGCGCCCGCCGGCAGCGCTGCAGCGGCGCGTCCCATCCCAGTCGTGGTCAGCGACGCGAGCCTGCGGGACGTGCCCGTGTTCCTCGAGGGCCTAGGCAATGCGGTGCCGCTGGTTACGGTAACCGTGCGGCCGCAAGTAGATGGCCCGCTCACTGCGGTTTCTTTTCAAGAAGGGCAAACTGTGAAGAAGGGGGATCTGCTGGCGCAGATCGATCCGCGACCGTTCACGATTGCCTTGCACTCGGCTCAAGCGGCGCTGGCCCGTGATCAAGCGCAGTACAAGAACGCGACCATCAACTTTCAGCGCTACACCGCGCTGCATGGTCAAGGCCTAGCCACGCAGGAGCAGCTCGACGACCAAAAGGCCACCGCAGATCAGCTCAAGGGCACGACCCAGGCGGACCAAGCGCAAATTGAGAACGCTCGTCTTCAGCTCGCCTACACAGAGGTGCGCTCACCGGTGGACGGCGTCACCGGCGTGCGCCAAATCGACCAGGGGAACGTCGTGCACGCTTCAGATCCGAACGGCATTGTCGTCGTCACGCAGCTCGATCCAATGGCCATCGTGTTCACCCTGCCCCAGGATGATCTGCCTCAGATCAACAAACAAATCGGCGCAGGATTGAGTATCGAAGCCTACAGCCGCGACGGCGACAAGCTGCTCGGCAAGGGCAAGCTGACGTTGGTCGACAACCAGGTGAACGTCGCAACCGCGACGGTGCGCCTGAAGGGCACCGTCCCCAACCCGGACAAGGCGCTGTGGCCCAACGAGTTCGTGCGCGCACGCTTGCTGCTAGCAGTGCGCAGTCAGGTCTTGGCCATCCCTGCGCCCGCCGTGCAGCGTGGGCCACAAGGCACGTTCGTGTACATCGTGATGCCGGACCAAACCGCGGCACTGCGCACGGTCAAGGTCGATACCGTGCAACAACAATGGGCTGTCATCACCAGCGGCATCCAACCCGGTGACAAGGTCGTGGTGGAGGGGCAAAATCAGCTGCGCCCTGGCGCGAAGGTCTCAGTGCGTGCTTCAGCGACAGGGCACTCCGATCTCGGCGCCCCTGGCTCACCGGACGGCGTGCCCGACCCGAGCAACCCCGGCGCGGCTCAAAAAGGAAAGCACGGCGGAGCCGCGCCGTGAGCATCTCCGAGCCGTTCATACGTCGTCCGGTCGCGACGACGCTGCTGGTGATCGGCATTTTCATCGCGGGCATCGTCGCGTTCCGAGCGCTGCCGGTCTCCGCCCTCCCGCAGGTGGATTACCCGACGATCGTCGTCTCCACGTTCATGCCCGGTGCGAGCGGGCAAACCATGTCCGCCACGGTGACGACACCCCTCGAGCGGCAGTTCGGACAGATGCCCGCGCTGAGCTTGATGACCTCCGTATCAAGCTTCGGCAGCTCGCAAATTACCCTGCAATTTACGCTCGACCGCAACATCGACGCGGCGGAGCAAGATGTACAGGCGGCGATCAACGCTGCCGCCAATTTGCTCCCGAAGACGTTGCCCACGCCGCCCTCGTACAGCAAGAGCAACCCCGCTGACACGCCGATCCTCACGCTTAGCGTGAGTTCGGACACGCTCGCGCTCAGTCAGGTCGATGACTACGCGGACTCGATCCTCGCGCAAAAGATCTCGCAAGTCTCCGGCGTCGGGTTGGTTACGCTCAACGGTGGGCAAAAGCCCGCGGTACGCCTGCAAGTCGATCCGCAGGCGCTGGCCGGCACCGGCCTCAGCCTAGAAGACGTGCGCGCAGCGGTGATGGCGGCGAACGTCAATCAACCGAAGGGCACGCTCGACGGCCCCCGCCAGAGCTACACCATCGCTACCGACGACCAGTTGTTCAAAGCGGAGTCTTTCCGCCCGCTGATCCTGGCGTACAAGAACGGCGCGCCAATCCGGCTGCAAGAGGTCGCGAATGCCACGGACGGTGTCGAGAACTCCGAGCTCGCCGGGTGGGCGGATCAAAAACGCGCCATCATCTTGAATGTGCAGCGCCAACCAGGCGCGAACGTCATCGCCGTCGCTGACCGTGTCAAAGCGTTGCTCCCACAGCTGCAGGCGTCGCTCCCGTCCAATATCCAAACCAAGGTTTTGAGTGACCGCACCGAAACCGTGCGCTCCTCGGTGGAGGACGTGGAGTTCACGCTGCTGCTGACCATCGGCCTGGTGGTCGGCGTGATTTACGTATTTTTACGCAGTGTCCGCGCCACGGCCATCCCGAGCTTGGTCGTGCCGTTGTCCTTGGTGGGCACGTTCGGGGTGATGTACTTGCTCGACTACAGCCTCGACAACCTATCGTTGATGGCACTCACGATATCGACGGGCTTCGTCGTCGACGACGCGATCGTGATGATTGAAAACATCGCGCGCTACATCGAAGAGGGTGATTCGCCATTCGAGGCGGCGCTCAAGGGCAGCAAGCAAATCGGCTTCACCATCGTATCGCTGACCGTATCGCTGATCGCGGTGCTGATTCCGCTGTTGTTCATGGGCGGCATCGTCGGCCGGCTGTTCCGCGAGTTCGCGGTCACGCTCAGCGTCGCGATCGGCGTATCGGCCGTGTTGTCGCTGACGCTCACGCCCATGATGTGCGCGTTCTTGCTCCGCCCCGAGCCGCCGCTGTCCGAGCGCGGCGCATTTCACCGCTGGTCCGAGCGAGCGTTTGAAGGGTTGGTGCGTGTGTATGACCGCGGGCTCAAGTGGGTCCTCGCTCATCAACGGACCACGCTGCTGGCGACCATTGCCACGCTGCTGCTCACTTTGTTCGTCGCCTGGGTAGTACCCAAGGGCTTCTTCCCCCAGCAAGACACGGGCCTAATCACCGGTGTGACCGAGGCCGCTCCGGATGTCTCGTTCCCGCGCATGATGCAGTTGGAAGAGCAGATTTCGGACGTGGTCCGCAAGGACCCGGACGTCGAACACGTGGTGTCGTTCATCGGCGCTGACGGCACGAATCCTACGGTAAATAGCGGTCGGCTATCGATCACGCTCAAGTCACGGCACGACCGCAAATCCTCGAGCGACGAGATCATCGCGCGCCTGAAGCCCCAGCTCGCGCAAGTCACGGGCGTCGACACCCACTTACAGTCGGTTCAAGATCTGCAAGTCGACAGCCGCGTCGGCCGCACGCAATACCAGTACACGCTCGAAGACGCCGACGGCGACGAACTCAACGAGTGGTCGAGCAAGATGCTCGCGAAGCTACGCACCCTACCCCAGCTGACGGACGTCGCGAGCGACCAAGAAGCCGCGGGCCCGGAGCTGAGCTTGGACATAGACCGTGACACCGCGTCGCGCCTCGGCGTCACCCCCCAAGTGATCGACGACACGTTGTACGACGCTTTCGGGCAACGGCAGATCTCGACCATCTTCACGCAACTCAACCTGTACCGCGTGATCTTGGAGGTTAAGCCGGAGGCGCGGCAAGACCCCCATGCACTGGATCAAATCTACGTGCGTTCAACGAGCGGCGCGCAGATCCCGCTATCCACGTTCGTGCACGTGTCGCACACGACAGCGCCGCTCGCACTCAGTCACCAAGGGCAATTCCCAGCCGTCACCTTGTCCTTCAACTTGGCAAACGGGTCGCTCGGTGAAGCGGTCGCGGCGATTCATGCGGTGGAGAACGAGGTCGGGTTGCCGCCTGGCGTGCACGCTGATTTCGCTGGGACTGCCCGGGCGTTCGGGGATTCCCTCGCCAGCGAGCCGATCTTGATTCTGGCCGCGCTCGTCACCGTCTACATCGTGCTCGGCGTGCTGTACGAGAGCTACATTCACCCGATCACGATCCTTTCCACGCTCCCTTCCGCGGGGGTGGGCGCACTGCTTGCGCTAATTCTGTGCGGCAGTGAGTTCAGCGTGATCGCGTTGATCGGCATCATTCTCCTGATCGGCATCGTGAAGAAGAACGCGATCATGATGATAGATTTTGCGCTCGAAGCGGAGCGTGACCGGCACATGACGCCGGAGGAGTCGATCCATCAGGCGTGCTTGCTGCGCTTCCGACCGATCATGATGACGACACTCGCCGCGCTCCTCGGCGGCTTGCCGCTCGCGCTCGGCACCGGCAACGGCTCGGAGCTGCGTCGACCGCTCGGCATCTCGATCGTCGGCGGGCTGTTGATATCGCAGATCCTCACCCTGTACACCACGCCCGTGATCTACCTGTACATGGATCGCTTGGGTCGTTACCTGACGCGCAATAAGAAGAAGGGGCCCGCGCTTCGCACCGAGCTTGAGCCGCCCGCGCGCGCTCCCGAGCTGACATGAACATTGCGGCGCCGTTCATTCGTCGGCCCATTGCCACCACGTTGCTCGCCATCGGCGTGCTGTTAGCTGGCTCTTGGGCGTACACGCTGCTGCCCGTGTCCCCGCTCCCGCGCGTAGATTTCCCGACGATTTCCATCAGTGCCAGCCTTCCTGGGGCGAGCCCGGAAACCATGGCCTCGTCCGTCGCCACGCCGCTCGAGCGACGCTTCGGGCGCATCGCGGGCGTCACGGAGATCACGTCCACTAACGTGCTCGGCACGACCACCATCACGTTGCAGTTCGACCTGGATCGCGATGTCGACTCGGCGGCGCGTGACGTGCAGGCCGCCATTGCCGCGGCGGGCGGCGAACTGCCTACGAATCTGCCGTTCCGCCCAACCTACCGCAAGATCAATCCGGCGGACTCTCCGGTCCTGATCCTGTCCATGACCTCGGACACTGTACCGCTCGCGCAGGTCTTCGAGGCCGCCAACAGCATTCTGGCCCAAAAGATCGCTCAGGTGCCGGGCGTTGGACAGGTCCACATTGCCGGCGGACAACAGCCCGCTGTGCGCATTCAAGCCAACCCCAAGTCACTCGCAGGCATTGGGCTGAGCATGGAAGACTTGCGGACGGCCGTCGCTTCCGCCACCGCCAACGAGGCCAAAGGCAGCATCGCTGGCCTCCAGCAAACGACCATGATCGGCGCGAACGATCAGCTGTTCGGAGCCGACGCCTTCCGCTCACTGGTGATCGCCTACCGCGACAATGCGCCCGTCCGGCTGAATGAAGTCGCGAACGTTTTCGACGACGTCGAGAACAACCGCGTCGCCGCGTGGTGCAACGGCAAACGTTCGATATTGCTGATCATTCGAAGGCAGCCCGGTTCCAATATCATCGACGTGACCGAGCGCGTGACCAAGCTGATTCCGGAGTTGGTCAAGTCGATATCGCCCGCCATCAATACCGTCGTCGCGGTGGAGCGCACGAAGTCCATCAAGGGCTCCGTGCGTGACGTCGAGAAGACGCTCGTGCTGAGCGTGTTCTTGGTCGTTGGCGTGGTGTTCGCGTTCCTGCGCAGCTGGCGCGCCACGCTCATCCCCAGCGTCGCGGTCCCGCTATCGTTGGTTGGCACGTTCGGCGTGATGTACCTGCTCGGCTACAGCTTGGACAACTTGTCCTTGATGGCGCTCACTATCTCGACCGGCTTCGTGGTCGATGACGCGATCGTGGTCACCGAAAACATCACGCGCTACGTCGAAGCAGGAAAGTCCCCGCTCCAGGCAGCCTTGACTGGCGCCAAACAGATCGGATTCACGATCCTGTCCATCACGGCCTCGCTGCTGGCCGTGTTCATTCCGCTGCTGCTGATGGGCGGCATCGTGGGCCGGCTGTTCCGCGAGTTCGCGGTCACGCTCAGCGTGGCCATCGGGTTCTCGGCATTGGTCTCGCTCACGCTCACGCCCATGATGTGCGCACGGCTACTGCGCCCCGCGGGCCACGCGCACGGCTGGCTGTACAGTGTTTCGGAGCGCGGTTTTGCGGCACTTTTGCGCGGCTACGAGCACGCTCTGGATTGGGTGCTGGACCACCGCCGCTTGGTGCAAGCGGTGATGGTGGGCACCATCGGGCTGACCGTGTTCCTGTTCATCATCCTGCCCAAGGGCCTCCTCCCGCAGCAGGATCTGGGGCAACTGATGGGCTTCTCGGAGGCGCCTCAGGACGTCTCGTTCAAGAGCATGTACGAGCGTCAGCTCGCGCTCAATTCGATTGTGCAGTCCGATCCGGACGTGGCCAACGTGGTCTCGTTCATCGGCTCAGGCAACGGCTCCACGGGCAATACCGGGACGGTGTTCGTGGATCTCAAGCCGAAGCCGCCGCGCGTCACCACGGCTGACGGCGTGATTGGTCACCTGCGGGCCAAGCTCGCCAAGCTCGTGGGCGTCAACCTGTTCATGCAGGCCGTGCAGGACGTGCGCGTGGGCGGTCGTTCCTCACGCACGCAGTACCAGTACACGCTGCAAGACGCGGATCTGGACGAGCTGCGCGACTGGGCTCCGAAGGTGATGGATCGCTTCAAGAAGATCCCGATCTTGAAGGACGTGGCCACCGACCAACAGACGTCCGGACTCACCCTCGCTCTGGGTATCGATCGCGACACCGCCTCACGCTTGGGCTTGAGCGCCGCGTCAATCGACAATGCCCTGTATGACGCCTACGGCCAACGGCAAATTGCCACTACTTACGGGGCGTTGAACCAGTACCGGGTGGTGCTCGAAACCAAGCCGGAGTTCCAAGTCGGCCCCGAAAGCCTGAATGACTTGTACGTCGGCGCGCCGGGTGGCGGACAGGTGCCGCTGCCAGCAATCACGCACTCGTCGGTCACGTACACGCCGCTCGCCATCAATCATCAAGGTCAATTCCCGGCAACCACGCTCTCGTTCAATCTTGCTCCCGGCTCGTCCTTGGGTGACGCGATGCAGGCCATCGACCTGGCAGAGCAAGACATCGGCATGCCACCGAGCATTCGAGCTTCGTTCGCCGGCACAGCGCAGGCTTTCTCGTCTTCTCTCTCGAGTCAGCCCACGCTGCTGATGATCGCACTCTTGACAGTCTACATCGTGCTCGGCGTGCTGTACGAGAGCTACGTTCACCCAATCACGATCTTGTCTACAATTCCGTCGGCGGGCGTGGGCGCGCTGCTCGCCTTGCTGTTGTACAAGACGGAGTTCAACGTGATCGCGATGGTGGGCGTGATTCTGTTGATCGGCATCGTGAAGAAGAACGCGATCATGATGATCGATTTTGCGATCGAAGCGCGACGCGACACCGACATGTCCGCGCGAGACGCGATCCGGCAAGCTTGCCTGCTCCGCTTCCGTCCCATCTTGATGACCACCGCGGCGGCGCTGCTGGGCGCGCTGCCGCTCGCCTTCGGCTCCGGCATCGGCTCGGAGTTGCGCAGGCCGCTCGGCATTTCAATCGTGGGCGGCTTGATTTTGTCGCAACTTTTGACGCTATTTACGACCCCCGTCACGTATTTGTCGTTGGACCGCTTCACGCGCAAACACAAATACCCGACGCACGCTCCGCTAGAAACAGCGTCTGCCGAAGCCGAGTAGCGGCTCGCGCCGGGCGCTGACACGCCCGCCCGCGCCGTGTACGGTGCTGCCGACGCATGGCGACCTCAATCAAGCAATTGCGTTCCAAGGCGCCTAGCGCGCGGCGTTGTCGAAGCTCTGCACGGGCCCCCGCCAGCGGTCGGTATCCAGTGTGGCCTCTTGGAAGCGGTCTTCAGTGTAGTCGGCAATCACAGACCGCCAGAAGCGCGTCGCGGCTTCGTTAGCCAAGAGCTGTCGCACTTCCCAGCGCCCAGGAAATAGCTCGAACACCTGGCGGGCGAGCGCAGAGCCGACCCCGCGGCGGCGGTACTTGCGCAACACGAAGAATTCGCCGACGTCACACACCGCTGGATCCGCCGTAAGGTGACTGCGCTGATGCACGAACGCAAAGCCCGCATAGTGTCCGGCGACTCGCGCCAAAAACGGATGCCGCCACGGGTCCTCCCAGTAGGCCTGGAATGAGCGACTCGCGAACCTGCCGTCCTCCGCAACCTCCGCTCCGATGACCTCACTGAAGTCGTACACGTAGTACTGGAACAAGTTGGCGAGTACTGGTGCCGCTTCCCGCTGCGCGCGAATCAGTTCTACGTTCATAGAATCTCGTATTTTCTGGGGTTGACACTGAGCTTCCAGCTGCGCGCTCGGGACGCCTTTCGTTGCCGCCGAAACGCGCTACTGTGGCCGCAGCATGAACTCTTTTCGCAGTGCGACCACCACCCAAGGACGAAATATGGCCGGCGCGCGCTCTCTGTGGCGCGCAACGGGCATGAAGGATGCGGATTTCGAGAAGCCGATCATCGCGATCGCCAACAGCTTCACGCAGTTCGTGCCGGGTCACGTCCATCTGCATGACGTCGGTCAACGCGTGAAGAAAGTGATCGACGCTGCCGGCGGCTGGGGCGTGGAATTCAACACCATCGCGGTGGATGACGGCATCGCCATGGGTCACGGCGGCATGCTGTACTCGCTGCCCAGTCGGGATCTGATCGCTGACAGCGTCGAGTACATGGTCAACGCGCATTGCGCGGACGCCCTGGTCTGCATCTCCAACTGCGACAAGATCACCCCCGGCATGCTCTTGGCGGCCGTGCGCCTGAACGTGCCGACAATCTTCGTCTCCGGCGGCCCGATGGAAGCTGGCAAGATCGTGGGTAGTCACGACCGCGATGGCAAGCCGCTGATGCGCAAGTTGGATCTGATCGACTCGATGATCGCCTCCAGCGATGCCAAGGTGAGTGACGCAGAGCTCAAGGAATTGGAGCGCTCGGCGTGTCCGACCTGCGGCTCGTGCTCGGGCATGTTCACCGCAAACAGCATGAATTGCTTGAACGAGGCCCTGGGCTTGGCGCTACCGGGCAACGGCACGCTGCTCGCGACTCACGCCATGCGCTGGGAGCTGTTCGCGGCAGCCGGCGAACGCATCGTGGACATGGCCAAGCGCTTCTACC
>JBDTJC010000032.1:0-10746 GCA_039936055.1 Polyangiaceae bacterium | reverse complement strand
AGTCGTCGCCACGAGCGACGAAGTGAACTACCTGTTCCAAGCCGTGGAGCACGTGTTCCCCGCGGTGCGCAGCGCGCGCGCGATTGGGACGTGGGGCGGCGTACGCCCCACGCTCTATGACTGGGGCATGAACGAGGATCACTTGTCGCGCGAGCACCAAGTGGTCGACCACAAGCAACACGGCGCGGACGGCCTGTACTCGATGATCGGTGGAAAATTGGCCAGTTATCGGCTGTTTTCCGAAGAAATGACGGACGTCATTGCGACCCGCTTGGGTAACACCGCGCCGCGGCGTTCCCACGTTGCGCCGCTGCCCGGTGGTGACGAGCAAGTCGACCCGATGCTGCTCGTGGTGCGCGGCGGCATGGAAGCCGTGACCGCGACGCGGCTTGAGTATCGCCACGGCAGCCGCAGCTTGCGCGTGCTCGAACGCATGCAGCGGAACCCGCGCGAGGCGGCAGTGGTGTGCAGTTGTGAGCCGGTGACTGAAGCCGAGATCCGCTACGTGGTGGAGCAGGAGCTCGCGCACGACGTGGCGGACGTCGCGCGCCGCACGCGGCTTGGCTTGGGCGCGTGTGGTGGTATGCGCTGCGCGCTCCGTTGCGGGCGCATCGTGGCCGACGCGACCGGGCGTTCACCCGAGGTTGGGCAACAACTGGCTTTGGAATTTTTGGCGCAAGCCGCGCGCCGCCGCAGCGCCGCCGTGGGGCCGATCCAAGCTCGGCAAGAGGCACTTTCGCTGAGCGCGCTGTCCGCTGAAATTGGCTCCGGGAGCTGCGATTCGTGAAAATTGCGGTGATCGGCGGGGGCATCGCGGGCACGGCCGCCGCGTTCGAGGTTGCGCGCCAGGGTGAGCATCCCGCAGCGTACTTCGACTATTCCGGAGCGAGCGGCTTGTACTCTGGGGCTCTGGACTTCGAGGCTTGGGATCGCGCTCGCGACCCCGAAGCCATCGAAGACGGGCTCGCGCAATTCGCGTCCGCGCTCGGCACTTGGGAACTCAGCGCCAAGCCCCGACGCGTGGCCACCTTGGAAGGCAATGTGCGCCCCGCGCGCGGCACCGATCGCGCGCTCTTGGATTTGGAGCGCTGCGCCGGTAAAAGCGTGGCGGTGGTGGATTTGGAGCGGGATGATTGGGACGCGAAGCTGTTGGCCAAGAGCTTCGCCAGCAGCGCCTGGGCGCGCGAGACCCAAACCCATTTCTATGCGGCCCGCGTGCAGGTGCTGCAAACCGGCTCCGAACGCCGCATCTCCGCGTACGACTTCGGCACGCTGCTGGACTCCCCTGAGCGTTCCCAGGCGCTTTTGAAGGCGCTGCAGGACAGCGGCGTGACGCCTGAAGCGTGGTTGTTTGGGCCTTGGCTGGGTGTGGAGCGCGCGCTCAGTGCAGATCTCAGTGCCGCGCTCCGCGTACCCGTCGGCGAAACGACGTCGACTTTGGGCGGCACGGCGGGCGCGCGCTTCGAGCTTTCGCGTGACCGCCTGCTCGGGCGCATCGCGCTCGTGAAGCGCACGCATGTGACGACTCTCGCACGCATTCCGGACGGCTATCGCGTGACCACGAGCGACGGTGAAACGCAGGAGTTCTCCGCCGTGGTGCTCGCTATCGGGGGCGTCGCGGCGGGTGGCGTCGCGCTGGAGCGTTCCTTCGACCGTCGTGGCGGCACGGGTTTTCGGCTCTCGTTCAGTGCTCCGGTGCCGCTCGAGCTGCACGGTGAGGTCGTGGAGGGGGTCTCGTCGCTCGCGAGCGTGGACTTCGTGGCGCGCGGTCTCGGCACGCTATTGGACGTCGGCATTGCGGCCAACGCGGCCGGCGCAGTGCGTGGTAATCCAGGCTTATTTGCGGCCGGTGATGCCGTCGCTGGCCGACCACGCGCGGCGCTCTGGGCAGCGCGCTCCGGGCTCGGCGCGGCGCAACACGCGCTCGCCTACGCCAAAAGGGTGCGCTGAACTCGTGCTACATCCGGTCCGCCATGGCTGACAGCTCTGATTCTCGGGTGCGAATCGCTTTTGGCGTGCTGAACGGCATAGCGGGCATCGTCGTGCTGGTGGGCGTGTTCGGTGTGACTGAACCGCGCTTTTGGGCCCTGGATGTGCCCGCCGTGCTGATCGGTGCGGCGCAGTTGGGCAGTGCCGTGGCGCTCCTGGCGCGTTTGCGCTGGGCACGACGAGCCTTGACGGTCGCCGCCTGGGTCTCGTTCGTGTCCGGCCTGACGATCGTGTTCTTGATCGTGCTGACCATGTTCTTTTTGCGCGGTATCCACGGCGACTACGGCGTGGCTGCGATGGCGGTGTCCGGCTTGGTCGTCGCGCTGCTCGTGCCGTACGTCGTGATTCTGCCCGCGCTCGAGTTGCTCTGGCTCAAGCGCCAAGGCGGCGAGCTCGGCTCGTGACTCTGCGCACCTTGCTGCGCCTGCTGGCGGTGTACGTCGGCGTGCTGGCGGTGTGCTCGCTCGCGGTGCTTCGGCGGGTGCGCTTGGACCGCTCGCGAACGGCGCGCGGTCCGGTGCTGGTCAGCATTTGGCAGGGGGGCAAACGCACGGCGCGTGCCGTCGAACCGGATCAGGCCTCAGCCGTCCGCGCGCTGCTTGCTGACGCTGCTGAGCCCGGCGCGACGCGGGTGGTCGAACAAATCGTGGATTCCGCGGCGATCTTGCCGTTGGGGCGGCTGGTATTCGCGGCGTCCATCGCGCCCGCTCGCGACGGCGTGCGTGCCGCGTACCACGGTAAGGTCGCGTACTTGACCCCGAGCGATCTGCTCAAGCTCGAGGCGTACGAAGCGATCCTGCCGTTCGGGCAGCTCGGCCTTTCGGTCGGGGCCGACGCGGACAAGGTGCTGGGCGCGCTCGCCGTCGAGCTCGGCACGTACCCGGAGGAGCTGCTCCGGCACGGGAGCTTTCGGCGCTTCTGCGTCGAACGGCCGGGCTACCCCAAAGCGCTCACGGCCGAAGACGTGACCCGCGCGGCCATCAAGGCTTCGGTGCTCAACGCCGCGCGCTACTTGCAGCGCAACCAAAAGCGCGATGGCTCGTTCCGCTACGAGATCAACGCGATGACAGGGCGTGACGAGCCGGGCTACAACTTCCCCAGGCACGCCGGCGCGACGTACTTTTTGGCCCGCGCGGGCAATCAGTTACACGACGCGCGCTTGCTTCACGCGGCTCGGTTGGCCGGCGCGTACATGAAGGACCGCGGGACGTTGCGCTGCGGCGCGCACGCGTGCGTGGGCGAAGGGGATACCGTTGACGTTGGATCGTCAGCCTTGGCGGTGCTCGCGTATGTGGAGCTGCTCGAGGGCGGCGCCACGGAGTACCGCGACGCGGCCCTCGATCTGGCCGGGTTCCTGCGCGCGCAACAGCGTTCTGATGGTGACTTTCAGCACATTTACTCGGTTTCCGAGCAGCACCCGGTCGACATCCAACTCGAGTACTACACCGGTGAAGCCGCGTTCGCGCTCGCGCGCGTGCAGCGCATCAGCGCTGACGCGCGCGATTTGGAGGCTGCGCGCCGCGCGCTGTCGTTCCTGGTCAAGCGCCCGGCGTTGTTCCTAGGCAAGCACTACTTCTGGGGCGCCGAGCATTGGACCTGCCAGGTGCTCGAGGACCTGTGGCAGCGCGCTCCCGATCGGGATGCGCTGCAGTTTTGCCTGGATTGGCAAGCGAACAATCGCGTGCTTCAATACGGCTCACTGCCTGGGCGCCCTGAGTTGGATGGCGGCCTCAGCCGCGGACCGTTCTTGTCACCGCGTTTGACTCCGCTCGCGAGTCGCATGGAAGCAGCGGTCGCCACGCTCTCGGTCGCGCGCCAAGCCGGCGTTCCCAAGTCGGAGTTGGACGCGCTCGATACGCAGATCCGTCACGGTTTCGCTTTCCTCATGCGCTTTCAGTACACGCCTGGGCCGAGCTACCTCATGCCGGACCCGCGCTCCGTTAGCGGCGGGTTCCCGGGAAGTCCCGTGGATCTGCACGTGCGCATCGATTACCCGCAGCACGCCGGGGGTGCGCTGCTCAGGTACTGGGAACTCGACGCGAACAAGTAGGAAGTTACTGACCGGCCCCCGCCAGCTAGGCCCCGGGCGCGCCGCGTCGTTCTGAGCTTACCGACATCTGCCCACATCGTGAATTGCACACAAAACGGGCTGCTTGTCCGGGAGGGGAACAGCGCACGACGCACTCGGCGGCGTCGCGTGCGCGAGGCTCTGCGGGCTCGCAATGTGCCGGAAAAGAAGGCTCTAGCATTTGCCGGTTTTTGCCCGGAAAATCGTGGGAAAGAGCTGGGATCCGGATTGCGTGTGAGTGGCCATTGGGGTACGCCCGAAGCCGAGGAATTGCATATGACCGACCGCTCCTTAGATTCGTTTGGTACGCGCTCCGAACTCGACGTAAAGGGTAAGAAATACACGTACTTCAGCCTGCCGAAGTTCGCCGCCGCGAGCGGTAAGGACGCGGCCCGGTTGCCCTTTTCGCTGCGCATCCTGTTGGAAAATTTGCTGCGCTGCGAAGACGGTAAAGCGGTCGTAAAAAAGGACATCGAAGCGCTCGCGAGCTGGGACCCCAAGGCGGTGCCGGACACCGAGATTGCGTTCCACCCCGCGCGCGTCGTCTTGCAGGACTTCACCGGCGTGCCGGCAGTGGTCGACTTGGCCGCGATGCGCGACGCAATGGCGGACATGGGCGGCGACCCCTCAAAAATCAATCCGCTGTTCCCCTCCGAGCTCGTCATCGATCACTCGGTGCAGGTGGACTTCTTCGGCGCTTCGGACTCACTGCTGAAGAACACGAAGAACGAGTACGAGCGCAATCAAGAGCGTTACGTGCTTTTGCGCTGGGCGCAGAATGCGTTCAACAACTTCTCCGTCGTGCCGCCCTCCACGGGCATCGTGCACCAGGTGAACTTGGAGTACCTGGCGCGCGTCGTGTTCGACAAAGACGGCCTCGCGTACCCCGACACGCTCGTCGGTACGGACAGCCACACCACGATGATCAACGGCCTGGGCGTGCTCGGTTGGGGCGTCGGCGGGATCGAGGCTGAAGCTTCCATGCTCGGTCAGCCGATAAGCTTCCTGATCCCGCAAGTCATCGGCTTCCGCCTGTTCGGCACCATGCCGGAAGGCGCCACGGCGACGGACTTGGTGCTCACGATCACGCGCCAGTTGCGTGACAAGGGCGTGGTCGGCAAATTCGTGGAGTTCTTCGGCGACGGTTTGGATCATCTGCCGCTCGCTGACCGCGCGACCATCGGCAACATGAGCCCGGAGTTCGGCTCAACGTGCGCCATCTTCCCGATCGACTCGGAAACGCTCACCTACGTGCGCTTGTCCGGCCGCAGTGAAGAGCGCGCCAATCTGATTGAAGCCTATGCGAAGGCGCAGGGCTTGTTCCGCGAGAAGGGCACGCCCGACCCCGTGTTCACGGACACGCTGGAGCTGGATCTCTCCACCATCGTCCCGACGATGGCCGGTCCGCGCCGCCCGCACGACAAAGTCGCGCTCAAGGACGTGGGCGCTGGCTTCGCCAAGAACCTCGGTGAAATGGTCGCTCTGGCCAAGACCAAGGGGAAGGGCGCGCCCGCTCCGGTCACCCCGGAGGACCTGACCCGTCGCGTGCCCGCTTCGCTTGACGGCGTCGATTTCGAAGTCGGTCACGGGTCGGTCGTGATCGCCGCCATCACCTCGTGCACCAACACGTCGAACCCGTACGTGATGCTCGGCGCGGGGCTGCTGGCGAGGAACGCCGTAGCCAAGGGCCTGAGCGTGAAGCCCTGGGTGAAAACGAGCCTGGCTCCGGGCTCCAAGGTCGTTACTCAGTATCTGATCGCGGCGGGCGTGCTTCCGGATCTCGAGAAGCTGCACTTCAACGTCGTTGGCTACGGTTGCACCACGTGCATCGGCAACAGCGGGCCGCTACCCGAGCCCGTTAGCGCTGCGATCCACGCGGGTGACTTGGTTGCCGTTAGCGTGCTCAGCGGCAATCGCAACTTCGAGGGTCGCATCAGCCCGGACGTGCGCGGAAACTACTTGGCGAGCCCGCCCCTGGTCGTCGCCTACGCGCTCGCCGGTCGCATCGACATCGACTTCACGACTGAGCCGATCGGAAAGTCGAAAGACGGTACGGACGTGTTCTTGAAGGACATCTGGCCCTCCACGAAGGAGATCTCCGAAGTCGTCGGGCAGCACGTGACGTCGAAGATGTACCGTGAGGAGTACGCGAACGTGTTCGCGGGCGACGCCGCCTGGCGCGCGTTGCCGGTGCCTGAAGGCAGCCGCTTCTCCTGGTCGAGCGACAGCACGTACGTGCAGAAGCCGACGTTCTTCCAGGACATGGGCCTGGAGCCCGCGCCGTTGAAGGACATCACTGGCGCCCGCGTGCTGGCGGTGCTGGGTGACTCCGTCACAACGGATCACATCTCGCCCGCCGGTAACATCGCGAAGAACTCGGCGGCTGCTGCGTACCTCGTGTCCCACGGCGTGAAGCCCGCGGACTTCAATCAATACGGCGCGCGTCGCGGCAATCATGAAGTGATGATGCGCGGCACGTTCGCCAACGTGCGCCTGCGCAATCAGCTCGTCCCGGGCGTGGAAGGCAGCGTTACGCGCTACCTGCCTACGAACGAGCAGCTGTCCATCTTCGACGCCGCCATGAAGTACAAGGCGGACGGCACTGCGTTGCTAATTCTCGCCGGCAAGGAATACGGCTCCGGCTCTTCGCGTGATTGGGCCGCCAAGGGCACGCTGATGCTCGGCATTCGCGCCGTCATCGCCGAGTCCTACGAGCGCATTCACCGCAGCAATCTGATCGGCATGGGCGTGTTACCCCTGCAATACTTGGAGGGTCAAAACCGCGAGACGCTCGGCCTCACCGGCGAGGAGACGTTCACCATCGCGGGCGTCGCTTCGGGCCTGTCCACGGGCGTGAAACTGACCGTCACGGCCAGCTCGCCCGACACTTCCGCGCCCGCGGGCACCTCCGTGACCGTGGAACGCAAGTTCGAGGTCCTGGCGCGCATCGACACGCTAGTTGAGCTCGACTACTACAGACACGGTGGCATCCTTCAGTTCGTCCTTCGGCAGTTGCTGAAGGGTACTGCGTAAAGCGACCATCGATATCTAGACACGCTCCCGTTTGCGTTAGACATGGCTACACAAAAAGCTCTCACTCTGCTCGACACGACCGTTGGCAAGAAGGCCGCGTTGGCAGTCAGCGGCATCATTCTGTTCGGATTCGTGGTCGGGCACATGCTGGGCAACCTGCAAGTGCTGCTCGGGCCAGAGGTGTACAACGCCTACGGCGCCGGCATCAAAGAGAAGCCCGTCTTGCTCTGGGGCGTGCGCACCGTGCTGCTCATCTCGGTGCTGGTCCACACCACCATCGTGCTGGAGCTGTACGGCAAGAGCATTGCGGCCCGCCCCGTCGGCTACAAGGTGAAGAAGAACATCGCCACCAGCTACGCGGCGATGATGATGAAGTACACGGGCCCCGCGCTGCTCGTGTACATCATCTTCCACCTGGCGCATTTCACGTTCCCCGGCGTTTCGCTCGGTGACTACGACCACGTGCCGGGTGACGTGTACGCGAACTTCTTGAACGCTTTTCGCATCCCGTGGGTGGTGGCGGTGTACGTCATCGCCAACGTTTGCCTGGGTTTTCACCTGTATCACGGGGCATTCAGCATGCTTCAGTCGCTGGGGCTGAATCACCCGCGGTACAACAAGGGCTTGCGCAACCTAACGCGCGGCTTGGTCTTCTTGGTCACCGCCGGCAACGTGTTCTTGCCGCTGACCGTGTTGTTGGGCCTGGTCAAGTAGGGCGATCGCGCCCCACACCACCGGAAGTTGAGAAGCTATCGATGCAACTAGACTCGCGCGCACCCACAGGTCCCATCGAGCAGCGCTGGGCTGACGCTCGCTTCAAGGCCAAGCTGGTCAACCCGGCCAACCGCCGCAAGTACAAGGTCATCGTCGTCGGCTCGGGTTTGGCGGGCGGCGCTGCCGCGGCCACGCTCGGTGAGCTCGGCTACAATGTGTCCTGCTTCTGTTATCAGGACAGCCCGCGCCGCGCGCACAGCATTGCCGCACAGGGCGGCATCAACGCCGCCAAGAACTATCAGAACGACGGCGATAGCGTGTATCGCCTGTTCTACGACACCGTGAAGGGTGGGGACTTCCGCTCGCGCGAGTCCAACGTGTACCGCTTGGCTGAGCTGAGCGTGAACATCATCGACCAATGCGTCGCGCAGGGTGTGCCTTTTGCCCGCGAATACGGCGGGTTGCTCGGCAACCGCAGCTTTGGCGGCGCGCAGGTCGCCCGTACGTTCTACGCGCGCGGGCAAACCGGCCAGCAGCTGCTCCTGGGCGCGTACCAGTCACTGTCCAAGCAAATCGAAGCGAAGACCGTGAAGATGCATCCCCGCACGGAGATGCTGGACCTGATCGTGATTGACGGTGTGGCGCGCGGCATCGTCACGCGCAACCTGGTCACCGGCAAGATCGAAGCACACACGGCGGACGTGGTGGTGCTGTGCAGCGGCGGCTACGGCAACGTGTTCTACCTGTCGACCAACGCCAAGGGCTGCAACACGACGGCCACCTGGCGCTCGCATCGGCGCGGCGCGTACTTCGCCAACCCGTGCTTCACCCAGATCCACCCGACGTGCATCCCGCAAAGCGGTGACTATCAGTCGAAGCTCACCTTAATGAGTGAGTCGCTTCGAAACGACGGCCGGGTCTGGGTCCCGAAAAACAACGCGGACTTGCAGAAGGATCCGAAAAGCATTCCGGAGTCGGACCGGGACTACTACCTGGAGCGCCTCTACCCGAGCTTCGGTAACCTCGTGCCACGTGACATCGCTTCGCGTCGCGCGAAGGACATGTGTGACCAGGGCAAGGGCGTCGGCCCTGAAGTCGCCGGCGTTCGCCGCGGGGTGTATCTTGACTTTTCGGAAGCCGTGAAGCGCCTCGGCCGTGACACCGTGGCCGAACGCTACGACAACTTGTTCCAAATGTACGAGCGCATCACGGGTGAAAACCCGTACGAAGTGCCGATGCGCATGTATCCAGCCATCCACTACACGATGGGTGGCCTGTGGGTGGATTACAACTTGATGAGCACCATCAGCGGCCTCTTCGTCGGTGGTGAGGCGAACTTCTCGGACCACGGCGCGAACCGCTTGGGTGCCAGCGCGCTGATGCAGGGCCTGGCGGACGGCTACTTCGTGCTGCCCGTCACGGTCGCGAACTACCTTGCGGGCGTGAAGCCGGGCGGGGTGGATGAATCACACCCAGAAGTGAAGCGCACGCTCTCGGAGGTCGAGGGGCGCATCAAGCAGCTCTTGTCGATCGGCGGCAAGCGCACGCCGGAGTCCTTCCACAAGGAGCTCGGCACGTTGATGTGGGATTACTGCGGCATGGCGCGCACAGCGGAGGGCTTGAAGTTCGCCCTGGGTAAGATCCCGGAGTTGCGCGAGCAGTTCTACAGTGACTTGAGCGTCGTCGGCAGCGGTGAAGAGCTGAACATGATGTTGGAAAAAGCCGGCAGAACGGCTGATTTCTTCGAACTCGCCGAGCTCACGTGTCGTGACGCGCTGGACCGCGAAGAATCCGCGGGTGGTCACTTCCGCGAGGAATATCAGACCGAAGACGGTGAAGCCAAGCGCAACGACGATGCGTTCTCGTACGTCGCCGCTTGGGAATTCACGGGTACCACCAGCGCGCCCAAGCTCAACAAGGAACCGTTGAACTTCGAGTACGTGCATCCCAGCCAGAGGAGCTACAAGTAATGGCCCGCCTGATGAACTTGGTGCTCAACGTGTGGCGCCAGAAGAGTGCCAAGGATGCCGGCGGTTTCGTGCGCTACGAAGCCAAATCCATCAACGACCACATGTCGTTCTTGGAAATGCTGGACGTGGTGAACGAGGAACTCGCGCACAAGGGTGAGGATCCCATCGCGTTCGACCACGACTGCCGCGAAGGCATCTGCGGCGCGTGCGGCATGGTGATCAACGGCGTGCCCCACGGCCCGGCCAAAAGCACGACCGCATGCCAGCTTCACATGCGGGTGTTCAACGACGGTGACGAGATCACGATTGAACCCTGGCGGGCCGCGGCCTTCCCGGTCGTTCGTGACTTGGTGGTGGACCGCAGCTCACTCGACCGCGTCATCCAGGCGGGTGGCTACATCTCGGTGCGCGCCGGCTCGGCCGTCGAGGCCAACGCCATCCCAGTTCCCAAGCTGGATTCCGACCAAGCCTTCGAGGCCGCCGCATGCATCGGCTGCGGCGCCTGCGTGGCCGCCTGCCCGAACGCCTCCGCCGCGCTCTTCACGGCCGCAAAGATCTCGCACTTGGCGCTCCTGCCCCAAGGCGCCCCCGAACGCGCCGACCGCGTCCGCAAGATGGTCGCCCAAATGGACGCCGAAGGCTTCGGCCACTGCTCGTCCCACAAAGAGTGCGAAGCGGTGTGCCCCAAAGACATCAGCATCAGCTTCATCGCCAAGATGAACCGCGAACTGCTGGTAGCGATGGGCACCGCGCCCAATGAAGTGAAGAGCCGCAGCAAGGCCTAGCGCACCCTTCGCTGCGAAGCCGAGCATTCTCCTCGTCCATCGTGGATGCCCCCGGGGGCTTGCCGTCACATCGCGACCCCGTGCTCGGCCGCCAAGCGGCCTGCGCGCGGCGGCCCCCGTCAAACGCGGCTGCGCCGCGCGGGGGGCCGAAGGCGTACGGCGGGGAAGGCGACCAGCGCGGACGGCG
>JBDTJC010000031.1:0-33490 GCA_039936055.1 Polyangiaceae bacterium | reverse complement strand
GCCACCGCCGCACTTATGTAGGCGCGCTCCCGGGTCGCATCATCCAAGCGCTCAAGAAGACGGGCTGTCGCAACCCGGTCTTGGTGCTGGATGAAGTCGACAAGATGGGCGTCGACATGCGCGGTGACCCCGCGGCCGCACTTCTTGAAGTGCTGGACCCGAACCAGAACGACACCTTCGTCGATCACTACATCGACTTGGCGTTCGACCTCTCGGACGTGATCTTCATTGCCACGGCGAACTACCGAGGCAACATCCCGGAGCCGCTCAAAGATCGCATGGAGATCATTGAGGTGCCCGGCTACACGCTGCGCGAAAAGCGCAGCATTGCCGAGCAATTCCTGGTCCCCAAGCAAATCCGGGATCACGGCCTAACTAACGAGCAAATCCTGTTCGAGCGTGAGGGCGTGGAGCTGATCATCAATTCCTACACGCGAGAAGCTGGCGTACGCGGGCTGGAACGCGAAATCGCGGCCGTGTGCCGTGACGTCACGGTCAAGCTCGCCGAGGGCAAATTCGTCGAACAGCTCAAGGTGACCCCGGAGCACGTGCGTGAGCTGCTCGGGCCCGAGCGCAACATGAACGAGATCACCGACCGCCGTTTGGTGCCGGGCATCGCCTACGGCTTGTCCGTGTCGGGCGCCGGTGGTGACATCCTGATCATCGAAGCCACGCGCATGCCGGGCAAGGGCGAAATCCGCGTCACCGGCGGCTTGCGTGACGTAATGAAGGAGTCAGCAGCCACGGCCGTCTCCTACGTGCGCTCCAAGGCAGAGCGGCTGAAGCTCGACCCGGAGTGGCTGAAGACGATCGACCTGCACTTACACGTGCCACGCGGCGGGTCCACGCGCGACGGCGCCAACGCCGGCGTGGCCATGTTCGTGGCCGTGAGTTCGCTCTTGCTGGACGCGCCCGTGCGCTCGGACATCGCCGTAACCGGCGAAATCACGCTGCGGGGCAACATTTTGCCCGTCACCGGCGTGAAGGATCAGGTGCTGGCCGCGCACCGGGCCGGCATCCGCGAAATCCTGCTCCCGGCGCGCAATGAGCGCGATCTGGAGGACGTGCCCTCGGAGGTCAAAAACGATCTGCGCGTGCACTTCGTGTCGCGCGTGGACGAGGTCTTGGCCTTAGTGCTGCGCGCGCCGGAAGCCACGGGCGAGAGCGAGCGCCCCGAGCCGCCGCAGTCCAGCGGCGACGCGCATCCCTAACGCGGGTCCGTCGCCTCAGCCCATGCTGCGCTCACGCGCGTTTCAGATCACCGCGGGCATCACTGCGCTCGCGTTCCTGGGCTACGGGTTCATCCCGCAGTTTGGCGGCCCAGGTTACGAGTCCTCACTCGGCGCGGGGGTGGTGCTGCCGGCAGCGACGGCGCTGGGCGCGGCGTTCGACGGCGCGCGTCAGCGAAGCGCGCCGTTAGCCGCACTTGGGCGCGGTTTAAGCCTAGGTTTTGGCTTGGCCGTGCTGGGCTTGCTGATCGTGCTCGGGCACGGGCTGCGCGTCGGCTTCTGTGATGCGGGCTGGGGCGTGGAGCTGTACTTGCTCGCGCCGCTCCCGGGCGCGCTCTTAGCAGGCGTGTGGGGCGCGCTGATCGGGAACCTAGCTGCGCGCGTGAGTACGCGCTGGCGTCGTCGGACACTTTGTATTTTGGGGGCGCTCGCCGCGCCGCTCGGCGGCATAGCAGTGAGCCTAGGGCGTTTCTACACGAGCCCGATGGTGTTCGCGTTCGACCCGTTCTTCGGCTATTTCTCGGGCCCGCTGTACGACACGGTGATCGACGCGTTTTGGCCGCTCGCGACGTACCGCGTCGGCACGTTGTTAACGGTGTTGGGCGCGTTCTGCACGGCCGCGCATTTCGACGAAGCGCTGCATTTCACGGGCTTTCAGCGCCCCTGGCTGGCCGGGGCCGGCGCGGCGGCATGGCTCGGTAGCGCGCTCTTGATCTGGAATGGGACGGCCCTCGGGCACTTCAGCACGCGCGCGTCCATCGAGGCCGCCCTCGGGCAACAGGTGTACGGAGCGCGCTGTGACGTGAAATACTCGGCCGGCATTTTACGGCGTGACGCGCTGCTCTTCGCGCGCGACTGCGACGCCGAATTGCGCGCCGATGAAGCGTATTTCGAGATCCAAGGCCCGCCGCGCGTGACCGCGTTTTTGTTCGCCAATGCCGATGAAAAAGGTCATTTGATGGGCGCGTCGAACACGTACATCGCGAAACCGTGGCGACGCGAGATCTACGTGCAGTACTCGCCGTACCCGCATCCGGTCGTGGGGCATGAGCTGGCACACGTGCTGGCCGGCAGCTTCGGCGTCGGGCCGTTCCGCGTGTCCGGTCCGCTCGGTGGCTGGCTCCCGGATCCCGGTCGCATCGAAGGCGTGGCCACGGCGGCTTCGCCCAACGACAACGACGACTTCACGCTCGATGAGTGGGCCAAAACACTCTTAGATTTGTCGCTCTTGCCGCCGCTCGAATCGGTGTTTCGCCTGGGGTTTCTGGGACAAAATTCGTCGACGGCGTACACCGTGGCGGGCGCGTTCATGCATTGGTTACACGACCGTTACGGCGCGGCCGCGCTGCGGCGTTGGTACGGGGGTGAGCCGCTCGAAACCGTGGTCGGCAAAAGCTTTGGCCAGCTCGAAAGCGCGTGGCGCGCTGATCTGAGTCGCGTGCACGTGGATCCCGTGCTGCTCAACGAGGCGCGCGTGCGCTTCGATCGCCCAGCGCTGTTTGGCCGCCATTGCCCACGCATCGTAGATCGCCTGAACGGCGTCGCGAATCAGAAGCTCGGCAGCGCGGACACGGCGGGCGCGCGCGTCGCGCTGGCGGAGGTATTACGACTCGATCCGCACCATAATTCGGCCAAATTCGCGCTCGCGGCCTGTGACGTCAAAGACGGCGACGAAGCCGCCGCCGTCGCCGCTTACGCGGCCCTGGCCGCATCCCCAGAGCTCGCCAAGCTGGACCAAGCCGGCGCCCGCGAGGCCGAAGGGGACGTCGAGCTGCGCGCCGGGAACATCGCGGGCGCCCGCCGCGACTACGACGCGGTCAGCGAGATCGTTGCCGACGAAGATCGCCTACGCACGCTGGACGTCAAGCGCTCTCCAGAAAACGAGCTGCAACGCCGCGCCATCGTCGATCTGCTGATCGGCGACCCGATCCTAGGTGCGGCTTTCGAAGTCGCCGCGCCGCGAATCGAAGAATGGGCGCAAAAAGAGCCGGAAAACGGCCTTCCCAGCTACCTGCTCGGCAAGAACCTGTTCAACCGCAACCGCTTCACGGAAGCCGCCGAATACCTGGATGACGCCCTGAACAAGACCATCAGCCTCGCGCGCGTCAAGCGGGAGGCGTGGCGGACGCGGCTGATCGTGGCCTGCGCGGTGGGCGACGGCACCGCCGAAACACGCGCACTAGCGGCGCTGCGCGCCGACAGCGGCCTGAGTGCGGCGCGCCGAGCCACGGTGGAACGGCTGGCGCAGCGCTGCATCGTTTCCGCGCCGCGACCCTAGTCGGCGCATTTCGTGATCGCGAGCCACTCGGGCTACCATCAGTCGGGGGTGATCGATCAGCATTCCGTCAAATGGGCCATGGGAGCCTGCCTGGGGCTGTCTTTGTGGGGTCGTCCGGCCCCCGCTGCCGCTGGGGAAGTCCCGCTCGCGTACAGCGCCCCGGATGGTTGCGCGTCTCAGGCCGAATTCCGAACCGCGGTCCAGGAGCGCGGGGGTCGCTTCGATACGCCGGGGGCGGCGGGCTCGGCGCAAGCGGTGCGCATCGCGATTCGGCAAGAAGGCGACAGCTTTCGCGGCATGTTCCAAGCCACGACGGGGAACGCGGCGTCCGCCCCGCGCGAGGTTCACGGTCCCAATTGCCAGGACGTCAGCGACGCGTTGGTGGTGGTCACGGCGCTCGCGTTGCGCGGCGAAGCCGCACGCGAGCCTCCCGCATCGACGACGCCCGCCGAACCGGCGCTCCCAGCCGTGACAGCCGCCGCGCCCCTACGCGCAACGCGCAGCTTGGGCAGCGCACGCATGGCGGTACCCGCCGGAACAGTGAGCTTCGACAAGGCGCGCGCTGTGACGTTATTCGCGGGCGGGGAACTCGGCTTGCTGTCGCACACGCTGGTTCCTCGCTACGATCTGTCTTTCGACGCCGCGAATTTTGTGACGCTTCCAGGCGGACGGAGCTTCTTGGACGGCTCGATTGCGAGGGTTCGGCTGAGCTACCTTGGGCCAACGACGTATCGCGCCAACGACGCTGCCGCGACGCTGCAGGGCGTCTCGTTTGGGATGGCCCTGTGCCTATCACCGCTCTACGACACCGCCGGCTTGGTGGCTCTGTTTTGCGTCGAGTACGGGGCCGGCGTCATACAGGTCAAAGCCCAGGACGCGCCAGGTGGGCAGACTCGCAGCAAGGCAACGGGGTTCGGAACAGCAGGGGTGGGTTTCGAGGCGCGCTACAACCTAGGCTCGGTATTCGATGCAAGCCTCAAACTCGGGGCAGATGGCTCGATCAACGCGATCGGCGCGCAACGCGCGGACGGCACTGAAATTTTTCATTCGTCGAGCCTACTAGGCTACGGCATGCTCGGGATCGGCATGCACTTTTGAGGGGAGTTTCGACGTGACCTCTCACGCGGGCTCTATAAAAGACGGGCACACGCTACCGGAATCGTCAGCGCACGAAACGGCCGCCCCAGCACCCGCGCGGCTCGACCTGCGCGGGCTCGTTGCCGCACACTATGCCGCCACGAAACGCCTCCTGCGCCGGCTCGGCGTGCACACGGCGGAGTTGGACGACACGACGCAAGAAGTATTCTGGATCGCTGCGCGACGGCTGAGTGACATCGAGCGCGGGCGCGAGAAGTCGTTCTTGTACGGCGTCGCGCTGCGCGTCGCGTCGCAGGAAGTGAGGCGACAACGCGCGGCGGATCCCCTCGCGGCCGTCGAGGCCGTGCCGCGCTTGCTGGACCTGCAGCCTTCGCCCGAGGAGCACCTGCAGCAACGGCAGGCGCGGCAGCTCTTGGATTCGGTGCTGCAAGCAATGCCGTGCGAGCTACGAGAGGTGTTCGTCTTGTTCGAGCTCGAAGCCATGGAGGTCCAGGAGATCGCCGCGCTACAAGAGATCCCAATCGGGACGGCGAGTTCGCGGCTACGCCGCGCCCGCGAGGAATTTTCCGCGATCGCGAAGCGCTTGCGGGCGGCGCTCGCGGCACAGGAAAGGCGTCGCCCATGAGTACGAGTGATCAGTTGTCAGGCGCGCAGGGCGATCAACAATTCGAGCGGCTGTTGCTCGAATCAGCGCGCTCCGACGAGCTATCGGAGGATGCCGTCGAGTTCTGGGCCAGGCTCAGCGCGACAATCGCCGATGCCGCGCTGATTTCCGGGGCTATTTTGGGAGGCGCGGGAATGGGGCCCGTGGCATTCGCGCAAGCGCAACGGGTTCTGGCCATGAAGTGGCTCACGCTCGGGCTAGTCGTCGGTGGGGCGCTGGGAGTATTGGCGACGTCCACGCTGCACAGTCAAGAGCGTGCGCATGCACCGCCCAACCCCAACCTGGTTGCGAGCGTCAGGCACAGCGCGAGCGCAGCGACCGGCGTCTCCGTCGTTCCCCCCCCCGCGAGTGCAGCGAGCACTCTGACGCCGCAGGAGGCACGCCGGCCACCGGCCGCGAAAGGTTCGGGGTTCGGCCACGGTCCCCGAACCAGCACGCTCGAGCGGCGTTCGGCACCGGTGAGCGTGCACAGCGCCACGTCGGCGTCGGATCTCAGCGCGCAAGTAACGCTCGTGGACGCTGCAAGAGCAGCGATTGCAGATCAGTATTTCGGCGAGGCCCTACGCCTGAGCGAACAATATCGCGTGCGATTCCCAAACGGCGAGCTGGGACCTGAAGCCGAACTCATCGCGATTGAAGCGTTGGCTGGAACGCATGAGCGAACACGGGTGCTGGAACGCGCCGCGAGCTTCTTCGTGCGGTTTCCCGGCGATCCGCATACTGCCCGCGTCGAATGGCTGGCCCGTTGAGGGTTTAGCTAGCCGCCGAAACCGCCCAGCGTGAGGGCGCGCAGCACCCCGCCCAAAGCGCTAAACTCACGCCCACCTCAATCACGCAGCAGTAAGACTCAGCTCGAGCCGGCACCCAAGCGCCGCAGCGACTTTGGTCAGATGGTTGCTCGGTATTGCATGGGGATGCTCACTTGAGGCCGGCGGCCTTCAGGATGGCGCGCGCAGTGCCGATTGGGTCGTCCTTCTTGGGACCGCGCTCTACCCGCCGAAGCCGCGCAGCGTGACCGCGCGCAGCAAATGGCGCTGCGCGGCCGCAAATACCGCCAAAGCGGGCAAACTGAGGATCACGTTGCCGGCCATCACGATGTGCCAGCGCACGCCCGTGCCTTGTTCCCGGAGTAGGGCGATCGCCAGGGGCAGGGTGCGCGCGTGTTCGTCCGTGGTCAGCACGAGCGGCCAGAAATAGTCGTTCCAGTGCGAGATGAAGCTGAACAGGAACAGTGCGACCAACGTCGGCGTGAGCAGGGGCGCCAATAGGCGATAGATGATGTACAGCTCGCTCGCGCCGTCGATGCGCGCGGCTTCGATTTGCGAATCAGGGACGTTCGTGAGGGCTTGGCGGATCATGAACGTGCCGAGCGCGCTGACACCGAAGGGGAGGATCAAGCCGCTCAGCGTGTTCACGAGGTGGGCGCCGGCCAACATCGAGAACACGGGCACAAAACGCACCTGAGCCGGGATCAGCAGCGTCGATACGATCAGCGCGAACGCCCAGCGCTTGCCGCGAAAGCGCAGCTTGGCCAGCGCATAACCAGCGGGCAAGGCGAGCGCGATTTGAAGCGCCGCGATCGACAGTGCCATCACGCTCGTGTTCAAGAAGTAGCGGGCGAGGGGCAGGGTGCCCAATACCTCGCGATAGGCGTCGAGCGTCGGATGCTGAGGCAGGAGCGCGGTGGGCGCGTGGATGATCTCGTCCAGCGGTTTGAGGCTGGTCAGGCCCATCCACAAATACGGAAAGAGCCAGACCAGCGCGACCAGCACCAACAATGCGCGCCGCTTCATGCCGCTTCCGAGCTGCGAAAGAGCAGGAACTGCGCGCCCGTCAGAGCCAACAAAACCAGAAAAAACACCACGGCTTCCGCGCTGGCGCGGCCGACCCGCAAATCCAAGAACAGCTGCTCGTACACGGCATACACGAACACCGTGGTCGAGCGCACCGGACCGCCCTGGGTCATCACACGCACCACGTCGAACAGTTGGAAGCTGGCGATCAAGCTCGTGGTCGCGACGAACAGCGTGGTCGGGCGCAGTAAGGGCCAGGTCACGTTGCGGAAGCGCGCGACCGGCGAAGCGCCATCGAGCTCCGCGGCCTCCAAGACCGAGGCAGGCACGTCCTGCAAGCCGGACAGGAAGATCACGAGCGCGTAGCCGGTGATCTTCCACACCGAAACGCCCGCGACGGCCCACGGAGCAAGCTTGGGATCCCCTAGCCAGTTCGGAGCGCGACCACCGCACAAAGCCCGCCAAATGCCGGATAAAATGCCAGAATCCGCGTCCAATAACCAAAGAAAAAGCAGGGCGACGCTGACCCAAGACACCACGTACGCGCTGAACACCGCGCCCCGGATAAACGCTGCCCAGCGCCCCGGTCGATCCAAGAGCAGTGCCAGGCCGAGGCCCGCCGCCATCGAACCCAGCACGACCGCGCTGCTCATCGAGAGCGTGGTCACGAACGTGTGCCACAGCTCGCCCGAACGCAGCAGCGCGCGGTAGTTGCCGAGACCCACGTAACGCGCGTCGGTCAGCAGATCCCAACTGAAGAAGCTTTGCTTGATCAGCATGCCCAGCGGGTACAGAAAAAACACGAACAGGAACAGCAGCGTGGGCAGCAGCATCCAGTACGGGTCGGTGCGGCGGCTCGGCTTCACGCGGGCTCCGCTGCCAAGCGGCGGGCTTCAGTAAGTACAACGCGCGCATCACGACCCTCAATCACGGCGCTCTCCAGCCGTGGCTGCACGATTTCCCGCTGCAAACGGAACAAATCCACCGACCACGGCCACGGGTCCGCGACGCTCAGTTGCTCCAGCGCCACCGCGTCATTCGGGTGCGCCACGTAGTAGCCGCGCCGGGTGAGCTCATTGACCGCGCCGCGCGTGACCGGAATGTAACCCGTGCGGCTGGACCATTCGATCACCTGCTCGGGCTCGAGCATGAAGCGCAGGAAGCGCGTTGCTGCCGCTTTGTGCTCCGCCTGTGCGGCGCGCAGCACCACCCAAAACGTGCCACCTGTCGGCACCGCGCGCTGGCGGAACGCCGGCAGAGGAGCCGCAAGCACACGAAAGTTCGCATGCTGCTCCAAGTACTTCAAGAACGCCGTCGACGACCAGATCATCGCCGCGCGCCCCGAGAGGAAGTCCTGATTGCACTGTTCCCAGGCGTTGTAGTCGCGCCCGGGCGGCGGCTTCATGAAGCCGCGCTTCACCAAGTCTTGCCACAGGGAGAGCGCCTCCACACCGGCCTCATTACCCAGCGAAATACGGCCATTTTCGGCCACCACGCGCCCGCCCGCTTGCCCGACCAGGGCCACCCAAAACCACCAATTGATCGGGCACCCAAAGCCGAAGCGCGTGTTCGGCTGCGTGAGCCGCTGCGCGGCCGCGCGCAGCTCCGTCCAAGTACGCGGCGCGCTCAGCCCGGCCTCGGCGAACAGATCCGCATTCAAGTACGCGATCGGCGTCGAGCGATTGAACGGCAAAGCCACGAGCGGCCGCGCGCCGCCGCCCAGCCAAGACCGCTCTTGCCCAAGCTCCGGAATCACATCCGGCTCACGCACTCCCGGGTACGCCGCGAGCCGCTCGAGCACCTGGGCCTCCGCCAAATACGGCACGACTTCACCGACTACGTGACTTAGGGTCGGCGCGCAGCCCGCGGCGATCGCCGTGCGCAGCTTGGCCAGCCCCTCGAAGTAGTCACCCTGATACACTGCCTGCACGTAGTCCTGGCTCTGCCGAGCGTTGAAGCGCCGCACCAAGCCCTCCAAGACCTCGCGATTGGTGCCCCCGTAACTGAACCAAAGGCTGACCGGCACGCGCCCGCGCGGCGCGGCATCCGTCGTGCACGCGCCCACCCAGCTCGCCGCGGCGAGCGCACTCGCACCCAGGAAGTCACGACGCGGGATCATCGATAAAACAAGGGGCGGACAGCAGTAGCTCTCACCGGCCCAACCAGCTATAGCCCGTCACTCTGCCCCCCGATATAGCCCCGCCCAATCGTCACTTCCTAGCGGCACTCCTAGTAGTCGCCAGCGCCGTCGCGTGCTCCCACCCGCACCAATCCGCGCCCGCCCCCTCCGCCTCTCTCAACGTGCCCGTGCCCGTGCCCGCGCCCGTGCCCGCGCTCCCTCCCCAATGCCCCCCCGGCATGTCCCTCCTGCCCGGCGGCTCCTTCTGGGTCGGCTCTGACCCGAGCGATCACTACTCGGACGACGAGAGCCCGCGCTTCCGCACCACCCTGCCGCCATTCTGCGTGGATCAAACGGAAGTCACCGTTGCCGCCTACGCGGATTGCGTAGCGCATGGCACGTGCTCGCCCGCCGTTGCCTCGCACAGCCAGTGCAACGCGGCCCATCGCAATCGCCCTGATTATCCGATCAATTGCGTGACATGGACGCAATCCGATGCGTTCTGCGCCTCACGCGGCGCGCGCTTACCCAGCGAGCCCGAATGGGAGTACGCCGCGCGGGGCGGCGAGCAATACCTGAAGTACCCGTGGGGCTCTGAAGCGCCGGATGGCCGCGCATGCTGGAAGCACGGCGGCGGCTCGTGCGCGACGAAGGCCTTCGCGGCCGGCGCGTTCGGCCTGTACGACATCAGCGGCAACGTCTGGGAATGGACCGACGACTGGTATGCCGCTTACCCGTGGCCCGCCGAAACCGGCTTCGCGAAGGTGTACCGCGGCGGCAGCTGGAGCCGGCGCTTCGAGAAGTGGATGCACACGCGCCTGCGCAATCGCCAAAAGCCCAGTGACCAAGGCGGGCACCTCGGGTTTCGCTGCGCACTGGTGCCGGATCTGACGCGCTGCCCGTTCGGCAAGGCCGACGACAAGCGCTGCCTGCCCGGCGTGAACGAGCAAGTATGCACGCCGCCCTCGGTGTGGAACGGCGTGCGCTGCGCCAAACCCGGCGCGCCGCGCTGTCCGGAGGGCAGGGTAGAGAAGCCCGGGCACGGCTGTCTGCTGATCGAGCCGGAGGTCGCGGTGACACCGAATGTCGAGGCCGACGCACGGCAAGTACAACGTGCCCCGAGCCCGGAATTCGCTTCTGACTGCCGGGCGCACGACGGCCCGCTCGTGCACTCGTTCCGTTACTTCGGTGGCACTCATGCGGCGCGAAACCTGGTAAGTCATCGGGCCGGATGCAAAAATCGCGACGTCGGAGTGGGCTGGAACTCAACCTGTTGTCCGTGAGCGCAGTCCTCGCGTGCGGCCTCGCAGCGTGCGGCGGGCAAACGCCGGCCGCGAGCGCTCCACCGCCGGCAGAGTCCGTCACAGCGACGACCGCGAGCGCCGCGCCAGCACCTGCACCCACGGTCCGCGCCGACTCCGAACCCATCGCACCTTCCGCATCCGCGCGGGCACCCGCGCCCAGCACGCCGCAACCCGTCGCTGCCGAGTCCTTGCCCAAAGGCACGCTGGTCCTGCAAATGGGTGATTCGTTCGCGGCCGCGCTGGGCATCGAGCTCGGCAAGCGCTTGAAGGCCGAAGGTGTGCGCAATGCCCTCGAATACAAGACCGCCAGCTACATCCCGAACTGGAGCTACGACGGCGACATCCCGCAGTACCTCTCCAAGTATCACCCAGACCTAGTGCTGATCACGCTCGGCGCGAACGAGACCGAAATCCCGAAGCCAGAAATGCGCGCGGGCCCGATTCGCCACCTAGTGAGTGAACTCGGCGGTCGCCCGTGCGTGTGGGTCGCGCCGCCCCTCTGGAAGCCGGACACCGGCTTGCTCAAAGTGATCCGCGAAAACATCGCACCCTGCCGGTACCTGGACAGCAACGCGCTCGTGCACGACCTCCCGCGCGGCCACGACAAGATCCACCCGAGCCTCGAAGGCCGAGAAATTTGGGCCAAAATCGTGTTCGATTGGCTCGTGGCCGAGCGCGTCGGCACTGACAAGCAACCCTGGGCGTTGAAGCCGGAGCCTGTCGCGAACTGACGATTGCTGATCACACGCCTGGCTGCGTTTCACGCCCAAGCCGAATGAGAGCCCAGAGGCCGGCGCGCTGAGGTTCAACTTGCCCCCGCCAAACGCACTGGCTTCGGTGGCATGGCGCGCTCGGTAGTCGGAACAGCAGGCCCAGATTTTTTGTTCGATCTATGTTTGTGCACAAACATAGATCGAGGCACCGCGAGGACAGTCTCAGCCGCGCGCCTTGCGCACCGCGTATTCGCCGATGAACAAGCCCGCGCCGCCGCCCGCGAACATCGCGACCAGGAACGCCGCGAACACGCTGCCGAACAGGTTCTTCTCCGAGGCGTGGCCAGGGAAATAGAGCGCAAACCCAACAACCAAGCCAAGCCAAGCGGTCAAGCGCGAGCGAAAGCCGCGCTGCGCTGCCGCTACCTCGCACAGCAACGCGCCGAACGCGCAGGCCATGAGGACCGCCCGCAAGACGACCGGCAATGACTCATTCGTTCCGTCGATTACCACGCCGCAGGACCCGTACTCACCGAGCGCGAGTACCACGGCGCCCAGCCCGAACACCACATTGCGCAGCGTAGCGTCCGTTTCGCGAAACGGTGCGCAGCCGGAGAGCACCGCAATCACCGGCAACGCCAGGGCCACCAATTGCCCTTCCACGGGACGCAGCGTATCGAGCTTCGAACCGCCGATCAGCAGCGCGAGCGCGAGGAGCAAGAGCGGCAGGCGAGCGCGAGAAAGACCGTCGGACATGCTGGATTCGCGGCGAGCTGACGGCATAGCATGAAGCCCCATGCCCCGCGAAACCCAGCGCTCGACCGCCAGCGCGCCCGGCGGCCAGTGCGTGGTGGCGGGGGCAGCGGCGTGGCGTGCGTGGGTCGGTTTTGTTTTTTTTGGGGTGCTCCTGTGCGGCTGTGGCTCGCTCGCGACCGGCGCGGAGCGCGCGCGCCGCTCCACGAGCGCGGAACGGGATGCGCCGCGCCTCGGCCGCCACATCCCGAGCGTTACCGGCAAAGAAAGCCTGACCTTCACCCTGAAGCTCGACGACGCATTCACCCGCATGGACGTCGAAGCCTGCCCGCACGGCTTCGCGCTCGAAGGCCTCAACGCGCCCAGCCCCAATGCACAGGCGCTACTCGCAGGCGGCAAAATAATCACCCCTGAGGGTGACACGCCGTGTCCCGACGAGAACGTGGCTCTGCCGCATTTGAAGCGTGACGAGTGCGTGCGCTACTCCGTGCTCTTCCCAGTCTTGCCGCTCTCCCCGCAAGGCTCGCCCGATCCGACGGCATTTCGACGCGTCGATAGCGATCTCTTGGCGTCGCCCGATCTATGGCTGTGGGTGCCCACGCCGCGCCCGATCGGCGTGCGGATACACGCGCACTTCATGCTGCCCGCAGGCGTGAGCGCCGCGCTGCCCTGGTCCGGCTCGGGCTCCGGCTCGGACTTCGAGATCCCCGAAACCGCATTCGCCTGGAAGTCCGCCGGCGCGTTCACGCATTCGGCACCCAGCGCGCCACTCGACGTGCCCGGCACCCAGCTGGACCTCGCCGTGCTGGGCGCTGGCTTCCCCGATCACGAAGGCGAAGTGCGCGCCTGGCTCGAGCAGGGCGCCCGCACCAGCAGCCTCCTGTTCGGCGGCTTTCCCGTCAAACGCGCGCAGGTGATCGCTGTCCCGGGCGATCGCTCGGGTCCGGCTTTCGGCATGGCGCTGCGCGGGGGAGGACCGACGGTCGTGATCTTGCTCGACCGCCACGCGAGCGCCGCCACCCTGCACGAGGATTGGACGTGCACGCATGAGTTCCTGCATTTAGGCGTGCCGCGGTTGCCGCCCGAAGACGCCTGGCTCTTCGAAGGCGTCGCCACGTACTACACGGAGATCACGCGCGCCCGCGCGGGCGTGATCTCGCCCCAGCAAGCCGCGCAGCACTTGCTGCAAGGTTTTGCGCGCGGCCGCGCGGGCGCAGGCAAACACACGCTACGCGAAGACAGCAGCGAGATGCGCGCGCGCCACGCCTTTTTCCGCGTCTATTGGTCGGGCGCCGCGCTCGCGTTCTTAACGGATATCGCCGCGCGCCGCGCAGGAGGAAGCTCGCTGGACGCTGCGTTGCGCTCGTTCGCGGCGTGCTGCGCGGCCTCAGCCGAAGATTGGACGGCCGAGCGCGTCCTTGCGCACCTCGATGCGTCACTCGGCGCGCCGCGCTTCGCCAACCAAGCCCACGCCTGGCTCGACCGCAAAGAGTTCCCCGATGTCGACAGCACCTTGCGCGCGCTGGGCATCGCGCTCGGCAGGCACGGGGAAGCAGTGTTTAGCCGCGCAGCAGACACCGCCCTGCGCAACTCGCTCTTCGCCGTCGATGCTTCACAGACCCCTGCGGATCGCGAGCCACATCAAGCCCGCTAGCAGCGCAAAGACGCTCAGCATCAGCACCCAGTTGCTCACGAAATACGGATAAATCGCAGTGATGATCCCGAACGCGATCTGCGGTGCGCGCCCCTGCTTCTTGCCGTACATGAAGAAGCCCGCGCCGACCATGGACACCGCAAACCCAGCGATCAGCGAATTGCCATCCAAGTTCACCCACTCAGCCTAGCATTTCACGGCCGAAAGCCGTGGCTCAGCGCGCGAATCGCGCTACCGTCCCGGCGTGTTCCGCAAGTTCTTCGCGTTGTGCGCGTCCGCGGGCCTGCTTGGGCTGGCTCTGGACACCGCTAGCTGCGGCCCGACGTGCAAGGCCGGGGAGGCCAGCTGCGGCAGCGCGAACGGCTCTAGCGCGGCCGCAGGCGCCGGTAGCGATCCAACGCCGACCACGTGCGACGAACTCACCGCCCTGCGTCAGTGCATGGACGCCTTTTGTAAAACCGAGTCCAACCCGTTCTGCACGTGCTGGACACGCGGCTACGAGATTAACGTCAATGACTGCCCGTCCTGCATGACCTTCGACTCCGCTGGGTACTGCCTGAACGCAAAAAACGCCGGCGCAGACCCAGCCAGCTTCGACTGCTCCGCCGCGACCGGCCAGGTAAGCCCGCTGTGCGTCCCCGTACAATAATCGCACTCCTCGGCGTGCTCGCAGCCCTTGCGGCCGGCGCAGGGGCCTGCGCCAGCCAAGCCGGCGTGCCCGCGCAGATGCAGCGCTGGAACCGCCCGTTTTCGCCCTACCGCGTGATCGGCAACATCTACTACGTGGGCACTAACAAGATCGCGCAGTTCCTGATCGTCACTTCGGCAGGGAACATCCTGCTCGACAGCGGGTTCGAAGCGAGCGTACCGCTGCTCCGCGAAAATATCGAAACGCTCGGCTTCCGGTACGCCGATACCAAGTTGCTACTCACGAGCCACGCGCACATCGATCACGTCCAAGCGCACGCACTGGTCCGCCAGCAAACCGGCGCGCAAGTGGTGGCCTCGCGGCAAGACGCACCATTCATCGAGGCCGGCGGCAAAGGCGAGCCAACCTACGACGGCATCTACGAATGGACCCCGTGCCCCGTCGATCGCCGCGTGAACGACGGCGACACCGTCACGCTCGGCGACACCACGCTGACCGCGCACCTCACGCCCGGACACACGCCCGGCGCGACCACGTGGACAATGACCGTCGACGACGCCGGCAAATCGCTGGCCGTCGTCTTCTTCCCGAGCGCCAACGTGAACCCCGGCGTGCACCTGCTCGGCAACCCGGTGTACCCGCACATCGCCTCAGACTTCGAGCACAGCTTCGCGATATGGAAAGGCCTCACGTGTGACGTCTTCCTCGCCGATCACGGTGACTTCTACGGCATGAGCAAGAAGCGCGACCGGCAACGCGAAGGCGTAGCGACGAACCCCTTCATCGACCCGGAAGGCTATCGCCGATTGCTTGCGGAGGCAGAGAGCGCGTTCCGCGAGCGGTTAGAGTCAGAGCGCTAAGGGTCGGCGAAAAAACACCGAACGACCGCTCTGGGTGCTCCGAGGCTCAGCCGCGTGGCCGAGCCTCGGGCTCCTCGGGGAGATGAACCAGGAGGCCAGGGCCTTCCGGGCAGAGGTGCGGGCGCAGCTCTCGGACGTGCAGCGCGTGTGCGTGTCGACCGCCGACGAGGTCTCGACGATTCGCTCCCGGATGATCGAGCAGAGCTCAAGACATGGCGAGACGATCCACCGACACCAACGGACTATCCAGGAGCTCGAGCCCTCGCGGGCGCCGCGGGGTTCGCCAACGCCATCTGGGAGGCGACGCGGAAGTAAATCACGGTTCGCCCGCGGCCATTTCACGGGCAGGTCTAGTAGTGGCCGGCCCCCGCTGGTGCTACGCTAGACTCGTTGTCCGCGGCTTTCGCAGACAAGGCAAAGCAGAACCTAGAGGTGGGGCTCTCCCTCTTGGATGACGGCAAGCTGAACGCCGCGGCGAACAGGCTGTACTACGCTTGCTTTCAAGCGGCCGTGCACACCCTCGAGACCAAGCACGGCAAGACCCGGGAGAACTTCAATTCGGGGGCCAAATACTGGAAGCACACGACGGTCCAAAACTTGATGAGCCTTGTTTCCGGAGACGCAAAAAGACAAGGTTCTTTACACGGTCATGAGGACCCTCCGCGAGGAGGCAGACTATTCGCAAATGACTGTGACCAAGTCGACGCTCGACGGCCGCCGTCAGAACGTAATCAAGCTCGTGCAAGGGCTCACGAAATGAACGACGAACGCTTGTCGCGATTCCTTCAACAGGTTGGTCACGCCATGATGATCAACCAACACGGCTCGGATGACGACGACGCGATCACACACTTCATATGGCTCCTTGACGTGCCAGAGCACAGGTTGTGCGAGGTCCAGGACGCGGCGATTGATCTCGCCTTCAAGATCTACGGTGACAATCCACTCCCGTTCTTCGTTGGCGTCGCGTCTCCGGAAAAGACCCTTTTCCTGCGAGAGAATGCACGGCCGCGCGTCTACGCGAACATGGTAACAGGGATTGCCGAGGTCTCGCATAGCTTGAGCAGCCTTCAGGGAACTGAAGGCCAGGTCCCAAACGACACGCCGCTCTTCCGTCTGTCGAGGTCCGCGTATGAGCCGTCCGCGGGCGCGGCGGGGAGCTTCCGCGATCCTTTCTCGAACAACTCGAATGCGCAGGCCGTTGCGCAACCGTAGGGCGGACCACCATGCACATAGACGCTTTCATTTGCGACGCCATCACGATGCGCGAGGGACTACTGCACGTGCTTGGGGGCGGCATCACGACGTTGACCCGGAGCGAGTTCCCGACGCCGTTGGCGATCAGCCTGGCCGCCGTCCTCACCGCCGAAGCCCCGGGCACGTACGAGGTCTCCGTCACCATCAAGCGCGAGGGGAGCGACGAGGAAGTTTTTAAGGTCGATGGCCCGATCCGGGCCATCGGCGGGGGAACTACGGTCGAAGACGGAGTTGTCGTCCCGTTCCCTGTCGGCTTCATCGGCACGCGGATACCGGCGCCAGGGAAATACTTGATTGACATCGCGGTCAACGGGCAGTCACTCCGAACGCTCTGGTTCAGGGTCCGTGAGCCCTCCTCTGCAGGGTTAAGTGGCCCGGCGCAGCCCTGAACACGCCCGGTTGAACTGGACTGCCCCTGCGTAGGCCGTAGATTGTCGATCCGCAGAATGAGCCCTACTCGGTCAGCGCGCGCCAGAAGTTGCTGCGCCGGTGCGAAATCATAATGTCAAGACCTGCACACTAAGGCTCGGCGTGGACATGTTGAGGCTCAATGAAGACCTATGGACCTCGCCGCGCGGGAGGCCACACGCTCGTTGAGACAGTCGAGGTTCACGAGTTGGGCAAGGTGATTGGCATCAGGTGGGAGTGCACGACCTGCGACTGCTACGACTACGGGGAGGGCGGGGAACTCGACAGGCTCACCTGCGACGAGTGGATCATCAAGAACGTCATCGAGTGACGTCTAGCCCATCGTCGCCGCGCCCGGCTTCGCCCCGACCGGTAGAACGCGACCGACCAGACGTCGGGGCCAAGGCGGAGACGACGGCGATGGATATATCGCGAAGGTCGGCACTAGTCCCTCTTCAGTTTCCCTAATACTGAGCGCGCCCAACTGTCCGCGCTGACTTGTTGGCGCCGGATCTCGTCGAGCAGTTCGTGTCGCATCTCGGTCGCCGGGAGCCGCCACCGACTGCCACCCACGTATGGTCATGTGGGCCACGGTGGCCACGGGACGGTATGACACCGTCTCTCATATCGGCCCTGCGGCCAAGCCTCCCGAAGCTCTCTAAACTGGTGACCCCGACGAGAATCGAACTCGTGTTATCGGCGTGAGAGGGAGCCTGGAACGCCACGAACGAGCGGGAATCTTGCTGGAATCTGGCTCGGAGCAAGGCCCAGAGCCGGCGTCGAAAACCGCGCAGATTTGGCGCCAGGGGCAGAACTCGCGGGACGAAACCAAAACAGGCCGTGAATTCCGGATGTTCGCGCCGAAGCCCAAGCACCCGTCGAAGCTCGCCATGGCGCTGCGGCCCGGAGTCCCGTTTCGGGTCGGATGCACTGCGCCGGGAGGGTTCGATGCCTCCGTTTGACGGCTCAAGCCGGGCCGCGGAAGCTCGGGCAGTGGCGGTGAAGACGTCGAAGGTGAGCACCGCAGTGCGGATTCAGCCGGCTCGCGAGCTGTTGGCGGAAGCCATCATCACCACAATCATCGCGAACGCGGCGCGTGTTCTCCGCGACCGAACCGCGGAGCGTGAGGGCACTGCGCAGGACCTCGCAGCGCACGTTGGCCAGGCCGTGCATGGCATTGAAGTGGCGCTGAAGAGCGACGCGCCCTGGCTGCCCGAGCGCTTCAAGAAAAAGCGCTCCGGCGTGCCCGAAGCAAAACTGAGCATCGATGCGGTGAGGTTGGCTATCGACGCTTTTGTCGCACCACGCCAAAAAGGGCGCCCGAGAAAAGGGGCACCCTCAAGAGCTGGAGCACTGTCGAATCTGCTGAAAACGTGCGGGATTGGGATGACTCCGACCGCCGTCCGACAACGACTGACCGCAGGCAGCGCGCTTCGACCGTTGCTCGAAGTTTTCGAAGCTCTTCATTCCTCACACTTTCGCTGACGCTACTTGTGACAGTCATCGTCTTGCGCAACTGACATCAAGTCACTGCGCGGCGCGGCTCTGCCCCCACCGGGTGGAAAGGTTCGTTCAATGGTTTCACTCGTCAAAGAGACTCGTGAGAGGTTCGGCTATTCACAGTCGAAAATGGCAGCGGAAGCTAATGTTGCTCCGAACACATGGTGCAAATATGAGGCGAATCCGGCAGCAGTGAGCACAAAGGTTCGACTTCGTTGCGATGACGCCCTCGCGCGCCTGGCGACGAAAGCACAAGCGAGCGCGGCGTGACGCCAGCGCAGAAACGTCGCGCGCGTCGGGAACGTGCACAGCAGCTTGGTTCGGGTCCTGGCGTCTCGCTTTTCACACGCGGAATGGTCGTCAGCGACTTGAAATTACGCGGAATCCTGGTGAACGCCTCATCCATTCAGACGACGGATATCCGCAAGCCGAGCGCCGTGCCTCACGAATTTGCGCCGCCGATTCCGCACGTCGAGCCGCGCTTCGTTCGTGGACCTGAAAGCATCGCCGAAGCCGTTGCGACCTACGCGCTCTGAAAAACGCGGCGCCCCGGGGCTCGACTCCCGAGGGCGCTCGCCGGACCGAAGAGAAAATCAAATGGACCGCACACGAAACGAAGTCAAGGCGCGACCGATGACGCACGCGCACCGGCTGGCAGATGATGACGACCAGCAGATGCTCGTGCAACTCCGCAAGTGCGACTTGCGCGAGCTGATCGCGGACACGGTCGCGGAGGCCGTCGCCGACGCGCTCGACGACATGAAGCGCAACCGTGAGCCCGACCTGCTCACGGGCAAGCAAATGGCCGAAAAACTCGGCGTTTCACGCTCAAAATTGCATCACTTGCGCGTAGAGGGCGCGCCCTGTGTGCGAGTCGGCGACACTTACAAATTTGCGCCGGGGGAAGTGATGGCGTGGCTCCGGGCCCGGAGTACCAAGTGAGGACCGCCGCCGAGCGCGCCCTTGTCGCAATTGAGCTCGATCGCACGCAGACACCCGACGAGGCGTTGGGGCGGCGATTGCTCGCGGCCCAGTCGGACGCCGACCACGACGCTGCCGAGTTCTCCGAGCTCGATGCCGCTGAGGCACGGCTCGCCGTGCTCGAGCGCGGCCGCGGTGCGCCATGAACATCGAGGACATGGCATGGCCGATTCCGCCAGAAATCAAGGCGCTGCTCAAAGCTCGCCCGACGAACGCCGCCGGCGAACCGATCTGCAAATGCGGGACTGTGCTGCGCGACGATCAGCTCCGCTGTTCGGTGTGCGCCGAGCGCGCTGATCGCGAGCACGAGCAAAGGCAGCATCGCGAAGCGCTGTGCGAAAAGGTCTACCGCGGTTTTGCCACGGTCCCGGATTGGCCGTGGGCACGCATCGGCGATGCCGATTTTGTTGCGCGAACACGGCCAAAAATCTCGACCGCGTGCCAGCGCTACACGCCCGCCGTCGGGAATCTCGTGATGCTAGGCCCAACAGGCCACGGCAAGACCGCAGGCGCGATCGCGATTGCGCACCGGTTGGCTGGCGCAGCCCTGGAGAGCGAGGACGCCGCGGACGTGAGGCGAATCGCTGGGCTGTTCTGGGTGAGCGGACATGAGCTGGCGAACGCGCGACGCCATCACGGCCTCGGCGAGGATGATGCGCCGCTTATCCGGCGTGCGATGCGCTCACCGCTGCTAATCGTCGACGAGCTCGGCTTCGAGGCGACGCACGATCAGACCGTAATCCCCGAGCTCCTACATCACCGCTACACAGCGCGCCTGCTCACCATCGTGACATCAGGCGCTCGTGACAAAGACCTCGCGGCTCGCTACGGAGCGGCGCCTTGGCGGAAGCTCTGTCAGCTCGGAGCGGTCATCGAGACGTTTGCGTGACGGAACGAAACTACACCCTACAGGTCATGCACGCGGTGTGTGCCAGCAACTTGCCACCCGAGCTCAGGCACCTCTTGCTGACGCTCGCGCTTGCCGGCAGTCAGGACACGGGCGTCGGCTTGCACGGCCAAGAGACGATCGGTCGTTGGATGGGCGTCTCCCGCAAAACGGTGCTCCGGTACTTTCAGCAGCTCGATCAACTTGCGGCGGCGGGGCAGAGCCCGGTGCGAGTCGAGCGTCGTCGCCGCGGACTCAAAGAGGGGCGAGGTCGCACCTCGGACGAGTGGCGGCTCGTCCTGATTCCCGTGTCCGCCTCCCTGGACTCAAGTCCCAAAGCTGTCACTTTGAAAGCACCTGACCAAAGTCCCAAAGCTGTCACTTTGAAGCCGCTCACCTTGGAGGTTCAAAGTCCCAGCCACGGACTTTCAAAGTCCCAAACCAGGACGACCAAAGTCCCACCCGTGGGACAGGATCGTCGTAGAGATCGTCGTAGAGATCGTCGTAGTTCTTTGTCGCCCGTCGGCGACGAGGTCGGCACGCCGGGCTATCAGCTCAAGCAGCACTACATCGCCGAGCTGCAACGGCTGCGCAACGTCGATGCCGTGTTCGTAAACCACGCGAAGGTCGGCAAGGACTTCAAGCAGATGGCCGACGCCCTCGGACTCGAAAAAGGGCGAGAGCTGATCTCGCGGGCTCTGGGCGATGAGTTCGCCCGACACGTTGAGCCTTGGGAGCTCCTGAAGAACGCGAATAGTCACCTGAGCAACAGCGGACCGAGGAAGACCAACCGCGCACCGGTTCAAGGTCCTGCGCCCGGTGTCGATCCCGCTTCCTACGGCAAAGCAGCGGCAGCGAAACTGACTGGCGACGCGGAATAAGACGGAAAGGTTCGAGGGGTGGGGGAGCCGGAAAACCGACGCACCAAACAGTCCCCGGAAACTCTGCGCGTTCGGTCAAGCGTCCGGACGCTGAGAAAGTGCGCACTCGATGTCGCGTAACGCTCCGCCGAAGGCGGCAACGGCGCGCAACACTCCGGCTACACCAGCCGACGCACACGAAGCCGCTGCCAGCCGAATCACGCTGTTCGCTGCTCGCGCGACCGAGTTTCGTCCTGACGAGTTTCGTCCTGACCCTCAAAAGACCGCGTTTCGTAGAACCGCGCACGCGCCTCCCTGACGCGCCTTCACCCCCCGCGACGCTCACCGCTTCGTCCGAGCCGCTCTGCACGCGCCAGCGTGGCAGCAGCGCGCCGCAATCGACACCCACGACCCAATGCACAACCCCAAACAGAACAAGGCCGACCGCGGCGTTGCGCGCATCGAGGCGAGCTGATGGCCGCTCGCCCCTCAAAGACCGGTGTGCGCGCCGCACACGGCAATGCGCGCAACGGCGGGCGCCTGACCGTGCTGGAGCGCCTGCCCATGGACGAACTTCCAAAACCGCCCGCCTCGCCCCCGGACACGGTGCCGTCTCAGCGGGACGCAGCCGGCCGTTTCCTACCGGGTAACTCGACGGCTCGCATGGCCAAGGTGCGCGCTGGCAAAAGCGGCGCTCTGAGCCTGCTCGAGTGCAAGGCGGACCCTGCTTGGCTGGCTCTGAATCGTTGGGGGAGGCGCTACGCCAGCAACCGGATAGCCGAGCTCTCCGACCAGTTCGGCGCCCTGTCTTCCGGCGTGTGCGGGATGGTGGTCACCGCTGGGAACGGGCTTGCCGACTCTGCCTACCTTCGCGCACGCGGTGCCGAGCTCGGTGACCCCAAGCTCATCGTGGCCGCTGCGAGCCTCGCCAAGGACGCCCGGCAGGCGGAGCGCGACGCTTACGCCCTTGCAGCATTGGAGGCGTCCACGAAGCCGCAGCGGTCCGCGCGCGAGCGCCTTGAGGCCAGCATGGCCAAGAACCGGGAGCCGCTTCTGTGACCACCATTCTGGACGTCGCCGCTGCAATCCAACGGTCGACCAAGCTTGAGCCGTTGACCCCACGTTGGGAGGCAACCCTGCGCGCCTTCTACGGCCTGCCGCTTCGTGAGGTTGACGTGGCCAACCTCCTGGCCGCGACCAAGCGCAGCGAACCCCGCATTCGGGCGCTGTCGGACACGCGGAAGGCGAAAAAGGAACTTTGGTGCCGCGTCGGGAGGCGAGGGCGGAAATCCTACACGATGGCTTTGGTTGCCGTCTTCGAGGCCATGTTTGGCGGGCACGAGCGCTACCTGGTGCCGGGCGAGCGCGGCCTGATCGCCGTCATCTCCAAGGACGTCGCCGGCTCCGAGATCGTTGCGCGGTTCTGTGAACTCCACGCTCGCGCGCTTGGCCTTGAGACCAACTGGACGAGCATGGGCAGCGTCCGGATCCTGCAGATCGAGGGCTCCCCTTTTGGGATTGCGTGCTTTCCGTGCAACGCAAAAGCGCCCCGCGGCTCGGCAGTTCCGGTGATTGTGGCCGACGAACTCGCGCACTGGGCCACGGACTCCGACGAGTACGTCAACTCTGACGACGCTGTGCTCGGAGCAGTGAAGCCGGCACAGGCACAGTTCCCTGACTCGAAACTGGTCGCTATCAGTTCTCCGCTCGGCACGGACGGCATCCACTACGAGACGATCGAGGCCAACCTCGGGGACGGCGCGGAGAGCGAGGTGCTGGCGGTTGAGGGACCAACTTGGGAGTGGAACAACGACATCACCGAAGCTCGCACACACGAGATCGAGAAGGATCCGGAGACGCACGCTCGAGAGTTCGGCGCGCGGCCATCGGGCAATGAAGGAACCGCATTCGTCGGTGCCGACGTCATGCGTTCGTTCGAGCACAGGGATGGTTTCTACACCTGGGAGAAGCCGTTCTTGGTGATCGACCCAGGGGAGACGATGGACACGTTCGCTGTGGCCGCGTTCTGTTGGGGAAAACCGAGCAGTCAGCTGCGCCCGCGAATGCTGAAGTTGCCGGGCACGGACTACGAATACACACCGGACCGTGACGCGAACGGGGCGATTCAATATTACCCACTGGAAACACGAAAACTCCTTTCAATTTACCGCGTGGAAGGCTGGACCGGCGACGTCGTGCGCTCGCTTGGAATGGAGGTGATCGTCGGGCAGATCGCGCAAGTCGCGCGCGAACTCGGCATCCAACAGGTCGTGAGCGATCAGCGTGGCGCTCCCTATCTGTCCGCGCTCTTCAAGCCTCATCACCTGCGCTTCCGTTCGTTCCCTTGGACGATGCCGCGCAAGCACGAGAGCGTGATCTTGCTTCGTGCCCTGATGCGCGACGGGCAGCTGCTGATCGCCGAGCACACAGAGATGCAGCGCCAGCTACTCCGATACAAGCGCCGCATCGTCGGCGGCAACTTCAAATACGGCACGCCGCGCGAGCGTGACGACTTCGCCGCGTTGCTCGTTACCTTGGGGATGATGGAACTCGAGGAGCGCGGAACATCGACCGAAGACACGCACATCCCCACCGGTCACAACCTCATCAATCACCAGTCTACCGGACGTCACGTCGCGGCAGGACGATAGGAAAGCCATGCCAAAACCTCACTTTTCGGAAGCGTCAAAAGCCGAGCAGACGAAATTCGACATTGCGCGGCAGAGCACCGCCATTGCATGCGCCGCGGGCGGCTTCGTCTATGCAGTCGCTGCTGGGCAGTACAACGCGTTGGATCTCATCTACCGCTGCGGCTACTGCGCGCGCCCCGAAGATGTACAGCAACCGGTTCACGCGCAGCTCGCCAAAATGCACGCCGCGGGGGAAGCTCCCGCCGCCATTGCAGACTTTCGCAGAGCCATGTCGCTGGAGCTCGACTTCGAAAGGCGCTGCGCACACAAGGTCACGTCGATGGCTCGCTGGGCGACCGAACCCAGTCAGAAGGAGCGTGACTCAATTCTGGCTGCCGAGCGGCGCCAAGAGGAACGGAAACGCGCGGTCGAGCTCCGCGCCGTCGAGCTCGTCGCCGCTGACCGACGCAAGAAGACGGCTGACAGCATCGAAAAGGCCCGTTTGCGGGCGGAAAAGGAGATTGGCACATGAACCGCGGAAGAGAGCTGCTCAAGGCGCTCGACGAAGCCACGCGACTCACCGGGAAAACCCGCCGCGAGGTCTTCGACGGCGTACACCGAACCTGGAACCTAAGCCCGCAGGAGAAAGCGTGGATTATCGCCGAGATCGCGAGAGCGCCGGAAGTCCAGCCCGCCGACCCGGCAGTCGCCGAGACACACGCTTCGGTGCGCGCGGAAGCGAAACTGATCGCGACGCAGCAAGCCAGCGCCGGCGAGGCGGCCGCATTCGCGGAAGCGACTCGCTATTTGGAGACGATGAAAACGAACCCGGTTGCGGCCGCGCACATCATCAAGCGCGGCGGGAAGGATGTCGCTGACGCCGTGCAAAAGATTCGCGACGCGCAGAAGGCAGCGCCACCCGACGAAGTGGCTTGAAAGGAACTCAATGCTTCAAATCGAATTCGAAAACATCCAAGCATCAACCGGCGCGCGCGGCGCGGCCCTGGTCGGCGACGCCATCGGCGACATCATCGGCAAGCCGAACGGCGTATATCCGGCGCTCTCTTTCAACGTGACTGCGCAGCCCGCCGGCTCCGACATTTTCAGCGCGGGATCGAACGTCTCTTGGGCGACGGCCATCGCCGCTACGTTGAGCGCGCCGGGCTGGCACGAGTTCACCGCTGCAGCGGGCGACGTCGCGATCTTCAAGTTCGCGATCGTCGTTTGGCCTGCTGCTGTGCTGAACTACGAGCCGATCAAGCAAGAATCGCTGGGCGTGCCGCGCTCGAGCATTGCCCAGCGCGCGATCTTGCGCGCCCTCGCTTCCCACGCGTCAAAGGTCGGCGCGCAGGCGACGCTCGAGGGCGGCGCAGCGGTCGCGCCGTGGTACGGCGCGCGTCCCGACAAGCTGAATCCCGCTCGCCTCGATGCTGGTGTGACGCTGCGCGCGTTCGGCGCGTACTAACAAGACTTCTTGGCGCCCCTATTCATCGCATGGGGCATGTGGCCGAAGACGCGGCCGCAGGATCATCTCGCGTTTTTACAGTTCGCGCGCGGGGTCTGCCAATGAGCGCACCTGCGCCCTCCTTCCGGTTGAACCGGTGGGAGCGGCGCGGCGTTTTTCTAATACCCAAGGTTTACAGAATGTTCTTTGAAGACTGCCAAGAGAAGGAGTCGCTGCCAAGGCGACCTAACGAGGAACCCACGATGGATCGCAAAGACTTTGTGAAGCGGATGATGATCGAATTTCAAGCCGCTATTGCGGAGAACGAGCAGCCCGTCGACGGCGGCAATACACTTGCTGTTGTGGACTGCGCCGAGCGAGCAGCGCTGAAAGCCGCTGCACTGTCATTCATCAGTTGGATGTCGCTGCGCGCCATTGCGCAGCTCGTTCGGGCTGCCCACCAGAAGGCGGCCCAATAGATGACCGAACTCCGCTACGACATCGTTGCCGTCGGCGAGCAGCAACTGCGCTCCGTCATTCGCGGCATCGAGTCGGAGATCATCGCATCGAATCGGCGCATGACAGCGCAGATCCGCGGTGGCAGCGGCGGAGGTCGTACTCCGCGCATCACGGCGGGAGGCGCAGCGTCGGAGTCGCGCGCGTTGGCGCGCACGCAGATGGCCGAGGACCGCGCCGTCATTCGCGCTCGGGAGTCCGATGAAAAACGGCTCTGGAGCGCGAAGGTCGCCAACGTAAGACGGTTCGCGCAGATCGAGATCCAGGAGGGCGCCAAGGCCAACGACGCGATCACGGCGGGTATCAAGCAGCGCGAGAAACTGCTGCAGTCCATGCAGCGGGGCGTCGCCAAGAGCGTCACGCACGCGGTCGGCGGCGCGGGCCGGATGGTCGGGGGAGCCGCCAGCATCGGCGGTGGCATTCTCATTGCCTCCGCGCTCCACGATCAGATGAACGTGCAGGCGTACGCGAGCCGCGTCGCCAACCAGGGTGAGCGTCCGGACCTCAAGGGACAGCTCGCGTCGCAATCACAGACGCTCAAGGGTTTCACCGGTGAGGAGGCGCTGAGCGCGCTGGACCAGTTCACGCAAAAGAGTGGCAATCTGCAAGCCGGCATCGCCGCGTGGCAGATGATCGGCAAGGTGAGTCTCGCCACGAGCTCGGACATCACCGAGGTGGGCGAAGCCGCGGGCAGCGCGTTCAACTTGATCTCGCGGGACACGAAGGACCCGATCGAGCGCATGAAGCTGCTCAAGGACGTGATGGAGAACCTCGCGATCCAAGGCAATCGCGGTTCGATCGAGATGCGCGATTTCGCTGTCGAGTTGCCCAAGCTCGCGGCGGCGGCGAGCAAATTCGGCGGCGGCCCCGGCGCGCTCAAGATGATGGCGGCGCTCAGCCAGCTTGCGGTGAAAAACGGCGGCGGCGCCGTCGACGCCTCCGACTCGAGCACGGCCGTGATGCGGTTCACTGACGACCTCATCAAGGATGCTCGCTCAAAGAAGGGCAAGCCCGGGCTAGACGTCTTCACCGACAAGACGAACCGCACGCTACGTGATCCGGCCGAGATTATCTCGGACATCATGGACGACACGGGCGGCGACCTGACGAAGATCGGCAGGAAGTTCGGCATGCGCGGCATGAAGGCGCTCGGCGGCGTGTCGCCCGAGTACAACAAGGCTTTCGACGCAGCAGAGGCGCAAAAGAAAGGGACGGGCAAGGCGGCGGGTCGCGAAGCCGTGCACGCCGCCTTGGGCGCGTTCACGGGCGCGAACATGACGGACACGGACCTCAACTCGCGCGCGCAGCTGCGGCTCGACGATCCGGATCTCCAGTTCAAAGAGGCGATGAAGGCGTTCAACGTTGCCATCGGCACGCAGCTGTTGCCCGCCGTAACCAAGCTTATTCCCCCGTTCGTTGAACTCGTTCCGCTTGCGACAACCCTCGCCGGCGAGCTGGCTCACTTCCTGGAGGCTCTTGCACAGAATCCGTACGCCGGCATCGGCGGGATAATCGCGGGCAAAGTCGCGTTGGACCTGACAAGTGCCGGGATCGGCGCGGCGGCGAAAGCGGCGTTGGGAACGTCCATCGGGGCGCTTGGCGCCCTCGACATCGCAGCTGCGACGATGACAGTCGCAGTACTCAACCTCCTTGACGAAAGCGCGACCGCCGACGCCAACAAGCGATTCGACGACACGCAGAAGCGGTCTCAGGATCTCATCACGAAGGGGCAGCAAGAATATCTGACGACAGGCAAGATCTCGCCTAAGACGCGCAAGCAGCTAGAGACGTTGCGGGCCAATGATGACAAGCGACAGACGAATCTTTTAGATCAGGCGCCGGCCGCCTGGTACGACATCCCAAGCATCTGGGATCCAAAACGGCACCAGAACGCTGTAGACGGGGACCGCGCCCCAGAATTGCGGAAGCAGTCGAGTGACGTAAGCAACCTGCTTCGCCACGCCGACATCGGACGGCCGGAGGCGTTCACGAACGCAGCGAGGGACCTCGGCGTGGCGGCGGATAAGCTTACTGCCGCCGCGACAAGGCTCGGCGCAAGCGGCCCGAGCCCGCGCACGACGCCGATCGTCGGTCGCTAGACTCCTGCGTGATCGGCTGAAAAACAGTCTGCGGAACAAGGTGAACTAACGAGAAATCGTGTACCGGAGCGGCGCCCACACCGTCGCTCCAATAAATGGCCCTTCCGCGATCAGAACGTGCGCATAAAATGGATCGGAATCGATGTCGCCGCATTTCGTCCCGGGCTCCACAACGAAGCCGCCGTAACTCGTCACGAGTGACTTGAGCGACGCCCCGGACATATGAGCGAGCGCTGCCGCATCGAATGCCGCGAGCCCTTCTCGCTCCGGAAATACGAGCGGACCCAGCGTCGAGCCGGGGATTGTCAGGCGGCAACTCAGTGCCGGAGCGACGAGCGCAGTCGCGGGCGGCGGGATCAAATCGTCAGCGCTGCGTTCAGTCCGATGAGAGAGGAGCGTCACGACAGAAACCAATGCGGCTGCCACGATGACGACCACGGCAACGCCCTTTATCATTTCCGTTTTCGGAGGTCGCTCGTTGCGAAGCATCGCTGCAAACGGCGACAGCTCGATGGGTTGCCACGTTCCTCCGCTCTCATCGCGAACGAACATTCCGCGGCCCATCTTTCCGTCACGCAGAAACTCGGCGATGAGTTCTCCTTCTATGGGTCCGAATGCTTTCGTCCCGACCATTACGAACCAGCGCATGCTACCCGCTCCTAATTAGATCTGGAGATCGTCTCCGGGCATGCCCTGTTCGTCAACGCCCATCGCGGTTCGGCCAATACGAGCAGGCGAAAGGAAGCGCGGCCACTTGACCACACCCGATTCGAACCCGCGCGTCTGCCGACTGCGAGCTTCGAATTTCAAAGATGCCCGATCGCTAGCACGCGAAACCAAGCTTGGAAAGCGCGCCTGCGCCGCGTAAAACAAATGGAGTTGACGAGTGAACCGTCCTGGTTCATGTTCGGTGTACATGGTGACAGAGCGAAACCGAAGGCTGAGCATGCTCATCTCCAACGAGGAGTGGGAGATGCTGCAGGCTCTGGCGGATAAAGACGGGCTGAGCGTGTCGGATCACGTTCGGCTGTACATCCGCCGCGCACACGCAGAGCTGGCCCCCACCGCGAAGCCACCGCCGAAGCGCCGGAAGCGCTGAAACAAAAAGCGGGGCCCGCGCTGCGTCAACAGCTCGGACCCCTTCACCACAGGAAGTACTAGTTCCAATGGCATCGACAAAAGTAACACGAGGCGCGAAAGCTCGCGCAGAGAAACCCGTCACCGAGGGCATTCACAGGGCAGCCGAACGGGCGGGGCTCACTGCGCGCGGCGATTCCGAGCCAGTAACCTTCTTGCGCGGCGACTTGAACCTCGCCGTCTCGGAGCTTCAGACGGCGTTCGAAGAGCTGATTGAGGCGGAGTTCTCCCTCGAAGGCTACGAGCGCGACGGCCAGGTGCTCAACGTGCTCCGCCGGGTGCGCAACGCTCAGAACGTGATCGGAGGTGCGTCGTGACCGACGCTGTAAAAGCGCGGCGCGAGTACCTCGACGCCGAGACGAAAGCGCTGCAGTACTCGGAGGGCAAGGAATGCTTGCGCAACCGCATTGAGGCCATCATCGGCCTCGGTTCGTACGTTGATGACGACGACGGCCTCACGTACGAACGGGCTTCGATGAGATCCGCTGGAACCTTGCTGCGAGCCGTCGCTGTAGCGTTGGTTCACGGAAATTGCATCGTCGAGACAACCGACATCGAGGTTGTATTCAGCGCCGCCGACGGCGCAAAGGCGTGCGCGGCAATCGCCGTCTTGCTCGAGCAATGCGGCGACCTGGCAAGCGAGTTGCGATTTGCAGATTCCAAGCTCCCCGCGAAAGGCCCGAGCGGCGCAGGAATACCCTTCGCGCAAGGTCCGACGGTGGCCGAGCAAATGAGCGGTGTTGAACCGAGAAGCGAGGCATTTCATGAATGAGCCCACCACTCTCACGCCGGAGCTCCGCGGCCACGTGATCGCACTGGTTACCGGGAACGTGGTGGACGCCGATCTGGCGTTTGGCAATTCGCTCTTCGAGATGGCGCTGGAAACTGTCGTTCGCGACTTGCAAGGGCTTGCTAACGCCCTTGCGGGCATGGACGCTTCGGTTGTTGACTGCAGCGCCGACGAATTTCGTGAGCACCTGAACACGGTCGCTCGGCGCGCAGCGTCCGCGCTGGCGCTGGCTCGTCACTTCGAGGCGGCCAATGCCTGAGCGAGAGAGTGCAGGGGCACGGCCTCTGAAGGAACTCCCGGGATTCGACGCAGCGGTGGCGGAGGCGGTCGAGTTCGACGACTGGAGCCCCCTGGAATTCGAGGCCGCAGGCGATGTGATCATACCGGGAATCAGTGTGAGTCCAGATTCGCTCTCTCTGATGCACCTCGCGACAATGATCACTCGGACCAGCCGATGGGAGCGGCAGCGCCTGCGTCTCGTCCCACCACCAAAGCCAGACGCCGCGAACGACACGGAGCGGTCGTCATGAGCTGGGCCGCTCGCCCCACCACGACTCACCTCGCGAGGGTCGCGTGAGAAGCCCCAGCGCCATTGTGCAGGACATCCGCGCCCTTGCGGATGAGCTCGAGCAGGCACTCAACGCGCCGCCGAAACCGCGGCGTCGCGCGCGCGCCCCGTCTCAGGCCAAGAAACCCGCGATTGAGGTCACGGACGACCAACGCGCCAAAGCTCGGCGTCTTCTGCGTGACCGCGGCTTATTGCCATGAACAAACGCGAACCTGGAACCGGCACGATCGAAACCCTCCGCTCCGGGCGCAAGCGCGTGCGCATCTGGCTCGCCGATGGCGAACGCCATGACTTCGGACCGTTCGATACCCAGGAGGAGGCGCAGGACACCTTGAATGGGCTTGCGGTCGAGATTGCCGAGCGAGGCTTGAACGTCGGCTTCGGCGTGACGTGGTCGGGTTGGCTCGACAAGTGGCAGAAGCGGCTCGAGCTGTCGCGTTCCTACGTCGGCATGGCCAACGTTCGCATGATTGTGAAGTTGCGGCTCAAGCTAACGCCGTTCGCTGATTGGCCGCTCCGGCGCGTGACTAAGTTCGCGGTGCGGCGCTGGGTGGAGGACCTTTCGAAGCAGCTTGATCTCTCCGAGAGCAGCAAGCGGCAGACGCTCACGCTCGCGCGCAAGGCGTTCCGGGCCGCCGTCGACGAGGGCATGCTCGACGAAGACCCGACCGCCGGCGTGAAGATCGCGCGGCAGCACGTTGCGGTCGAGGAACCCTGGACCTATCTCTCGCTGGAAGAGCAACAACGCTTACTCGCCAGCGGCGTCATGCCGCGCCCGTGGGTGTTGGCCATCGCTTTCGCATTCGGGACCGGCCTCCGAGCTGGCGAGCAATGGAATTTGCGGCTGGCGGACCTGCACCTCGGGGACGATCCGCACGTGTTCATCCGGCGCGGCAGTCGCACCCGTGCCCCGAAGGGGCGACGGCTCCGCCGGGTGCCACTCTTCGGGGTGGCGTTGGAGGCGGCCCGGGAGTGGGTCGATCTGCTGCCGGCCTTCTGCCCGAAGAACGAAAACGGCCTGGTGTTCCCGGGCGAGCACGGCGGCTTCCGGAAGGTCAGCCGGTTACCGATACAGTGGAAAGCTTGGCTTCGGTCGGGTGGAGTCGACCGGCGGGTACGCTGGCACGACCTGCGGCACACCTGCGGCTCTTCACTCGTTTCCGGATGGTGGGGCCGGACCTGGCAGCTTCAGGAGGTGCGTGATCTCCTCGGGCACGCCTCGATCGACGAGACCGAACGGTATGCCCACCTGAGCGAAACGGCCCTCAAGAAGGCGGCGAAGGGCACCGACGGTGGTGCGGCCAGACTTGCGGCTTATCACGACTACGCAGCGAGAGGATCACACTGATGCCGTTCGAACGAACAATGGGCCAACAAGAACTCTACCGCCAGGTATCCGAAAAGATGCCGAGTCGCGCGCGCAACTTTGCCGAAGACGAGCAGATGATCCGCTGGGGCATGCTGCTCTTGGAGCTCGCGGACGAGCATGGCAACGCGGCCGTTCGGAAAGCGTTGGACCGGCACAACGAGCACTTGGCAAATACGCCTACGCGCTACCCGAAGGACCCGAGCGATGCCTAAGCAGCAACAGAAGCCTGAGCCCGACAGCCCAGCCGTCGTGGAAGCGCTCGCGGCCAAGCGAAAATTCGTCGCCAGGCTCGAGAGCGTTGACCCGAGCCTGATCGCCGACTTCGAAGAATTCCTACACGGCTACGCCGCGCCGCGCCGCGCGCTCAAGGCCGACATCGCGAGAATCGAAGAGAAGTACGGAGCGGACAAATGACGGACAACAGAAAAGAAAAGCACGCCGGCGGCCGACCGCGCAAAGGCACGCTCGAATTCCGTTACGGCACTTGGCACGCACGCCTCACGGTGACGGTCGAGGGCGAGGCGATCCGCAAGTGGTTCGACCTCGAGACGGACTCGAAGCCCGTTGCTCGTCGCAAGCTGGCCCGCCTCACGAAGGAGCAAGCGGCCACGACCGCTCCGACGGTCGACGAACTCACGGCTATCGCTGCCGAGACCGAGACCGTGGCGGAGGCCGTCGTCCGCATCGTGCAACGTCAGGGCACAGAAGGCCTGAAAACGTGGCCTGAGCGCCTATCCAGGCTTGAGCGCTACGCGCTGCCCGAGCTGGCGAAGCTGCCGATCGCCGGCGTTCGCCCAATGCACATTCGCGATGTGCTGACCGCCGCCGGCGCCGCGGGCCTGAGCAAGCAGAGCGTCCAACACCTGCGCAACGATCTGAACGGCGTGTTCGGTGATCTGTGGCGGGACGAAGTGATCACCGAGAACCCCGTGCAGCGCGCCCAGCTTCCGAAGGGACTCGCAGTCGATGCGCGCCCCCGCGTGATCCTGAGCGACGCTGAGTTCGCGGAGCTCATGACATGCGCGCAGATCTCGGAGCACATTCGCTTGATGGCTCTCGCGTCGCGGTGCTTCGGCGGCATGCGCACGAGCGATCTGCACGCGTGGGACTGGTCACACGTCGACACCGCCACGTGGCAGAGCGCGGAGGTATACCGCCCGAAGACAGACGGGCCCGAAGCTCCGATCGAGCTCGTGCGGCTTGAGCTGCCCGAAATGCTGCGCGCGCCGCTGCAGGCCTGGTGGGAAGGCCAGCGGAAGCCCGACAACTCGGAAGGCCCCAAGGTCGGCCCCGTCTTCCCCGTGCTGAAAGGGGACCGGGCAGGGGAGCGCCACGGGAAGCGAAGCCACGCCCGCGAGCTGCGCGCGGCACTCTGGACGGCTGGCGTGCACCGGCCGCTGCCCGGCTTCGTCGAAGCGCTCGACGCGCTCCGGCAGGCCGAGCGAACCCTTGCGACGGCCGGCAAGTCAGAGCGCCGAAAGGCCCGAGCTGACCGGCTGGCCACCGAACTCGCAGCGCGTGCGCTCGACGCCATTCAGGCGGACACGCCGCGGTCGAAGGCGGCGGACTTTCACAGCTTCCGCCGCGCGTTCAACACCGCGCTCGGCGCAGCTGGCGTCAACGTGCAGCAGGCCATGGCGCTAGCGGGTCACAAGGACCACCGGACGCACATGCTTTACGTGCAGCTCGCACAGCGCGGGACGCTCACCATGCCCGCGAACGCTCTGCCGACTCTCGGAGTTCTGCCCCTACTCAGGGGCAAAACCTCCCTGACGGTTCAGCCGTCCAACGACGAAGCGGCTGTTTTTACTGGTGACCCCGACGAGAATCGAACTCGTGTTATCGGCGTGAGAGGCCGACGTCCTAACCGCTAGACGACGGGGCCAGTGCGGGTTCGGGGGGAGGCGCCCGAAACCGCTGTGAACGTAGCT
>JBDTJC010000030.1:0-16089 GCA_039936055.1 Polyangiaceae bacterium | reverse complement strand
ACCGATTTCTTCATCTCGCCCAGCTCGGCTTTGAACGAGTCGACGTTGCTCTTGTCGATCACGGTCACGCCGGTGTCGATGATGCCGTTTGCCGGCAAGGCTTTCTTCGTCTCGGCGTTTTTGGTCGCGAGTTCATTCATCCACTTGGCGGCGAGGTAGCCGAACTGGAACGGCTTCTGCACGACGGTCGCCTCGATGGTTCCCTTCTTGATGGCGTCGAGCGTCGCATCGTCTTCGTCGAATACCGCGGCTTTGATCTTGCCCTGCTTGCCCAAGCCTTCGATGGCGGCGGCAATGGCCGGGCCGTTGTAGTTCCAGAGGCCGACCACCAAACTCAGATCTTTGTGCGCGTTGATGATGTCTTCCACGTTGGACCGGGCCTTCGCACGATCCGTGTTGTCCTCGCGCTTGTCGACGATGTCGATCTTGTGACCTTTGATCGCGGCCTCGATGCCACCCAGGCGCTGTGCGGCGTTATCTGTTGCGAGCGACCCGACGAAAATCGCGATTTTCCCGCCGTCCGGCAGGAGCTTCACGATGCGCTCGCCGAGCGCTTGTCCGGCGGAGAAGTTGTTCGTGCCGATGTAGAGCAGCCGCTTCGAGGCGGGGGCATCGGAGTCGAACGTGAGGAGGTTGGTCTTGGCTGCAACCTCGTTAAGAATGGCGAGCTGGTCCTTCGGCGCGATCACGCTGACCGCGATCGCGTCGTAGCCCTGGCTGGTCAGGTTCTGAAGGATCTGATTCTGGTCCTCCGGCGTGCCGTTGGGCGGCATCTTCATGTCGACCTGGACCTTCGCCTCTTTTTCGTATTTGCGCAGGCCTGCTTCGGAAATCTTCCAAAACTGGCTCGCGTTGTTGGTCACGAAGGCAAGCTTGACGATCTTGCCCGCCGCGCCGGGCGTAGCGCCGGAGGAGGCCGCTGCGGCGCTGTCCTTCTTCGCGTTGTTGCAGCCGAGGAGCAGGAGCAGGGGCAGGGCTAGCAGCGACAGTCGCATTCTTCCTCTTTCGTTGTTCATGTGTGTCATGCCTCCGCGAGCCTCACGGGCCAAAGGCCGTCACGATGTTGGCTTGTACGGCGTCGTCGGCCGTGGACGACGAGTAAGCAGCGGTCATGACACCTTCGAAGAAATTACCTTGCCCGGCGTTGCTGTTATCGCCGCCGGTACCCAAGCCGATGGCGCCTTCCTTCCTCATCGGATTGTACTTCGAGCTGGGGCGCGGTCCGTCGAACGGGGTGGTCAGGCCGCCCATCTGCGCATTGCCGACCTTGATGGCCCAGTGGTTCATGCCGGCCTTGTCACCTTTGACCATCGCGGTGACGTACGCAGACGTTACGGGCATGCTGGCGGCGAAGGGGCTGGTGTTCCCAGCCCAGAGACCGTTTTCGAGGTCCCCCATCACCCACGGACCGCTGTCGGCGCCCTTACCCCAAATGATGCACGTTCCGTAGTACACGGCCTCCATCGTGCCCTCGCCGTTGTCGCGGCTGTTTCGCTCCATGTTTCCGTAGTCGAAGCAGCAACCACCGTTGTGAACCGCGCCGTCGACGATCATGTACTCGGTTTCCGCGTCATCGCCGACTGCGGTGTCACAAGCTGCGTTGTTCCGATAGCCAATCCCGGTTACCACGTGGATGCCGTAGACTTTGTGGCCGCTGAACGTGACGGGGAGAGCTTTGGCGTTGGCCTCCTTGTCGGGCGTTGTCTTGGCGCCGCCAGCGGGCGCACTGGTCAGGTTGTTGCCTCGGCCTGATTGGTCGTAAATGATCGAGACGGTGCAGGCATCAACGCCGCAGAAGGTGTCTTGATCGGCCGAATTAGCGAAGCCGCCCGGGGCGAGCACCGTGATGTCCTTGGTCGTACCGTCCGCCTTCTTCACCTGGTACAGCGGCCCAGCGTACGCAGCATAAAGAGCGCGAACCATGCTGTGGGCGGCAATGCAGGGGCCTCCGTCCAGCGCATAGATATCGCACGGTGCTTTGATGGGCGCTGCCGCATCGGTCACGGGGGGGGGAGGCGTCGTAGCGGGACACTTGATGGCGCCCACACTTGGCGAGCCCGCCGTACCGGTGGCACCGCTCGTACCGGTGGCACCGCTCGTACCGCTCGTACCGGTGGCACCGCTCGTACCGGTGGCACCGCTCGTACCGGTGGCACCGCCTGAGCCGGGGGTGGTCGAGCTAAGTGAGCAGCCGCCGAAAATGCCGACGAGCGCGACGAACGAGATCTGACTCCAAACGTTTCTTGTTCTCATCGAGGGATACGCCTCCCTGGCGCGGATAATCATAGGATCACTAGCTGAAATTTATTGGCAGGCACGCGGTCGCCGCTGCGGCCGCCTTGCCTTGCGGGTGCGTTCCGTTTGAGCGCGCCGCTGAGGGTTGTAAGTCGCAACGCGGCACCTGCGCCGCGCTGAGAGACGTGTTGGAGAACTCCTCGGCCACCGCACAAGCCGCTCACGCTAGCTACTTACTGTATCCAGCGGCGTGCGTGCCTGAAATGGCGATTTTCTTGCGATTTCTGGGCGGCTTGGAGTGGCCTTGAGCGTCATGGGATTTCGGTGGCGGACTATTTAGGCAGTGTCAGCCGCCGACGAGTTCCGTTTGGAAATGCGTACTCGGTGGCGCGGCCGAATCCAGTAACACGCCACGAGTCCCGGCGAAAGGATCTGGCGTTTGCCGCCGTTTGCGGCCGTTTGCCCCCACTCGTGAAAGAAGAGGCTGCGCGCGGGCGCGGCCCCAGATCGGGGATCGGTCCGGGGATCGGGATCGGCTCGGAGAGGAGCTCTTTCGCGTGTCACGGAGCGCGTCGGGCAAGGCGAGACGGGGCCGCGCTCGCCCCCAGCTTGGGATAGATGGGATGAAGCGGGCTCGGACCCCGCGGCCATGATGCCGACTGACAAGCGCGTCCCGGCCCAGCGCTTCATGTCGCACGCGGTTGGCGATCTTCTATCAACGGGCCGTTAGGGCACGCCCGAGGGGGGTGCTAGCCGTACTCGATCCGGGCTTCAATCGGATGGCCTCCCGATATTGGATGATCGCAGCGTCCTTCTCACCTCGCAGCAAGAGGGCGATTCCGAGGTCGTAGTGCGCCTCGGGATAGTCTGGGTTCCGCCGGATGGCTTCACTGAAGGCGCGTATGGCCTGTTCGATCTTGCCTTTCGATCCGAAAGCAACCCCGAGGCTCGTGTACGCTTCGGCGAGATCTGGCTTGAGACGAATTGCTTCCTGAAACTGGCCGATCGCTTCGTCGGATTTCCCTTTCCGGAACAGTAGATTGCCCAAATTGTTATGGGCAAACCATGCGCCAGGGTTTCGGCGAATCGTGGTCCGCCAGAGCGATTCCGCATCCGCGTACATGGCGGCTTGCCGTGACGTCAGCACCCCGAGTGTCAGCAGAATGACCCCACCGACGGCGGCTTTGAGAAAGAGCTCCCCAGCGCGGCCCCTGACGACGGTCGATATTCCGCATGCGATCAGGGCAATGGGTCCTAGGCTTGGCAGGTAGAGCCAGTGATCACACACGAACGAGTACCGCATGTAATAGACGTTCACGAAGCCCAGCAGCGGCGATAACGTCCCCGCAAAGAGGCACAGCGCGGTGACAGGGCCACGACCAATGTGCACCCGCGCGCGCCACAGCGCGAAGAGAAAGCCCAGGGCCGTCATCGGATAGAGCCACTGCCACCAGACCCCAGCGTCTGGTTGCCAGCGCGGATAGACGAAAGCGAGGTTCGCGGGGAATCCGAGTTTCCCCAGGTAAAACCAGAACGCCCGCCCGGAAACGAGGCAGCGTTGCGAGACCGTTAGGGCATAGTCAGCACCATTCGCTCCGACGTGAGTTTTCTCCAGCCAGCCGGTCACCGCACACATGCCGATGCCCAGGACGAAGAAGGGGAGCGTCGGGAGGACGTCCTGCCGCCATCGCAATGCGCCTCGCCGCCACCAGGTCAACAACAGAAGCGCCGCAGGGAAGGTGCACGCCGTGGTCTTCGCCAGCAGCGCTCCCAGAAAGAGAAGCCAAGCCAGGGCATACGAGAGGGTCGCGTAGCCCGAGCGGCGTCGCGCGGGACCGGTGGTCGCCCCGGATTCGGGCAGTCCGCCGACGACGGTACCCCTGCGGCGCCGCTCGAAGTCGAGATAGAATAGGAAGGCCCCGAGGCACAGGGGCAGTGAAAGGACGTTCTTGCGTTCCGTAATCCAGGCAGCGGATTCAGCCATCATCGGGTGCAGAGCGAAGATCGCACTCGCTAGCCACGCGCCCGGGAGTGCGAGCCGACGCAACGACCGCCCGAAAAGGAGCGCAGACAACGCGTGGAGGAGGACGTTCTCCACATGATAGGGCAGCGGCCAAAACCCCCACAAGTGGTAGTCCAGCCAGAACGTCGTGCCCGTCAGAGGATAGTACTGCTGCAGGGCGGTCGGGCGAAACCAGATCGAGCGCAGACCGGATGCGTCGCGCAGCAACTCAAGGATTTTAGTTGTCCAAGAATCGTCGTCCCAAACGAACCCGGCGCGGATGGCCGGGAGATAGACGAGCAACACCATCAGGACGATTGAGCCGTCTCGCAAAACCGACATCAATACTGGACGCTGCGGAAGACTCGAGTAGCAGCGCTGATCGGTACAGACCGCTTGCAGGGATTCGCCCACGCTGGGCGTCAGGAGTGGACGTTTCTGTGCCCGCGCACCCGACGGAGGCACGCTCGGGGATAGGAGGCTTCACCAGGCCATGGTCTCGGCGCGCCGGGCATCTACTGAAGCCTTAGGCGGAAACCTGCGTCTCGTCGACCTCCCGAAAGCTCGCGGGAGGCCAACGCGCCGACAGCCCGCGGCAGGTGGCCGGGGTGCCTGCCCGAATGCCCGCCGTCTCACGGGCACGTTGCTTGCCAGCTCAGCGTCACGCCGACTGCGGTAGTGTCCGTGGCGCCGCCATTTATCCAGAGAGCTTGTCCCGAGACCGATGTGGTCGTCGGAGTGGGGTAGACGGAGCTCGAAGCGTCGAACGTGTAGGATGACGCCGGGGTCGTCACGGCGATCGAGTCGATGTAGACGATGGTCGGGTTCGTCCAGCTGGTCGACGGCTGCGCGCCGATCTCGATACCGATGTTCTTGATGCTGCTCTTTACGATGCCCGTTGTCCCGGAATCCGCCTGCGCGCCGACAGCCCAGGTGATGGTAGACCAGCCGCTCAGGCTGCTGAGCGCGGCGCGTTGCGCCGGCGGCACCCCAAAGAAGCGGTACGTCCCAGAATCCTGAACGTAGTTGAAGATGCTGCCGCCCGAGCCCGCGCGCACGTACAGGTGCATGCTGATGGTTGCATTGCTCAGGTCAACGGCCGACGTGAGCGAGATGACGAAGTGCGCTTTGTCTGCCGCGTCGTCCAGGGGCACGGAGAGCTTCGCGCACCCGTTCGCCGTTGCACCGGCGCCCGCGCTGCCGCTGGAACCACCAGTGCCAGCCGTGCCGCCAGCGCCAGCCGTGCCGCCAGCGCCAGCCCTCCCACCGATGCTCGTCGTGCCGCCACTGCCTGCGCCACCGGTGCCACTATTGCCGGACGAACCCGCGCTCGACGACCTGCCACCAGCGCCCGTCGTGCCGCCACTCTCGCCGTCGCCACCCACACCGGCGAGGCCGCCCACGCCCGAGCTACCGCTGGCGCCCGGCTCACCGGCGCCTCCGCCGTCGCCCGTCCCCGCGTCGCCCGTCGTGCCGGACATTCCGGACTGGCTCGTCGCTCCCGCGCTGCTATGGCCCGACGCGCCCGCCTCAAGGAGCGAGGGGGCGTAGATGCTACAGCTTGCCGCTGTGAGCATCGCAAGTGCACCCCCCATTAGCCGCGTGGGTTGTCGTGCGGTTCGAGGAATCACGCCCTGTTCCTTTGAGCGGGGTGGCGTTGCGCCCCCGGCGCTAGCGGACGTCGACGGGGTCGACTCCGCAATCTACGAAAGTCATCGAAGTGGTGATCTTGAAATTTGAGCCGTAAGGGTGCCGCTCGGCGTTGAACAGATCGAACGTGTAGACGTTGCCCACCACCAGACCAGCAACGGCCGCGAAGTCATCCAACTTGAGGTCCTGTGCCGCCTGGGAGTGGATACCCCCGAGGTCAACCGCGATTTTGTTGTCGATGAAGACCCACAAGTCATCGTCGCCCTCGAAGCTGAAGACCTCCCCGCCTTGGTACGACGGTCGCGAAAGAGAGCCTCGCTCGGATGAATTGGCGGCGCCAGCGGATTTGCCTCCGCAATCGCACTCCTTGCATGCGGAGACGTTCCGGCGCCACCATAAATATCGAGCGTGCTTCCGTTCGGGCGCCCGGGCGTGCCGGGCCCCCGAACGGAAGCGTTGCTTACACCGCGCTTACTTGGTGTACCCCGCCGCGACGATGTTTGCTTGAACGGCGTTTTCCGTCGCATCGGTCGGATACCCGGTAACGATGCAGCCCTCGTAGAAGGTGCCGTCACTCTGATTGGCACCACCATCGGGCTTGCAGCAATCACCGCCGCTGCCGAGCACGATTGCGCCCTGCTTCTTCATCGGGTTCCAGCCCCCGGGTAGGGCTCCCTTGTAATACGTGGTCAAGCTGCCGGCAGTGGCGTCACTGCCTCTGAGCGCGTACTCTGTCGTGCCATTGTTCTTCAGGATGGCAGTGACGAACGTGGCAGTCTGGCTCGGATCGCTCGGATTGTTCTTGTTGTCGCCTTGGGCGAAGAGCCCGTACTCGAGATCCGCCATCACCCACGGACCGGATCCGGCGCCCGTGCCCCAGGCCCTATTCGAGCTGAGGTTGATGGCGTCCATCGCGCCCGAGCCGTCCGCCTTTCGGTCCGTCTCGCTGTTGCCGTAGTCGAAGCAACACCCGGCGTTGAAGTGCTTGCCGCTTGTCACCATGTACATCCCCTCAGGCTCCTTGCCGAGCGGAATGCCGGACTTCGAGGCATCGACCCAATAGCTATTGCCGGGGTTAATGTAGAGCGAGTACACCTTGTGCCCGCCGACCGTCAGTGACTCGGTTGTAGCTTTCGAAGCGCTGCTTGACGGCGACCCTGGTACCATCGTTGAGCCTTGGTACCAGAGGTCGTTTCCTTTGCCGGATTGGTCGTAGACCACGGTGATGACGCAGGTGGTCCCCATACAGAAGGTGTCCTGCGAGGCCCCGTCGGCAATGCCACCCGGCGCTAACGTGAGGATGTCCTTGGTGGTGCCGGCCGTATTTCGAACCTGATAGAGCTTGCCGCTGTACGCTCCAAAGAGGGCTCGGACGGTGCTGTGCGCTGCGACGCACGGGTTACCGCCGCCCTTGTAGATATCGCACGGGGCCATGCCGTTGCCGCCGCCGCCCATGCTGCTGCCCGCGCTGCCTGCCATGCTGCTACCGCTACCGGCGGTGCCTCCAGTGCCTGCGCCCGCGGCGCCCATGCCGCCCGCGCCGCCCGCGCCGCCAGAGCTTGCGGCTGTCATCTCGAAGGCAACGGTGCCGGAGGTAGTGGGGCTCTGGGTCTGCGGGGACCAGGTCATTCCGCTTGCCGAGGCGCAGTAAGCGTACGGCTGGCCGTCGATGGTGAGGAGATTGGCGGCGGCGGTGAAGTTGCCGTCTGACGAGGCAATATTGGAAACCAAGCCGATGCCGCCACTCTGGTGCACTGTAGCGGTGCAACCGCACCCGCCGCCGGTCGCCGGGGTGCAAGTGACGGTGGAGTAGCCCAAGCTGGAGATAATGCTCGCGGCCCCCGGGCAGTCGGTTTGAGTGGACGAGATGACCAAGCACGCTGGAGCGAGCGTGAACTGCTCATCACCCGTGGTCGTGGTGTTGTCGGTGTAGGTTCCGTTGGCGTTGGCGGTCCAGGTTCCAGTGACCGCGAGTGAGCCGGTGACCGGGGCGGTTGGACAACCTGCGCTAACCAACGACAGGTCCAGATTGCCACTCACCTTGATACAGGACGCGCTCACCTTCCACGTTCCGACCACGCTGCCGCCGCAGGCCGTCACATTGGTGCAAGAAGAGCCGCCGGACGTGCCGCCCGTGCCCACCAGCCCACCGCTGCCTGAGCTACTCGAGCCACCTGAGGCCATCGCTCCAGCGCCGCCGGGCGCTCCCGCGGAGCCGGACGTGCTGCTCGACCCGCTGCATGCGCCTGCGATCATTGCGAGTGGCACTGCCAGTGCCAGAACGGCAGATTGTATCTTCATTGCACGGTCTCCTTGGAGGGGGGGGCTTCCGTCGCGAGGGTGCCCGGCCGGAAGCAGGGTGAGGCTGACCGTGTTGCGGCTGCCGTGGCGTTCAGCGCGACCGCAGCAATGACGAACGACGCGCTCTGCACCTTTGTTAAGGTGTCGGCGCAGCGTCGGATCCGTCACCAAAAAAATACGCAGCGCACGACTGCTTGCCGCGGGCCGGACACGTCGCGCGAAGTGAGTTTTGACGGCCGCGCGCGGAATCTTCGCCTCTCGGCGCAATGCGTCGCGGCCGTGGCCGCACCTGCGAGCGAGGACCTCCGTCGGTGACCGTCGCTACTTGCGCCAGCTCGCTCCGCTTTTGCGTGCGTTCCAGCGGCGAACGCTCATGACGAGAGCTAGGGTGCACACTCCGAACCAAGCCGCCGAGTCGCCGGAGTGGTTGCTGCGCCCACCACTGCGACAGGCGCAAGCGTTGCGGCGAGCGTCCCCGGAGGCGCCCTGGCTTGGGTCCGCGTCGGCGCCACTGGCGGGCACGATTGTCAGCAACGAGACGCCGAACCTGGGCAAATCGAAGTTGACGTCAACGGCTCCGCTGGGCGCCACCGTGACCGTTTTCTCCGCCTCAAGCAACGACGGGTCCATGGCTTGCTGCAGCGCCGCGACCTGCGCGGTCGACGGGCTCGCCGGCATGCCTTGCGAGACCCAAACCGTATAAGCGTCGCCGTGCAGCTCGTCGACGCGCAGGTGCGAGATGCGCGCGCCGGCCCCGAAGCTCGCGGCTACTTGGATCTTCAGATGCACCGCCGTGGCAGGAGCGGTCACGAGGTCGTCATGATAGTTCCAGACGAGCACTTGGATCGCGCTGCCGTTGCGCGTGGCAATACCGTCGACCTCCGGCTGGTCACGCACCCCGTTCGTCAGCACGTCGTCCAGCGTGTGGGCACCGTCACTCGTGAGCGGCAAACGCGTCCCGTCGAGGCGACCGAGTAGCTCGAACGCGCTCAGCACCGGCAGGTTGATGCCGTTCGTGGCGAGAGCACGATACCCTGCGAAATAAGAGCTGCCCGGAAAAGTGAACGCCCACGTGAGCAGCCCGCCCAGCTTGACACCCACCTGAGCTTCGAGCTCGAGCGAGTGCTTCATCATCGCGAGCTCGTACGCTCCGTACGCGGTGGAATTTCGATATGCATCGGCGGGATTGGTGCTGGCGGGGCAAGCAGCGCAGCCGTCGGGATCCGCTTCGGTGATGTAGATGGGCGTGTTCTTGAATTGCGGAAACCCAGCGACCGCGGCGAAGCCCGCCCGGTGCAGCCGGAGTTGGTTGCCGAGGTCCATCTGCACGTGGTCGCCGACGATTGCTACGCCGCCTTTGGCGTGAAAGCTGATCAGGTCTAGGCGGGTGCCTGTGTCGCCGCTTACGGCGTTCGTGCCGGTCGCGCAGTGCTTGAGGAATTGCGTCAGGAAGCTGCTGCCGGCGCTCGCGGGGCCGCCGAGTGCGGCGTTGGGGATCGCGCCGTGCAGCGCTGATTCCGTGTAGTCGTACAGCTTCGCGTATTCGTCGAACGTGCCGTGCCAATAGGGAAGGTCGGGTTCGTTCCAGAGCTCCCACAGCCAGTTCGCAGCGACGCCCGAGTAGCGTTCGTCGGCGTGCGTCGCCCACGTGCCGATGAGGCTCGCCCATTTGTTGTAGTCGGTCGGAGGATAGAAGCACCCGCCGTTGAGCGTCGTGGCGCCGGAGTTGCGGTAAGGGGTTGGGTGGCTCGAGAGCGCCTCCGGCATGAAGCCGAGCTCCACGAACGGAAACGCGCCGGCCGCGGTCACTGCGTCCAGGATGCCGTCGGTGATGGGCCAGCTGTAGAGCGGGTTCCCGGCTGCGTCCTCGCTGTACACATTGGTCGAGCCCCACTTGAGCGCGGGCTCACCGTCACCGCTGTTGAGCAGAAAGTGACTGCGTACGTGCACCGGTGCGCTGTGCGCATTGACCAAGGTGCCGAGCAGCGCCGTACCTTCCGGCGAGGTCGTGTAGTTGACTTCATCGAAGCCGTGGAAGGGCCAAACGCGTTCGAGTGGCGTCCCGGCTGCAGCGCCATCGACCGACACGGTGACGGTCGATAGTGCTTGTGCTTGCACGTGCGCGGCGCAGGTCAGCGCAAGCAGGCCCGGAAGGACCGAGCGGCGCGCGACCTGCACCGGGTGTGCGCTACTGCCCATAAGCGGCGGTGATATTCGCCTGTACAGCGTCGTCGGCCGCGTCGGAAGAATAGTGGGCGGTCATGATGCCTTCGAAGAAATTGCCGTTCGCACCGTTGCTGTTGTCGCCGCCGGTACCCAGGCCGATGGCGCCCTCTTTCCGCATCGGATTGTAAGTCGAGTTGGGGCGCTTTCCGTCGAACATCGTCTTGAGAGTGCCGGTCTGCGCGTTGCCGGCTTTGATCGCCCAGTGGTTCTTGCCCGGTGCGTCACCCTTCAGCATGGCCGTGACGTACTTGAAGGTCACGGGGGTGTTCATGGCGTAGGGGCTGCTATCGCCCCCCCAGAGGCCGTTTTCAATATCGCCCATCACCCAGGGGCCGCTGCCGCCGCCCCTGCCCCAAATGGTGCAATTGCCAAAGTAGATGGCCTCCATGGTGCCATTACCGTTGTCATGGGTGTTGGTCTCCATGTTCCCGTAATCGAAGCAGCATTGATTGTTCATGTAGTCACCAGAGGTGATCATGTACTCCGTCTCGGCGTTGTCGCCTTTTGCGGTGCCGACGGCGGCGTTGTTTCGATAACCCACACCCGCCGGGTTGTGCTCGCCGTACACCTTGTGGCCACCAAGCGTGATGGGCAATGCCTTCGCGTCGGCTTCGTTGTCCCCTCCCGGCTTGGCACTCCCACCCGGAAGCGTCTTGGTGAGGTGATTCCCTTTGCCCGACTGGTCATAAATGATCGAGATCGTGCATGCCGTGGTGCCACAGAACGTGTCTTGGACGGTGGAGTCAGCGAGCCCACCGGGGGCCACGGCGGGGACGTCTTTGGTCGTCCCATCCGCTTTCTTCACCTGGTACAGCGGGCCACTGTACGCAGCCAAAAGCGCTCGAACCGTGCTGTGGGCTGCGACGCATGGACCGCCGTCCGCTGCGTAGATGTCGCAAGGCAACTTGGTCGTGTTCGCCGAGCCGCCTGCACCCGCCATGCTGACGGAACCAGACGCACCGCCCGATGCCTTCGTGCCGCCCGTGCCGCCGGTGCTCGAAGTGCCACCCGAGGTGCTCCCACCAGTTGCGCCCACACTGCCGCCCGAGCCCGCGAGGCCGACCGCGCCGCCGCTTGTCATGTCGCCGCCCGCGGCCAGCGTTCCGCCGGCGTTTTCAGTACCAGCAACACCGCTACCGCCCGAGCTCATGCCGCCAGATGTGCCAGTCATGCCTCCGGCGTCCGCACCTCCAGTCACGGCCTGCGCCGGATCAGGGGAGGTGAGTGAGCAGCCCGCTCCGCCAATTCCGAACAAGACGCCTAAAAAATATCCAATCCCAGACGTTCTCCTGTTCATCGATTAGCCCTTTCTATGGCTGCCGACATGCGGCTCCGTTGACGTGCCGTTGTCGAACGTTCGCACGCTGTTTGCGGGCCGTTCGGGATGCTCACCACCAGGTTTCGCCTTGCAAACCGAAGGTGGCGCCGCTGAGCTTGTTGGTGGTCGTGTAAATCCTGCCCGAATCCACCGTTGCGCCGCGTGCGGCTTCGTTCCACATCGCCCAGGTGTAAAAGAGGCGTAACTCAGGGCGCGAATTGAAGCCCTTGCCCGCGGTGATGGCGGGGGCAATCGTCAGTTTGGTGAGCATTTGCGGATCCGAACCGTTGCTCTTGGTCACGTGGTCGTAGCCGACCTCACCGATCAGCTTGGCGTGTTCGGTGAACGCGTAGGCCACGCGTGCGCCGGCAGACATCCAAGTTGTTTTCGAGCTGGCGTTCCCTTGATCATCATGCTGGTAGACGAAGGCGGCCTGTCCGCCGAGCGAGTCAAGGGGTTGAACGGTCAGCACATCCACGAGCCGAAATCGCGTCTCCGCCGGGTCATGGTAGAGCGAGAAATCCGGATAATAGAAGCGCGCCAGCGTTCCGAAGCCGGTGCCGCCGCCCTTGCCGTATTGAAGGGCCAGCTTGTTGTCGCCGCCCAGCACCTGCTGCACATGTTGGAGGGTGACGCCCCAGCCGCCATGAGTGACCTTCGAGCCATCGGGTTGGCGGAGGGCCCCGTCCTGGTCTTTGTTACTGCTTAGATCCGCAATGTACTGGAACCCGACCTGGAATTCGCCGCCCGGGTAAGGCTTGATCCCTCGAAGCTGCACATCGTTACGAACGCCGAAGTCGACTTGCATGGGCAACTGCGGCATCCCATTGGGCTGGCCGTCCACGGCGAACGCTGCGTAGCTGAGCCGCAGGTCTTTCCCGAGGTTGATGTCCTCGATGCCGGCGCCAACCCCGGACGGGTTCCAATAGAAGAAGTCGCTGATGTAGACGCTTTCGCGCTTGTAGTAGCGCGTGCCAACCCACGCCGTGCCTCCTGCCAGCCAGGGAATTCCCTGAATATCCACGTACAGATTGGGGAAGGCGACCGTTGCGCCCGTGCCGGGCGATCCGAGATCCGAAGAGGTGACGCCAGTCGAAGGATAGCCAATGTAGGTGTTCGGGATGAAGGCGGTCGGCATGAAGTGCAGGTGCGCAACCGAGCCATCTGAGCCCGCGTAAACCACGGTGTGGAGCCCGAACTCAGCCCACACCTCACACTCGTTGCCGAGCCGGTACTTGGAGACCAAGCCCTGCGGATTGGCGAGTGCGAAGCAAGTCATCCGGCCTTTTTGACTGCTCCCGCCGAACCCGCCGCGGAAGTAGCCACTCGTAGTCAGGTCGCCAAATTTGGGTTTCGCCGCTGGCGCCGCAGCGTCTTCCGCTGGCGTAGCAGCAGCCTCGGGCGCGGGCGTGGCCGCCGCGGGTGCGGGCGCTGCATGGGCGTCTTTCGGCGCCGTCGTGTCGGGACGGGCGTCAGGGTCGACGTCGTCGTCAGCCGGTTGGGCGAAGGCGCGAGTCGACACCAAGCCCATGACGAACAATCCTGATAGCCCCAACAACTGATGGACTCGTCGCATCTTTACCCTTCTCTCGTTCACTAGAACTGGCTGGAAATATTGAATCTGTGAGCAGTGACTAGGATTGTCCGTAGTACGCGTGCTTGCCGTGCTTCCGCTCGAAGTGCTTCTGCACGAGGTAGTCTGGTAGCGGGCGAGCCTGCGGGTTCAGCGTCCGCGTGATGGACGCCATCTTGGCCAGCTCCTCCAGGACCACGGCGTGATACACCGCCTTGGCCGCTGTCTTGCCCCATGCGAACGGCGCATGACCGGCCACGAGCACCATCGGGGTCTTTCCGGGATCACGAGTCCGGAAGCAATCGATGATTTGCGTGCCCGTTTCGGCTTCGTAATCACCCTCAACCGCGTCAGCGGTCATCACCGCGGTACACGGCACCTCCTCGGCGAGATGATCCGCGTGAGTGGTGCCGTACAGCGGGATGGGCATGCAGGCCTGCGCCCAGGCCGTCGCATACGTTGAATGAGTGTGCACGATCCCGCCGATGCCTGGGAACGCCCGGTACAAAGCGGCGTGGGTCTTCGTGTCGGAGGAGGGGCGAAGCGTGCCTTCCACGATTTTTCCCTCCAGGTCGACGACGACCATGTCAGACACCGCGAGGGTCTCGTAATCCACGCCGCTCGGCTTGATCGCGAACAGTGCTCGCTCGGCGTCGAACGCCGAGACGTTGCCAAAGGTGTAGATGGCGAGCCCGCGGCGCGGGATCTCCAGGTTCGCGTGCCAGGCCTGCTCTTTGAGGTCGCCGTAGCTGGATTTCATGCCTAGCGCACCCGACCGTTTGCCGCGGCCTCGTTCCAGCGCAGCTCTTTCTTGAGCGCCGCTAGGTCCGTGCCGTGTCCGATGCGCACGTGTTCCACGCCCAGCATGCCGGCTAGGTCCGCCATCTCTTCGCTCGTCACGCCTTGGCTGAACGACGTGTGATGCCCACCGCCCGCGAGCAACCAAGCCTGACACGCACGCTTGAAATCTGGGCGCGGTGCCCAGAGCGCTCGTGCCACGGGCAGCTTCGGCATCGCGTGCTCCACTTTGACTACGTCAACCTCTTGGACGATCAGGCGCATCCGCCCGCCCATGTCCACGAGACAGGCGGCCACTGCCGGGCCCGGCGCCGCGTCGAACACGAGACGGCACGGTGCTTCTTTGCCGCCAATGCCGAGTGGATGGACCTCGAGGGAAGGCTTGCCGTCAGTGATCGAGGGACAGACTTCGAGCATGTGTGCGCCGAGGACGCGCTCTTCCCCTTTGACCAGGTGGTACGTGTACTCTTCCATGAAGGACACTCCACCCTTCCGACCCGCGGAGATGATCTTCATCAGGCGCACGAGAGCGGCCGTCTTCCAGTCGCCTTCGGCGCCGAAGCCGTAGCCCTCTGCCATCAGACGTTGACAGGCAAAGCCAGGCAGTTGGGGCAGGCCGTGCAGATCCTCGAAGGTGGTGGTGAAGGCTCCGTAGCCGCCGCTCGTGAGAAAGCCTCGCATGCCGATCTCTTGCCGAGCGGCATGGCGCAGGTTTTCTCGCTGGGCGCCACCCTTCCGCAATGCCTGCGCGACGACGTACTTGTCCTCGTATTCGGAGACGAGCTGCTCGACCTCTGCGTCTCCCACCTCGGCAATTCGCTCAGCCAGATCCCCGACCGCGTGACCGTTGACAGACCAGCCGAACTTGATCTCCGCCTCGACGCGGTCACCGCCGGTCACCGCAACTTCGCGCATGTTCATGCCGCCGAAGCGCACGATCTTCAGGCTGCGTGATTCAGCGACCGCGCAAGCGAGGCGTGACCAGCTCTCGAGCTCGGCAATGACATCGGTGTCCTGCCAATGCCCGACCACGATCTTGTGCTCGAGCCGTAGGCGCGCGACGACGAAGCCGAACTCGCGGTCGCCGTGTGCCGACTGATTCAAGTTCATGAAGTCCATGTCGATTTCCGACCATGGCAGGCTGCGGTTGTATTGCGTGTGCAGGTGCGCCATCGGCTTGGCCAGCTGCGACAGACCGCGAATCCACATTTTAGCGGGCGAAAACGTGTGCATCCACGTGATCACGCCGGCGCAGTTCGCTGAGGCGTTGGCTTCCAGGCACGTTTGCAAGATCGCATCTGGCCCGGCAAGCGTCGGCTTCCAAACCACGCGTGCAGATAGTTTGGTCGAAAGGTACGCCGCGATTTCGCGCGAGTGCGCAGCGACTTGGTCCAGGGTTTCCTGGCCGTACAATTCCTGGCTACCAGTGAGGAACCAGACTTCTTTGCTGCTCGTAGCGCTCATGTCCTAACTCATTTCCTTTGTGGGACCGGTCGCGGTCACCTGCTCGGTCGAATAGCGGAAGATTCTCTTATTGCTGCGACTTGCTCGTGACCGCGCTCTCCACGAACGCGCCGAGGGATAGATAGTCCTTGTACAGACGATCGTAGTGGCGTGCTCGGTCAGGATCGGGTCGGTACACTGATTCGGTCCCCGACGACATCGCTCGTTGAGCTTCCTCGACGTCGCGGTACAGGCCAGCCGCCGTAGCGGCGAACATCGCGGCTCCCAGGGCGACGGTCTGATCCCCCACCGGCACCGTGACCTCCAGGTTCATCACGTCAGCGATGGTCTGCATCACGAAGCGGCTCTTCTTCGCCACTCCGCCAATGGCAATCGCACCGTCGATGCGGATCCCCTGCGCGCGAAAGCGCTCCACGATGGCTCGCGAGCCGAAGGCGGTTGCTTCGACCAAGCTGCGATACAAGCGGGGCGCATCCGTGCCCAAGCTGATGCCGGTGATCGCGCCGGTGAGGCGTTGGTTCG
>JBDTJC010000029.1:0-3539 GCA_039936055.1 Polyangiaceae bacterium | reverse complement strand
CGCCAGTTTCCCCTTCGTTCCGTGCGCGCTCAAACGCCTCGCCGTCGCGCCTCCAAATAGCCCATAAAACCGGCCTTTGCGCGCCTTGTGCGTCGCCGCTGCGCCCACTAAACGTGCAGGAGAGCCGGAATACGCGGCAGCGGGCGGCGCGAGTGAATTGATATATCCGTGGGGCAACACGCCAGTGCCCGACGATACGCAGGACGGCACAGCGGCGTATGCGAGCTACGGTTGCCTGGCTGACAACGGAGCATGCGCGTTTGCGGACATTCTGCCCGCGGGCTCCAAGCCCTCAGGCGTCGGCAGATACGGTCAGCTGGACTTGGCGGGTTCGATGTGGGAGTGGGCGTTGGATTGGTATGCGAGCCCCTACCCGACTAGTCCGTGCAATAATTGCGCTAACCTGACCACTGCCAAGCACCGGGTCGTCCGCGGTGGGAGTTGGAGCGGCGTTGCGACGGATCTGACCGCGGCGAACCGCAACGGCAACATCCCGACAGGCCACTACGCCTACGTCGGGTTCCGGTGCTCGAGGGCACGCTAGACCCGCGCCGAGCAAACTCCCCCATAGGGGGGATAGCCTCGTGAACGGGGTGCCGTCCGTTATCGAGAAAGAAGCTGAGATCGCGTATCCATGCCGGCTTCGTCGAGCTCATTGGACGCATGGCTCGCGAGAATGGCCTGTGGGGCGCTGAGCGAAGACGTGTGTGGACGCGCCCGACTCGCAGTCGTAAGTCGAGCAGGCGTGCCCTCCTTGACAGCCGGTTAACACGGCTCCCACGCAAAACGGCGTATTGGCGGCGTCGCAGCTCGGATTGGGAGCGCTCTCCAAAACGCGCCCTGTTCGTCGATCTGGCACGTCCCGGCACCGCAGCTCGTCGTCTTCCAGGTTTGGTATGAGGTGGCCCGTCCTCGCGAGGTCGCCCCCGGCATTGCTCGTTGCGTTCGTCATCGGGCCCTACCGTCGGAACGGTATCACGCGCGATCCATGGGTCGACTCCCGTCGCGCAAACGCGTGGCTAGTCGCGACGTGCCGAGATTGACTTACGGTGATCAGTTACCTGGCGGCCAACCCCCGCTGTTATCGGGCAATAGCGCGGGGCAGATGTCGACGCGCCGACCCTGTGCGACCGCCATCATCGCCTCACAGCTATCGTAGCCGTATTCAGCTGGGACCTCGCAGCGGCACATCTGTTTGTTCTGCTCGAGGGACTCGAAGCAGCAGTCGAGTGTGCCCGTGCACAAGCCGTCCGCCGCCTGCCCCGCTGCGTCCGCGCAATCACTGACGAAGATGGGATCTGGGTTTGTCACGACATGTCCGTTGATCTTGCACCCGCATTGTTTGGGCAACCCCTCGGGTCCCGAGCAGTCAAGCTCAGCCGAGTACTGGCCCAGCTGGCACGTGACGTTGCACGCCAAGGCAGACACTGAGGCGGACTGGTACAGACAAGTCGCGTAGCTGCCACGCACTTCCACATACGGGCTGTGCTGCCCCATGCAGTCGGATAACGCCGCGTTTTCTTGCGTGCAGGTCTCGGTCGACCCGTAAGGGCCGAATGTGCCGACGCCATCGCAAAGAGGGGGCGTACCGAAGGTCGAATTCGCTCCACACTCGATGTCCTTGCGCCAAACGTCTTCGCATTCGGACGACACGTTAGAGTAGTGAACCCAAAGCACCTGCGCCACGCACGCCTCGAGCGCCTCATCGCTCGTACAACCCCCGACGTTGAACACCACTGCCGTCTTGAGAAGACAGTCCTGTGTGCCGAGCGCAACGCAGTACTTTCGTGCCAGGCTCCACTGCTCGGCAGCGGTCGGATCAGACGGTTCGGGCACCGGTTCTACGTGGCACTGCAGGGGATCCCAAGTAGGCGCCCCCCCAACGTGGCCCACCTGCCCCGAGCCGCCGTCGCTGTGCGAACCACCCGTGGCGACACCATCGCCGCCCGTGGCGACACCATCGCCGCCCGTGGCGCCGCCATCGCCGCCCGTGGCCGATGGCGCAACGTCGTTGACGTCCCGCGTCTTGCCGCAGCCGAGCATCAAAAATGCTCCAACGACGGCTGTTGCAACCGTGAGTCGCTTTCGGATCATCGTGCCTCGGTTCGACATAACGTGCAGCTATAGCCCGACTCCGCCAAGAACGCCCCACTGAACCTCGAGATTTTGCGCAGCCGGATCATTCCACGCCGAACGGGCGAACCGGTATCACAAGCTCGCGAAGTGAGCTTTCGCAGACTAATAGTCTCAGGAAGCGCAGTTCGTCGTCCTCACTCAGTCGCGCAACTCGGCAGGAATTTCGTGACAGGTCCTGCACGGGGTGCACTTCCCGGCTTCGTGACTCTCGCCTGACGCCAGCCACGCCGACCAATGCGCGCAACCGTGCCAAGGCCGCGAGACGGCGGAGGCGCGGTGGACAGCGCCAGTCGCTCCGCTGGCTTCACGCGCCGAGTCTGTCCGCGGATGGCTGAGCTTGACCACCGAACCGAGACACTAGTTGCCGAATATTACCTGTACCGCCCGCACGGTGCCGCTGCCCGAGCCACCCACGCCGTAGCTACCGTCCAGCATCACTGCCGTCTTCGCGGTCAGGAACGGGCCGGCGATCACCGCGGCAGCTGTCCAGCAACCACCACCGGCGTTCGACATGCACGGCTGGCATGGCGCGCCACCGAGCTGCGAGCAATCGAGCTTGGTGCCGGCCAGCGTGGAGAACGTGTAGACACCGGGCGTAACGCCCTCGATCCGCTGACAGTCGCTCGCGCCATTGGCTGCGCGGCAAACGAGCGGCAAGGTCGCGTCGCGCAAGAATGCGCCGCCCCATTCCTCCAGTGTCGACTCGCCGGGCTGCAGCGTGACCGTCGAGTTAACGGGGCAGAAGGTGGGCCCGCACAGCGGCGTCGTGCCCTGAATCACGTTTTGGCAGCTTACCTGGCAAGACTCCGGAGCCGAGAGCGCGCCGGTCGCGTCGGCGACTTGGATTTGCGCCGACCCGGTGCAACCGGGAGTCTGGGGACCGAGGTAGATGACCTCTTGGGTGTGGTTGACGAGCTCCACTTGCACGGTCGTGCCCGGCTGGTCGAGGTAGGCGTCACACGCGGTGGAACCCCCACCCGCCCCAGCTCCACCAACAAAGCCGCCGACGCCAGTCGCGCCGCCCGCATCGGTCCCACCGCCCTGGGCGACCCCGCCAGCACTGGCGCCGGCCAGGTCGCCCCCGCCAGCCGCGGCGCCGTGACCCGCACTCGGTCCTCCACTCTGGTCTCCGATGGCCTCGGAGGACTTCCCACCGCAGCAGGGCAGCACCAGCAGAGCAACCAACGCCAGGACCAAAGGAAAGGCGCGGGCGAGCATGAAGGGTGGGGATCACTGCCGGAGCGGGGTCGTGAGGCGATTTCTGTGACTTTGTAGTCGGGGTCCTTCGTCGAAGGTTTGTCTAGAACGAACGGCAAAGGAGCCCCATGCAGACGCTGACTCGGACGGAGTTTTTCGCCAAGCCCGAAGTGAAGGAAGCCCTGAAGAAGTTGAAAATTGCGGCG
>JBDTJC010000028.1:0-5362 GCA_039936055.1 Polyangiaceae bacterium | reverse complement strand
CAAAACCGGGATGCACGCCGCCATTTTATTGGGGTAGCGCGACAGGATTTCGTTGAGCTTCTGCTCTGCTTCCGCGCTGAGGGCGAATGCCATGAATTTCCGAGGGGGGCGGGGCCGCGATCTTCCGTCTGGCGGAGTGCGAGCGGCGTCGTGCGGCGTCGTGGGGAGAGCTGGTTTTACCCGGGGTAGCCCCGGGCGAGGCGAACCGTAGTGACCCCGAAAGCGGGGTGTCAAGAGCGGAGCAAAACCAACGCGAACGCCACCCCATCGGTACAAGAACGCAGCGACCCGCTTGAGAATTGGGCGAGAGGACGTGTAGGCTGTGGCTTCCCCTGCGTCATCGGAAGAGGTGCTGAGTGTTTTGCCCGAATTGTGGGACTGAGAATGAGGAGGCGGCGACAACCTGCAAGAAGTGCGGGTTTAACCTAAAGGGTGCGGCAGCCCCGAAGTTCAAGGGCACTATGCTCATGATGAACGCGCCGGTGATGCCCAAGCCGGGCGCGCCAGCCGCTGCGCCTGGCCCAGCCGCGGCAGCACCGGCCGCCGCGCCGCGCCCACAGCTGAAAGGCACGATGCTCGGCGTCGCGCCTCCTTCGGTCGGCGCGCAAACGCCGCCGCCGGCCCCGCAGGGTTTCGGTCCGCCGCCCGGTGGTCCAGCGGCTCCACCGCAGGGTTTTGGTCCGCCGCCCGGCGCTCCGCCGCCAGGCTACGGCCCGCCGCCTGGCGCTCCGCCGGCTTACGCGCAGCCCGCGCCTCCTGCTTACCAGCCGCCTCCTGCTTACCAGCCGCCCCCCGCTTACCAGCCGCCCCCCGCTTACCAGCCGCCTCCGGCTGCTGAGGCTCCGCGCCCCGCTCCGCAGGGAGGAGTGAATCCGCTGGGCGGCACCATGGTCGCAGACGCGGGCCCGGGTGGTTTCAACCCGTACGCCGCGCCCAACCCCTACGGCCCGCCGCCCGGGACGCCCGCTGATCCGTATGCGCAACCGCCGGGTGGCTACGGCACACCAGGTCCAGCGGGGTACGGCGCTCCGCCGGCTCAACCGCAAGGCGGCTACGGCGCGCCGCCTCAACAACAGTACGGCAGCGCTCAACCTCCGGGCGGTGGCTACGGCGCGCCGCAACAACCTCCGGCGTACGGCGCTGCTCAACCTCCTGGTGGTGGCTACGGCGCGCCCCCTGGTGGTGGCTACGGCGCGCCGGGCGGCGGCTTCTCGCCTCCGCAAGATCAGTACAGCATGGCCGGCGGCGCGCCCATGGTTCCCATGGGCGGCGGCGGCGGTCGCGGCCCCATCGGCACCGTGCGCAACCCCGTGATGACGATTGTCATCAGCATGGTCTGCTTCGTCTACGCGATCATCCAAATGTGGAAGATGCTGAACGAGCTCAAAGCGTTCCGCGGCAAGGATGACTTCAAGCCCATCTTCTTCTTCCTGCCCATCCTGAGCATCATCGAGGGCCTGAAGATGAGCGAGCTCATGCTCGACGCCAAGCGCATGGCCGGCGTGCCGAACCCGCAAGTGCCGAATCAAATCGTCTACTTGTTCTTCGGCCTGTTCTTCATGCCTGGTGATTTGAACGAAGTCTGGCAAGCGGCCAGCGGCGGGCAACTGCCCCCTCGCTGATCTCGGCGAGTCACTGCCGGCGAGGCGCGCGCTCATGGAGCACGCGCCTCGTTTTCTTTTGTGGGTGCTCCATCGCGGCCGAGAGCTCTCATGGTTCAGGTGGGTACACGGCAGCCTCGGACCGCGCCAGTTCGACGAATGCGCCAGGCTCCACGCCACAGAACGGCTAAGCTCCACCCGCCGTGAATCGCGCTCGGTTTCGCCGTACTTTGGTCCTGCTCGCGCTGTTCGGGCTGGCAGCCGTCATCCTGAGCACGCACGTGCCCTTCTGCCCGATGGCGGCGTTGATCGGCGTGCCCTGCCCGGGGTGCGGGCTGTCGCGCGCGACGCTCGCGCTCTTTCACGGTAATCTGCGGGAAGCGCTCCGCTTTCATCCGCTCGTATTCGTGATCGCGCCAGCGTTCATCTGGGGCATCGGTTCGGCCGCGTGGGACTACGTCCGCGGCCCGCGCGCGTACCACACCCCTCACCCCTGGTTCACCTCGCGCATCGCGACCGCGCTCGCTTCGCTGTTACTGCTGGCCACGCTGTCGGTGTGGGGGCTCCGCTTTTTCGGCTACTTCGGCGGCCCAGCGCCGGTGCTCACGCTCAGCGCATGGCTGCACTCTCGCGCGCGCTGAGCGTCAGCACGCGCGAGCCGCGAGCAGGAGCTCAAACGTTGAAACGGAAGTGAATCACGTCGCCGTCGCGGACCACGTAGTCGCGGCCTTCGATCGCAAGCTTACCCGCTTCACGGCACTTGGCCTCGCTGCCCAGCGCGATCAAGTCTTCCCACCAGATCACCTCGGCCTTGATGAAGCCACGCTCGAAATCAGTGTGAATCGCGCCGGCGGCCTGCGGCGCGGTGGAGCCCTTGAGCACGGTCCAGGCGCGGGTCTCTTGCTTGCCAGCGGTCAGGTACGTAATCAGGCCCAAGAGCTCGTAACCGGTGCGAATCACCGAGTTCAGCCCAGGTTCTTCCAAGCCGACGCTGGCCAAAAACTCGGGGCGATCCGCTGGATCGAGCTCCGCGATTTGCTCCTCGAGCTGCGCGCAGATCGGCACTACGGGCGCGCCCTCTTCCTTCGCGAACGCCACGAGCGCCTGATAGTGCTTGTTCGCGTCGAGCTTGCCGAGCGAGCCCTCATCTACGTTGCCGACGTAGAACATGCGCTTGGCGGTGAGCAGCTGCATGTCGCGCAGGATGTCTTTCTCTTTCTCGTCGATGACGAGCGAGCGGGCAGGCTTGCCCTGATCCAAGTGCGCGGTCAGGCGCTCGCACAGGCCGACGGCCAGCTTCTCGGCCGCGTCCCCGCCCCTGCTCTGCTTCCTGGCCTTGTCCAAGCGCTTGGTCGCCGTATCCAGATCCTTGAGGCACAGCTCGGTCTGAATGGTACCGATGTCCGCGATCGGGTCGACCTTGTTCTCGACGTGCACCACGTTCTCGTCTTCGAAGCAGCGCACCACATGGGCGACCGCGTCCACCTCCCGGATGTGGGAGAGGAACTGATTACCCAGGCCTTCACCCTTGGAGGCGCCACGCACCAAGCCGGCAATGTCTACGAAGCGAATGCTGGTCGGCACCAGCTTATCGGAAGCGTACACCTTGGCCAGCGCGTCGATGCGCTTGTCCGGCACGGCAACGATGCCGACGTTCGGCTCGATCGTACAAAAGGGAAAGTTTGCCGCTTCCGCTTTCGCGTTCGACAGCGAGTTGAACAAAGTGCTCTTGCCCACATTGGGCAGACCGACAATTCCGCAGGAGAAACCCATGGCGGGGGGCTTCTAGCATTAACTTCGCGAATTGTCGTTGCGCGCTTTCCCAGGCCAAATCGGCTAGCTTCGCTGAGTGATTTCCGTCGCAGATGTAAGCGCGGTCCCGCTGGACATCGAGCTGAACGAGCCCTTCGGCATCGCCACGGGCGTCCAGCTAGTGGCGCACAACGTACTCGTCACGGTGACGCTCTCCGACGGCACCAGCGGCATCGGCGAGGCCGCGCCCTTCCCCGCGGTGAACGGTGAGACTCAAGGCGCGGTGCTCGCTGCACTCCGCGCCGCGCGCCCCGCGCTGCTCGGCCTCGACGCACGGCGCTGGCGCCCCGCAGCGCAGCTCGCACAGCACATCCTACCAAGCACGCCCAGCGCGCTCGCGGGCTTCGAGAGCGCGTTGCTGGACGCGCTGTGCCGCCGCGCAAACCTCTCGTTGTGGTCCTTCTTCGGCGGTAGCGAGCCGGAACTCGTGAGCGACATCACCATTCCCACGGGCGATGCCGCACACGCGCGCGCGGCGGCGCTGCGCGCCGTGAGCCAGGGCTTCGAGACCCTCAAGGTAAAGGTGGGCGGCGCGCCGTTCGATCACGACCGCGCCCGGCTCGACGCCATCACCTCGGCCGCGCCCCGCGCCCAGCTCGTGCTCGACGCGAACGCGAGCCTAACCTCGGCCGAAGCGCTCGAGCTGTTGGACACGCTCGGCCCGGCGCGCAGCCGCGTCGCGCTCTTCGAGCAGCCCACACCTAAGCTAGACTTGGACGCCCTGCGCGTCGTCCGCGAGCGAAGCTTCGTGAAGGTCTGCGCAGACGAGAGCGCGTGCTCCGCCGCAGACGTCTTGCGCTTGATCGCGGCTCGCGCCGTCGATGTGATCAACATCAAGACCATGAAGTGCGGCATCGCCGAGGCCATGAGCATGATCGCGGTCGCTCGGGCGGCCGGGCTCGGCCTGATGATCGGCGGAATGGTCGAATCCAAACTGGCCATGACCGTCTCGGCGTGCCTCGCGGCCGGTATGGGCGGCGTACAGTTCGTGGATCTCGACACGCCCTGGTTCATGAAGGACGAGCCGTTCACGGGCGGGTGGGTTTCACGCGGTCCGACACTCCAGCTCGACCACATTACCGCCGGCCACGGCGTGACCCTAAAACGCGCTTAAAGTTTCGGAGGACGAAAGCACGAGCTGCGACCGTGAGGCGGAGCCTACAAGAACTGACCGCACCATCCTGCGATCTCGAGTCGCGGAAGGGGCCCAACGCTACGCCGAGCCACTAGCCAGACGAGCGCCGCTAGGACGGGGGCCGGCCTGCTTGCGCAGGGCCCTTCAGGCACTCTAAAAGTTGACAGCAGCACCCCAAAAACACAAAGTTTGTCAGCGCGCACGAAAGTCACGCGCACGAAGTCAGCGCGCTCCCCTGTGCCACCCAGTTCTCCCAACCCCTCCTCCCCCGCCTCGCCGTTGATGGCGGTGCCAGACCCCAGGCAGCTCGTTCTGCCGCTGGTCGCTGCGGGCTCCGGTGCGCCCAGTGCGCACACGATTCCGCGTTCGGACCGCGTGTTCGTGAATCGCGATTTGCGCTTCTCGAACATCGACTGGATCGGGTTCGACATGGACTACACGCTGGCCATCTATCGCCAGGAAAAGATGGATACGCTCAGCGTGGAGCTGACCATCGAGCGCATGATTCGGCGCGGCTACCCGGCGTATCTGAAGCACCTCTCGTACGCCATTCGCTTTCCGATCCGCGGCCTGCTCGTCGACAAACGTTACGGGCACGTGCTGAAGATGGACCGCTACAAGGTCGTACAGCGCGGGTACCACGGCATGAAGCGCCTCCCGAACGAGGAGATCGCCGCTCTGTACCATGACAAGCGCATTCGCCCGCACACCCCGCGCTACCATTGGATCGACACGCTGTTCGCGCTCAGTGAAGTCACCAGCTATTCGGCCATCGTGGATGCGATGGAAAAGAAGGGTGAGCGCATCGACTACG
>JBDTJC010000027.1:0-48402 GCA_039936055.1 Polyangiaceae bacterium | reverse complement strand
TCACGCCAAACGCCTTGGCGAACATAAAGTGCCCCAGCTCGTGAACGAAAATCAGCGAGCTGATGAGGATGATGGGGTAAAAAAGATCCATCCTCGAAGTCCGCGGACCCTAGCACTCATCCGTCGGCCTCGCGCAAAGCCGGACCAAAATTCGGGCAAGATCCGCCCCACGGGTCCGCCTACAGCCCGATAACCCGCGAAAGACTTTGGGAAAATCATGTCCGTCGTCACAAAAAAAACATCCTCGCAGTCGCGCGTGATGCTGCACCACCTGATGACGCCAGAGCACGCCAACGCGCTCGGCAATGTGCACGGCGGCGTCATCATGCGTCTGGTCGATGAGTGCGGCGCGATCTGCGCCATGCGGCACGCGCACCGCCCGTGCGTCACCATCGCGATCGACTCGATGACCTTCCGTGAACCCGTCCACGTCGGCGCGCTGTTGATGTGCGAAGCCCGCGTGAGCTACGTCGGCCGCACCTCGGTCGAAACCTACGTGCGCGTGCATGCGGAAAATCCGATCACGGGGCAAACCACGCATACCAACTCCGCGTTCGTGGTGTACGTCGCGTTGGGGGATGACGGCCGCTCAACGGCGGTGCCCAGGCTAGAGTTGGAAGACGACGAAGACCGCAAGCTGTTCGAAGAAGGCGCTGCACGGCAGAAGCACCGCATGGCGCACAAAGATCCGTCTCGCTAACGAGAGGAAGCCCGCGCTCGGTGATGTTCCTTGGCTGCTCCCCGTCGTGGACGTCACGTCACGACCCGTCGTGCTCGCGCTACGCGCTGCGCGCGCCGGGTGCCCTCAAGCGTCGGCTCCGCCGCCGCGAGCGCACCAGCTAAGCAAAGCAAAGCGGCGGGAGCGGCCCGGAGCGGCATTTTTCCGTGACAAAGACGCCATTTGCCCCGCAAGGCGCGTCATGCAACGCAAATTGCGATCCCTCGATGTCGATGTGTCACGCTCGCGTTGCGCGTTGATCGATCCTCGCACGTCGAAGTCCCTACAAGACGAAGCCACGGATGCGTCGGTCCTTCGATGCTCAAAGGACCGCGCGCTTTGACTTTGTTCGCCTGCAAAGGAGCAAGCCATGCATATGCATCTCAAGATTTTCATCGCTGCGAGTTCGGCGGCAGTCGTTACGATGGCTGCTGCACTCCAAGGCTGCACCAGTGACGGTACCTACGAGGGCCCAGCGGACACAACCGGCACGACGGCGGGCGCGGCCAGTACGGCGGGCGCGGCCAGTACGGCGGGCGCAGACACGAGTGGTGCGGGAACTGCGGCTGGCGGCGCGAGCGCAGGCACAACGAGCGTTGCGGGCTCGGATACGGGAGGTGGCGACACGACGGCCGGCTCAGGCGGAGCCACGGCAGGTAGCGGAGGCGCCTCCGGGTCAGGCGGCGCGACCGCAGGTAGCGGAGGCGCCTCCGGGTCAGGCGGCGCGACGGCGACCACCTTCACGCTCCAAACGACGACGTTGGGCCAGGTGCTCGCAACAGCGACCGGCAAGACGCTGTACATCTACAAGAGCGACACGCCCTCCCCCAGCGCGCCCGTTGGCGCATGCGACAGCAACTGCCAGACCACTTGGCCGGTGTACTACGGCAATCCAGTGAGCGTGCCGGACGGCCTCGCCGCCACCGACTTCAACAGCTTCAGCAACGGCGCCGCCATGCAAAGCACCTACATGGGCTGGCCCCTCTACACCTACGTCGCCGACCAAAACGCCGGCGACGTGATCGGCGACGAAAGCGCCAGCAGCGGCTCCTGGCTTGCAGTGAAGATCCCGTTTACGGCGCCCAATTGAAGCACATCGTCTAGACAGCCCGACGATGTGATGCCGTCGTCCGCGACGGGAACATGGACGGCTGTGAGGTGCGTGGCGGGGTCGCGATCGCCCCTCCCCCTCTTCAATCCTGACTGATGCTTGGATGAGCGGAACTAAATCCCGGGCTTCGTCGGTTCAAGGGGCTGGAGACAGTCGGAATGCGGGTGCGAATCCAGTTAGTGCGGCAGTCCGCGAAACGCGGCCCGGTGGCCGAGCGAATGGCGGAGCTACAAAAGAGAGGATTAGTTAATCATTTCGTCCATTTGCGAGCGTGGGTACCGAGTCAGATTCCGGTGCGGAAGGTGAAAGTCAAGCTGGCACGCGCAAGCCCTAAGGATTAGGTTCCCTGGGCTTTCGCGGGCCACCCCCTGCGTTCGAGACGATTCGGTTTTCTGCGGGGCGAGCTGGTCACTATGGCCTGGGTTCGCCTCCTCGCGAGTGGACAAAAGAAACATGCTGACCTGGGTTGCGAAGAAGCTTTTTGGTACGTCGAACGAACGCGCTGTGAAGCGTTTGCAGCCCCTGGTGGTGCAGATCGCGGGACGCGAAGAGGCGTTGAAGAAGCTGAGCGACGCGGAGCTTCAGGCCAAAACGGCCGAGTTCAAGCAGAAGCTGGATAACGGCGCCACGCTGGACGACATCTTGGTCGACGCCTTCGCAGTGTGCCGCGAGGCCAGCTTGCGCGTGCTCAAGATGCGTCACTACGACGTGCAGATGCTAGGCGGCATGGTGCTGCACAACGGGGCGATCGCCGAGATGCGCACGGGCGAGGGCAAGACGCTCGTGGCCACGCTGCCGGTGTACCTGAACGCGCTCGAAGGCAAGGGCGTGCACCTGATCACGGTCAACGACTACCTGGCCACGCGCGACGCGGAGTGGATGGGTCGCTTGTACCGCTGGCTCGGCTTGAGCATCGGCACGATCGTCAATCAGCAGCAGGACCCGGAGAAACGCCGCGCTTACCAGAGCGACATTTGTTACGGCCAGAACAACGAGTTCGGCTTCGACTACCTGCGCGACAACATGAAGTTCTCGGCGCTGGAATACATGCAGCGCCCGCTCAACTTCGCCATCGTGGATGAAGTCGACTCAATCCTGATCGACGAAGCACGCACGCCGCTGATCATCAGCGGCGCGGCCGACGCAGCCAGTGAGAAGTACCGCACCCTGAACGAGATCACGCTCAAGCTCGTGAAGGACGAGCACTACAACGTCGACGAGAAGGGCTTCAGCGCCACGCTCACGGACGACGGCGTGGAAACCGTGCAGCGCTTGGTCGGCATCGGGAACTTGTACGACCCGGTAAACGTGCAGACCTTGCACATCCTGAATCAGCTCTTGCGCGCTCACGCGCTGTACAAGCGCGACCAGCACTACATGGTGTCGCAAGACGGCAAGGTGCTGATCATTGATGAGTTCACCGGCCGCGTGCTCGCGGGCCGCCGCTGGAGTGACGGGCTGCATCAAGCGGTCGAGGCCAAGGAGAACGTGCGCATCCAAGAGGAAAGCCGCACGATGGCCACGATCACGTTCCAGAACTTGTTTCGCTTGTACAAGAAGCTCGCCGGCATGACCGGTACGGCTGAAACGGAAGCGCACGAGTTTTCCGAGACGTACAAGCTGATGGTGACGGCCATCCCCACCAACAAGCCGAACATCCGCACGGACGACCACGACGTCGTCTACAAGACGGAGCGAGAGAAGTTCAACGCGCTCACGCGCGACATTCTCGTGCACCACGAGGAGGGTCGCCCCGTGCTGGTCGGCACGACGAGCGTGGAGAAGAGCTCCGCTATCGCGCGCATCCTGGCCAAGAAGAAGATCCCGCACAACGTGCTGAACGCGAAGCACCACGAAAACGAAGCCTTCGTCGTGGCGCAGGCCGGTAAAAAGAACGCCATCACCGTGTCCACGAACATGGCCGGCCGCGGCACGGACATCATGCTCGGCGGCAATGCCGAGATGATCGCTCATGATCGCCTAAAGAAGGCCGGCAAGAACCAGGAGACGCACGCCGAAGACTTCGCGCAGCTGCTGAGCGAAGTGCAGGCCGAATGCAAAGTCGAGCACGACGAAGTCGTGAACCTCGGCGGCTTGTACATCATCGGCACGGAGCGCCACGAATCACGCCGCATCGACAACCAGCTGCGTGGTCGCGCGGGCCGTCAGGGTGACCCGGGTTACAGCAAGTTCTACCTGTCGTTGGAAGATGACTTGATGCGTATCTTCGCGGGCGACCGCGTCAAGAACCTGATGGATCGCATGGGCATGCCCGATGACGAGCCAATCGAGCACCCGCTCGTGTCGCGCAGCATCGAGAACGCGCAGCGCAAGGTCGAAGAGCGCAACTTCGACATCAGGAAGAACCTGCTCGAGTACGACGACGTGATGAACGCGCAGCGCAAGACCGTGTACACGCTGCGTCAGCAGCTGCTGCTCGGCCGATACGCGCCCGAAGAACACACCGAAGACGGGAAGTCGACCGGCGAACTGAAGGTCATCCCGATGGACGAGAAGGTCGCCGAGCGCTCGCGCCCGTTGGTCGCGCAGTTGGTCGGCTTCTTCTGCGATCCGCCGCTGCAGTTCACGGACGAAAGCGGCAGGATGCGCCCGCCCACGCCGGAAGAGCTGGCGAAGGCCGAGAAGCTGGCCGAGCCGGCCTCCCTGCAGCACGAAGTTTACCAAATGTGGGGCGTGAAGCTGGATTTGGAGGAGCGCCGCGAGCGCACTCCGATCGGCGTGTACAAGGAGCTGGCTGACCTGGTTGCACACGGCCTGACCGAACAGCGTGAGCGCGTGCTCGACCTGCTCGACCGCGTGGTCGGCGCAATGGTGGAAGAGAGCGCCCCGTCCAACAAGCAGGCGGAAGATTGGGACTGGAAGAGCATTCACACCGGCTTCAAAGAGCACTTCCGCGTCGACCCGGACAAGAGCATCGACGAGATCGGTGACGCCGAATTCCTGGTGCGTGAGCTGTATCGCTTCGGGGAAAGGGCCTTCGTCGAGAAGGAAGAAGACATCGGACCGGATCTACTGCTGCGCGCCTTCCGCCACATGTATGTGGAAAGCATCGACGAAGCGTGGGTCGATCACTTGTCCAACATGGAGCACTTGCGCGACGGCATCGGGCTACGCGGCTACGGTCAGCTCGACCCCAAGAACGAGTACAAGAAGGAGGGCTACAACCTCTTCTTGAACATGATGGCCAAAGTCTCCAGCACCGTGCTGAGCAAGCTGTTCGAGCTGCAGGCTCATCGCCAAGAGGAGCTCGCGGCCATTGAAGCCGAGGCCGAAGCGCGCCACCACGCGGAGCTCGCGGCTGCGGTTGCGCGTCACCCGGGCGAATCGGACCCCGCGCCGGAAGCGGCGCCACTGCCCGTGCAAGCGCGCCGCTCGGCGCCGCCCGCACCGAAGATCGGGCGCAATGACGTCTGCCCCTGCGGCTCGGGCAAGAAGTTCAAGAAGTGCCACGGCGCGATCCTGGAAGAAGAGGGCGCGGCGGACGACGACGAGTCTGCGGATGCCACCGCTTCCGCCTGAGCCGACTGCGGGCACATCGCTTGATCGAGGTTTCTGAGCTCACGAAAGACTACGGCACCGTGGTTGCGGTGCGCGGCGTCTCGTTCAGCGTCGGCAAGGGCGAAGTCGTTGGCTTTTTAGGCCCCAACGGCGCTGGCAAGAGCACGACGTTGCGGGTCCTAGCCGGGTTCTTGGGTGCTACGAGTGGCCGCGTGCGCATCGCGGGACACGACATAGCCGAGGCCCCGCTCGAAGCGCGGCGCGCGCTCGGTTACATGCCGGAGAACGCGCCGCTGTACACGGAGATGCGTGTGGGTGAATACCTGACTTTTCGGGCGCGCCTGAAAGAGGTCCCACGAGGCAAGCGCGTGAGCTTCGTGGGCAGCGCCATGGAGCGCGCGGGCGTGACGCACATGGCGGGCACGGTGATCTCGCACTTGTCTAAAGGCTACCGCCAGCGCGTAGCCCTGGCCGACGCCCTCGTCTCGAATCCACCTTTGCTGATTCTGGACGAGCCGACCGCGGGTCTCGATCCCAATCAGATCCGTGAAGTGCGCGCGTTAGTGAAGGATCTTGGCAGCGATCGCACGGTGCTGCTTTCGACGCACATCTTGTCCGAAGTCGAGGCCACGTGTGAACGCGCGATCGTGATCGATCGCGGCCTTTTGGTGGCCGAGGGCACTATCGACGAGCTGCGCACACGCCAGAAATCGAGCGGCCTGAGCCTGCGCCTCCGTGATCCCAACGCCGCAGCGGAAGCGGCGATCGCGGCGGTTTCCGGGGTATCCGTGGCCTCCGCTGAAACGGACGAAACCGCGCCTGATCGCCGCACGTTGCGGCTCACCGTGGACTCGGCACTGAAAACCGAGCTCGTGACCGAGAAACTGGTGCAGGCGCTGACCGGCGCCGGCATCGGTATTCACGCCGTGGTGCCCGAGCTCGCGACCCTGGAACAAGTCTTCAGTGCGTTGACGCGGCACGAGCAAGAAACGGACAACACCGTCGCGAGCGTGACGAACGTGGCGAGACCATGAACGGCTTCCTGGCCGTGTATCGTCGTGAGGTGCTCAGTCTGTGGGTCACGCCGCTGGCTTGGGTGCTGCTGACCGTGTTCCTACTGCTGCAGGGCGCGATCTTCTATTCTATCGTCACGCACTTCACGAGTATGGCGGAGGCGTCCGTCGACACCGGGCCGCTGCAGGCTTACTTCGGCCAAGAGTCGATCTTCCTGCTGATGACGCTGCTCTTGGTGTGCCCAGCGCTGACCATGCGCGTGTTTGCGGAGGAGCGGCGCAGCGGCACGATCGAGGCACTGCTTACGGCACCAGTTACGCCGGCAAGCGTGGTGCTCGGCAAGTACACAGCGCTCCTGACCACGTACGCGCTGATCTGGGCCCCCACCCTGCTTTACGTGGTGATCCTACGCAAAACCGGGGTCGTGGATTGGGGCGTGGTGGGCTCCAGCTACCTCGGGTTGCTGGGCATTGGTGCGGCTTACCTGAGCGTTGGCACTTTGATGAGTGCGATGACGAAGAGCCAGTTGGTCGCGCTGCTGCTCACTATCTTCGTCGAGTTTGGCTTGTTCATCCTGGGCGTCGGGGAATACATCTTCGACCCGGGCGTGTTCCGCGACATCTGCGCGCACGTGTCGATGATGAGCCAAATGGAGGACTTCTCGAAGGGCATCTTGGACCTGCGGCGCATCGTGTTCGATGGCTCGGTCGCGGCGCTCGGCCTGTTCATCACCACGCGCGTGGTCGATTCCTGGCGGTGGGGATGATCACGCGCTCGTTCAAGACCTTTGCGGCGCTAGGCGTCTTGGGTGCAGCACTTCTGGCCGTGAACGCCAACGTGCTCGTTGCGCGCTGGTACAAGCGTTGGGACGTGACCGCCGACCAGCTGTACACGCTCTCGCCGGCTACGCTGAAAACGCTGCACGCCCTCGACCAGCCGATCAATATCGTGGTGTTCCTAGGGCGCGCTGACCCGCTCAGCGTCAGTGTGCGTCAGATGCTCGTCCAGTATGGCGCCGAGACCAGGAAGCTGACAGTGAAGTACGTCGACCCGGACCAAAATCCGGCGGAATTTCAGGTACTGCAGAAGGACCTGGGACTGCTGACGGGCCGCGCGGACGACGGCCGGGTGGTCACCGACGCCAGCCTGGTGATCAGCCGCGGCGAGCGCCATTGGTTCATCACCAGTGACGAGCTGGTGCACTACGACGACCAAACCGGTAAAGCGCAACCGCGCCTCGAGCAGTCCCTGACGGAGGGCATTGCCAATGTGCTCGGCACGACAAAAGCCAAGGCCTGCTTTGCCACCGGTCACCGCGAACTCTCGATCGACGACGTCGGTCCGGAAGGCTTGGCCGAGGTGCGGCATCGGCTCGAAAAGAGTAACTTCGAAGTCACAACCTCCGATCTCGCCGCGCCCGGGACGAGCCTCACCGGGTGCACGTTACTCGTCGTACCCAGGCCCAGCGTGCAGGTGGACCACGCAGCGGCCACGCGCATCGTGGACTTCATCAAGGGCGGAGGTAGCGCCTTCGTGCTTGCCGCTCCCGTGCTCGGTGAAGACCATCACGTGCAAGCCTCCGGCTTGGAAGACTTCGCCCAGCTGATCGGCGTAGAGTTCGGGCAAGATTTCATTCTGGAGACCGACGCAGCGCTGCGCTTGCCGCGAGGCGTGGGAGAGGTTTTCTTCGCCACGCCAGTGCAGCACGAGGTCACCAACGGCCTCGAACGAGAAGGCGTGAAAGTGGATTCACGCGTCCTGGTTAGCGGCTCGCAAAGCTTACGGATCGGCAGTAATTCCCCGGCTAAACCGCTGCTTACCTCCAGTGACAAGGCGCTCAGTTTGCGCAACCTGGGGCCGCTCTTGGACGCAAATCACAAGGACGACCCGATCGAGAATGCGCCGCGCGGCGCGTTCACCTTGGCCGTCGCGGCGGAGCTTCCGAAGCCGCCCGGCAGCGCGGCAAAGTACGGCCCGCGCGTCGTGATTGCGGGTGCCGCAAACCTGGTCTGGAACCGCAACTACAGCGATTCGTCGCTGTACGGGGATCGTTTGTTTTCCGAGAACGCGCTCAGCTGGCTCAGCGCCCGCCCAACGTTGGTCAGCGTGCCCGAGAAGACCGCACACGAAGTAGGCCTGTCACTCAGCGAGGAATCGCTCTCTGAGGTCCTGCGCTACGTGCTCATCTATATGCCGGGCTGCGCTGCCGCGCTGGGCGTTTTCGTGCTGATGCGACGTCGCTCAGTGGAGAAGAAGTCACGCCAAGGTGAGCCTGCATGAGGACGCCGCGCGCAGTACTGGTCAACTCCGGCATCCTGCTCCTGGCCGTGGCCTCGATGATCGCGGTGGTGGTCACTCACGGCGGCGTGACCACCGGTGAAAAAGAAGCGCAGGGACAGGACTTGCTGCCCGCGTTCCACGCCGACGACGTCAAAGCGCTTGAATTAGAGGGCGCCGGCCAAAAACTCGGTATCGAACGCAACGAGACCCCCGACGGCGGCTCGGCATCGTTCGCGCTTGTGTCACCCGTGAAAGAGCCTGCGGACGACACCGCGATGAACAAATTTTTGTCCGCACTGAGCAACGCGCACGCGCTGCGCCCGGTGGCGAGCGGCTCACCCGTGAGTACATTCGGGCTCGACCAGCCGCGTCTGCGCATTACCGCAAAGACAGACAAACGCACGTATCACCTGCTCGTGGGCGGCAACGCGCCGACGCCGGAGGGCGCGTGCTACGTGCAAGTCGCGAACGCTGATGAAGCGCCGAAAACCGTCGTGGTCGACAAATCAGTCGCACAGGATTTGGCCGTCGATCTCGACGCATTTCGTCAGCGTGGCATCGTCTCGTTATCGCAGCCGGACGTGACGCGCATCACGATCGCGAGCCCGAAGCTCAACCTCGTCCTGAAGCGCAGCACCGGCACGAGCTTCCTGATTGATGGCGAGCCCAAGACGCTCGCCGATCGCGAACTGGTAAGTAGCCTGTTTTTTCAGGTGAGTCGCCTGACGGCCAATCGCTTCCTATCCGCAGGCGACGCGGAAGCGGCCCTGGGCCCGGACCGAGCCCATTTCGAGTTCGAGACCAAGGCCTCGAAGCAGCGGGTGCGCTTCGAGGCAGGTGGCACTTGTCCGGGTGATCCGGCACAACTCGTCGTGGTGCGGCGTTCACCCGGTACACAGAGCGCCTGCGCAGCGCGTGAACTGGAAGCAACCCTCAGGCACAGCGCGGACGATTTCATCGACCGTCACCCCTTCTCTCTACACGCGGACGAGGTCGAAGAGCTCGACATCAGCGGCAAGAACAAGTTCATTCTGCTGCGTAAGGGGAACGCTTTCGTGCTGCACGGGAGTAGCGAAACGCCGGTGGAGTTGGAAGCCGGCAACCAGCGGATCGCTTCCTTGCTGGATGTGACTGGTGAAAGCGTGCTCGGGCAGAAGCCGAGCGACCTCGGCCTGGACCCAGCACAAAACACGGTCACGCTGCGCTCCTCCGCGGCGCGCGACGCGGACGTGGTGCAGCAGGTCGTGCGCGTTGGCAACACGGACAGCGCGGGGAACCTGTGGCTGTACCGCGAACAGGATAGCGCGGTGCTGCGCGTACCGCGCGAAGTCGCGCGCTTTTTCGCCAGTGATTCGACGCTGCTGTACGCGAAAAAGCTAACCGAATTCGGACTCTCGAGCTTCGTTTCCGCGGAGATCCTACACGCCGCACACAGGCAGGTGCTACGTCGCGACGCCAAGCAGAACCTGCAGCTCGAAGAGCCCAAGGGCTTCGACCCGGACGGCGTGTTGAGTTCGGATCTGATTCAGGCGCTCGGCTCGCTTGCCGCCACGCGCTTCGTCGCCGACCGTGACGACGGTTCGTTCGGCCTCGACAAGCCCTCCACTACGGTTCGCTTCGTCTCCAAGAGTGAAAGCAACCCCAAACTCGAACATGTGCTGCGCTTCGGCAGGCGGACCGAGCTCGGTGCGTTCGCCACTATGGACGAGAACGGACCCGTGTTCGTGCTGCCGCGGTCAGTCGAAGAGACGTGTGACACGCTGCTGCTCAATCGCGCGGTGTATCCCAACGCCAGCGACGCGCTGAAGAGCTTCAGCTTGGAAGCGCCGCAGAAGCACACGCTGCAGCTGGACCGCCGCGGCGAACGCTTTTGGCCCGTTCCGGCCGGAAGTTTCCCGGACGATGAGCTCGGGGAATTGCTCGAGGCGATCAGCAATTTGCGGCCGGAAGCAGCGGTGCACGTGGGACCGCCCTTGCCCGACGAAGGCATGAGTGCGCCGGTCCTCACGCTGCAGCTCGTGCCCACCGCAGGCGCGCCGTTGACGTTGACGTTCGGCGCGGGTGATTCGTGGCGCTCGACCAGCGTGTTCTACCTGCGAGTCAGCGGCGTGAACGCGACGTTCGTCATCGCACAAGCCAAAGTGCGCGCGCTCAGCGATGCACTCAATTAGTGCACGCGCTCAGCTAGTTCACGAGCTTGGACTTATCCGCAGGGCGGCTCCAGATGCTGTCCCAGTTGCGGCGATAGTCGTCCGTTGCCACCTGAGCTGGGCCCGGATGCGAAAGCGCGGCGCGCGGTACTTGGCAGTCGTCAGTGGGCGCGGCTTGCGGCGCTTTCACGTGCACTTCAACGTCACACAGCGCGGGCGCATTCGGGCGCGGGCGCAAGGTGACGACTTCACCCGTGATCGGCCCGCCTTCGCGCAGCGGACGAAGCGCGCCCAGCTCCAAGCGGTTTTCGCGCGCACGCAGGATCTGCAGGCCTTCACCGTCGGGCGTAACGCCGTGAATCAACGCGACGTCCTGAGCCGGCGACTCCGGCGGCGCGGATGCGTCAGCAGACGGCTTCTTACTCGTCACACTGCAGGCTATCCCAGGCGGCGCGCGCTCGCCAGCAGCACCACGTTTTCCAGCGGGATCACATACCGATCGCCGTGCGGTACACCCAGCCGACGCTGCCTTTTACGTCGTACTTGATGCGATACCAATCACCCCGGCGCCCCGTAACCGAGACGCGAGTACCCTGCAAAACCCGGGCAATGACCGCGCCGTCACGGCTGGCGGAGGAGCGCACGAGCGCGACGTCCCAAGCCACCGTGGCGTGACCGGTAGCCTCAGTGACGTCACCCGGTGCCGCGCTGTCAGCCGGCTCAGCGCCGGCAGCGGGCTTGTCACTGGCTCCCGGCTTCGGGAATTCGACTTTGTAGAACACCGCGTACGCTAGGTTCTGGTGGGCGATGCCGACCAGCGACACGGTCGAGAATTCTTTCTTTGCGCAGGTCACGAGCGAGTCCACATCCGCCTGCGGGAGCGTGCTGCTCTTGCCGTTCTTGATCGCTTTTACGACTTGGGACTCGAAGTCCAAATCAAAGCCTAGCGACAGCACGCCGTCCATATGATCAGCGCCCGGGCAGGCCGCGAGCGCTTGGATGTGCGGTCGCGCGACGCGATCAAACTCGATGTGATCGCAATCGCTGCTGCGCTTTTTGGTTTTGGCTTTGCAGGTCACGAACTGCGGATCACTGATCTGCAGGCGGTCGGTATTCGGCGCGGCTTCCGCGGGCGGGGGTTCCGCCTCGGCGGCCGCGGCAGAGCTTGGCGGTACAGCCGCAGCGCCCTTGGCATCCCCCGGCGCGCCCGTCAGATCTGCATTGGAGCTGTCGGCCGGCTGACTGGGCACGCTGGGCACGAGTTTGAAGCCCGCCACGCGCGGCCACAGAATACCCACCGCAAAGCCGACCGTGACGATCAGACCAACCCGGCCAAAACGCAGGGTTTCCTGTTTTTGATCTGGGACTTCGATCTTCAGGGGTTGTCGTCGCTCTGCTGGCAAGAGACCTCGCGCTGCTTTTCCGCCTGGTTCTACCATGGCGCAGCCAGGGAAAGCGGCTATTTTGGGCTCGATTCCGGGCCACGCGCCGGAAGCTCTTCCTTCCGGTAATCGATCCGGGGAGGATGGCAGAGGGCGTCCCATGAAGTCCTGTCCGCAGTGCAAGCTGAAGTACCCCGACGACAGCGCGGCGTGCTTCCTGTGTGGGGGCGGCCTGGTCGCGCTGCAAGATCCGCTGGTTGGCGTGACCATCGCGGGCCGCTACCAGATCGAAGAGGTCTTGGGGCAAGGCGGCATGGCCACCGTGTACGCCGCGCGCCATCGGCTCGTCGATCGCCCGTGCGCGGTCAAGGTGATGAGCCCGCAGTTCACGCGCAACGAAGTGATCCGCGAGCGTTTTCGGCGGGAAGCGAAAGCCGCGCAGAAGCTGGCACACCCGAACATCATCGAAATCTTCGACCAAGGCGAGACCCCGGACGGGCTCGTGTACTTGGTCATGGAGCTGCTGCGCGGCGAAACGTTGGCGGACGTGCTCGAGCACGGCAAGGTACCGCTGGAACGCGGCCTGCCGATCTTGATTCAGATCGCGCGCGCTCTTGCCCGAGCCCACGATCTCGAGGTCATTCACCGCGATCTCAAGCCGGAAAATATTTTTCTAGCGCGCGGTCCGAACGGGACGGATCAAGTCAAGCTGCTGGACTTCGGCATCGCGCGCTCGATGCAGGATTCGCGACTGACGGCCGCCGGTGAAGTGTTCGGTACGCCCCAGTACATGGCGCCCGAGCGCATCACGTCGATCGAAGCGGGGCCATCCGCGGATCTGTACTCGCTCGGCGTCATCATCTACGAGATGGTGACGGGCACCTTCCCGTTCGACGCCACGAACATCACCAGCTATTTCGTCAAGCATCTGAAGGAAGCGCCGGTCTCGCCGAAGAAGCACGACCCCTCCATCCCAAGTGATTTGGAGAAGTTGGTGATGGAGTGCTTGGCCAAAGACGCCAAGGACCGCCCGGTGGACGCGCACCGCGTGAACACAGACTTGATGTCAATTGCCCGCGCGATTGGCCTGCGCATTCCCGCGGATGCCTTCGGCGACGAAGTCGAGTCGCGCGGGCCAGCCAAGACGCTGCCGCCCGTCGCGATTGACCGATGGGTCAAGCGCACCGCGGTGTTCGAGCAAATGCTGGCCATGGCGTTCGCGGATGATCGACCGAGCCAGCTCAGCGAGCTGCTCGCGGAAGTGAAGCACTTGGTCCGCGAAATCAGCGAACTCCGCGCCAAAGCCATCACCGAGCAGCGTGGGCTGGAAACAATCGAGGCGCGCGGGCGCGACATTCGTCAGCGGCTCGGGCACGCGGTGGACGCGCTCGGCGTCGACGCGAGTAGGGCGCGCGACGAACTGAAAGGCGCACTGGCCGGTACCGCCGCGCTCACGCTCGACTTGGATCGCCCGATCGAGGAGTTGAAGCGCGCCGTCGACGATGTGCTGCGCTGGGAAGGGCGTTCGGCATTCGTGGAGCCGTACAAGGAGCTCTCGGCGGCGTACCGTCACTGCGCGGACATCGTTGACAGCTGGTACATCTCCAAACAGCGCACCAAAGACTCCGAAGCTCGCGTCGCGACGCGACGCGGTGAGGTCGAGGATCTCGAATTTCAGATCAAAGAATTGCGCGGCGCACTCGCCAAGAACGAAGAAGAGCTCGAAAAGGAAGAGGGGGATCGTCGCAAGATCGTGGCTGACCTCGGCCCGCGCGCGGACGAGCTCGAGGCCCTGCTTTTGGAACGGGCCACGCGCTTCTGCACACCGCTGCGCAGTAAGCGCGAGCTGAGCCCGCTGTTCCACGAACTCGAGTCCGACGCGGCGGGCTGAGCCGCCGGCGCGGAAGAGCGACACGCGACCAACCGGCACGGAGTCATCTCGCAGGCACCAGTCCGTGTTTGTGCACAAACACGGACTGGTCCGAAAACAAAGCTCGCGCGTCGACCTCAATCGCAGGCGTGGATAGCGCGCGCATCCGCGCGATGTTCAAGCGCAGCCTGCCCCGAGTCAGCCCGGATATCGCGAGCGCCGAGCACGCGAGCTTCGAGTGGCGAATTTTGGCCATAAATGACTGTAATTAAAAGACTTTCTTCGACCCTTCAGTGTCTGGCTGAGCGGCCGTTGGTCCCTAGGGCGCTCGCGAATCGCGGGCCACCTACCCGGGACCGTCGATGCATAGCGAATCCGAAGTCGTACAAACGCGCAAGACGGAGACGGAAAGCGGCGTTCCAGCTGCGATTCGCGCCGAGATCGAAGCCAGGCTCGCCCTTGGCACCTTGGAGCTACCGCTCTTGCCGGGCGTCGCAATGGAGGTCACTTCCGCGGCGGCCAAAGACGACGTCGACGCGCGGGTGATTGCGGATTTGCTCAAGCGGGATCCGGCGTTGTCCGCGCACGTGTTGCGTATCGTGAACTCACCCGTGTACAGCCCGCGGGCGCAGATCGTGAGTTTGCAGCAAGCCGTGGCGCGCGTTGGCGCTGGAAAGATTCGCGAGATTGCGCTGGTGATTGCCTGTCGTACGGGCGTGTTCAAGGCCAAGGGCTATGAGCGCGAGATTGACGCCGTGTTCAAACATTCGATTGCGTGCGCCCTATTCGCGCAGGAAATCGCACGCAACACCCGGAACAACGTGGAAGATGCGTTTTTGTGCGGGCTCTTGCACGATGTCGGTCGGCCCGTATTGTTGCAGGCGCTGGTCACGCTGCTGCGCGACGCGCGTGTGACAGCCGACCGCGAAGCCATCCTCGCGCTCGTGACCGAGCTGCACGCCGCAGCCGGTTCAGCGCTGGCGCTGTCCTGGAAACTGCCGGAAACGGTGGTCAGTGCCCTGGCCAAGCACCACACCGCAGCGCCCGCCGGCGACACCGTGCCAGTGCGCATCGTGTCGCTCGCAGACGCCTTTGCGCACAAGAGCATGGACGGCGAACTGACCTGTGACTCGTTGGCGGGCCACCCGGCATTGGCGGCGCTCGAGATTTACCCGGACGTGCTGGAGAAGATCGTGAAGAAGGCCAGCATCGTCAAAGACACCCTGGGAGTGTTGTCGTGAGCGAAGCCTTCGATCTGATCGTCGTGGGTGGCGGGCCAGCGGGGCAGAAGGCGGCCGTCCAGGGCGCCAAGCTCGGCCGAACGGTGATGATGATCGAGCGCTCGAAAAGCGTCGGCGGAGCGTGCGTGCGCTTCGGCACCATTCCGAGCAAAACGTTGCGCGAAACTGCGCTGGCACTCGGCAAATTCCGGCGCCTCACCTCCCAAGTGATGGACGTGAAGATGCCCGAGCACACGGCCATCGAAAGCTTGATGGCGCGCAAAGAAGAAGTGATCGCCTCGCACGAGCACTACATGGGCGCACAGCTGGCGCGCAACGGCGTCGAGCTATGCCAAGGCGTGGCCCGCTTCATCTCCCCGAACGAGATGGAGATTGGCGATATCAGTGGAGCGAAGCGGCGCGTCACGGGGCACTTCTTCGTGATCGCGACGGGCTCTGCGCCGCGCACGCCGGATGACGTGCCGATCGACCATGAGCACCTGCTCGACAGCGACTCGATCCTCTCCGTCTCCTACTTGCCGGAGTCGCTCACGGTGCTCGGTTCGGGCGTGATCGCCTGTGAATATGCCTCCATTTTCGCGGCGTTGGGCACGAAAGTGACGGTCATCGATCGCTCCCCGCAGCCGCTCGCTTTCCTGGATCCGGAGATCAGCGCTCACTTCACGCGCCAATTGCTGGCGTTCGGCGGGCAGTTCCTCGGCGGGAAGAAGCACACCAAGGTGGCCTGGGACGGGTTCACGCACGTCGAAACTACTTTGGACGACGGGCAAGTGGTGCGCAGCGAGAAGCTGTTCTGCGCGCTCGGTCGGCTCGCGCAGGTGCAAGGCTTGGGTGTCGACGTCGCGGGCGTTCGCCTGACGCCCCGCGGGTTGATCGCGGTGGACGAGCATTGCCGCACCGCGACGCCGCACATTTACGCGGTCGGTGACGTAATCGGACCGCCGGCGTTGGCTTCCACCTCGATGGACCAAGGACGCCGCGCGGTGTGTCACGCTTTCGGCGCTGAAGTGGGCGCGGCACGCGAAGCCACGCCCGCTGGCATCTACACGATTCCGGAGCTCGCCAGCGTGGGCCTCACCGAGGCCGAAGCCAAAGACCGCTTTGGGAGCGCTCAAGTCGGCCGTGCGCGCTTCAACGAAGTCGCGCGCGGTCAGATCTCAGCCGCCGAAGACGGCCTGCTCAAGCTCATCGCGCACCCGGAAACCGGGGTGATTTTGGGGGCGCACGCGGCCGGCGAAACTGCGGCCGATCTGGTCCATATCGGGCAGATGGCGATCTTGGGAGGCATGACCTTTCACACCTTCATCGACGCAATCTTCAACTTCCCGACCTACGCGGAGTCGTACCGCATTGCCGCGCTGGACTTGTTCGGCAAAGCGCAACGCGCGGCAGCCGAAAAAGTCGCGGCAGCCGAATAGAGCTCGCGCCCGCTAATAGTGCCGCGATGGGCCGCCTGTGGAGAGAGGCCAGTCTATGTATGTGCACATACATAGACTGCGAAGAAAAAAGAGCTCGACGAAGCTGGAGGGCTTGGGCGGAAGGCGTCTTCGCTCGCACGCGCGCGTCGCGAGACGTCAGAGCCCGTGCTCGTCCAGCTTCCATCGCCGGGGGCCAAGCCGCTGATGGTAGCGTCGCACCAAACGGTTTCGCGGTGTTCGTGCTCGACCCGATGGGCGCTGTGCCGGTCACCTTGCGCACGCTGGCAAGCAACGTGACCCCCCTCGCCGACGGCGGCTTCTCCTTGAACGGCACCGTGATGATTGACGCGCCCGGCAATTCGCACATCACGCTCGCCGAAGCCAAACGGCAACTCAGCGACACCGAACGTCACGGTCAAGATTGGCAACAGCGGCCTGGAAGGTTCAGTTAGCGGCCAATACTGCCCCGTCGGCGACAGCTGCACCACCCTGGTCAGTGGCCGCGTGAAGGTAACGAGCGGCAAGCCCGACGCCTGCATCACGGAGCCCGCAATGGGCGAGGTGTGCGCGCCCTTCTGAGCTCACACCAACGAGACGCGAAGAGCGTCGGTCCGCAGGGACCGGCGCTCTTTGCGTTGTGGCGCGCTACTTCTTTGCGCGGCGTACGGCGCGCGCGGGTGGCTGCCCATGTACCAAGATTTCGGAGACCGCGCCGCGCCGTGCACCGTTGGAGTTGATGGCGCGCTTGGCCTGCACGGTGCGCGTATCGAACGCCGCGTACAGCGCGCGCGTATCCGGCGTATCCGAGTTCGAGAGCAGCGTAGCGACGCCGCGCTTGGTCAGCTGCGCGAACGTTTTCGCGAGCCGTTCGTGCTCCGAAAGCGTGAACGCAACCGAGTGATACGCCGCAAAGTTGGACGTCTTGGACACCGGCACGTACGGCGGATCGAAGTACACGAAGTCCCCACGTTTGGCCTTCTTGCAGGAGTCCGCGAAATCCTCCACCGATAGCTCTACGTCTTGTAGGGCGCCAGCGGTCGCGAGCAGCCGCGCAGGGTCTAGGATGTTCGGCTTCTTGTAACGGCCGTACGGCACGTTGAAATCACCGCTGCGATTCACGCGGTACAGGCCGTTATAACCGGTACGATTCAGGTACAGCATGCGAGCCGCGCGCGCGCTCGCTTTGGTCGGTCGGCTCGCGCGGATCTTGTAATAAACATCCTCAGTCGGCTTGGCCTGACACAGCTTCTCGAGCTCGTGAATCACGCTGTGCGCGTCGTCGCGAAGCGCCGTGTAAACACGGATCAAGTCCGCGTTCTGATCGCTCAGCCGCGCACGCTTGAACTTGCCGCGCGCCGCGAGCGCAAAGAAGACCGCGCCGCCGCCCGCGAACGGCTCGTAGTAAGTCTCGATTTGCGCCGGAAACGCGCGATCGACGAAGGCAAGAATCGGTTCGAGGAGCTGGCGTTTTCCACCGGCCCATTTCAGGACCGGCTTTACGTCGGCGCGGGGAAGCATGCGAACCCGTGGCTCTACCATAGGGCCACGATTTTGGGGTGAGCCACGCGATCCGGAGGCGTTTTGGGCCACTGCCGCGCGGGCCGCGGTCGCACAAAAGCACGGCTTCCACCGCGACAGGCTGGGGGTGATGGTCACCGAACACGGCCCGCACGGCCCAGCCTTCGGCGCTGGACGGCGCACCGGCAGCGAGCTCAATTTGAGGGAAGCTCCGACTCGAATAGCGCAAGCGACGCTCGACTGAGAGAATGCCCGCATGGCTGCCTTTTCGTGCACGCTCTACGGACGAAGCGATTCGTTCGGCAGCCTGCGCGAGCTACTCGCCAAAGCAACACCGAAGCGCTCGGGGGATGCCTTGGCTGGGGTGGCCGCCGAGTCCGCCGAAGTGCGCGTCGCAGCACAAATTTGCCTCGCAGAGGTACCGCTCCGGTATTTCCTTGAGGAGCCGGTGATCCCGTACGAATCGGACGAAGTCACGCGACTGATTTTCGACTCGGATGATGCCGCCGCGTTTGCGCCCGTCGCGGGCCTCAGCGTCGGCGAGTTCCGCAATTGGCTGCTTGAATACGAAACTTGCGCAACCGCCTTGAGCGCCCTCACACCTGGGCTCACGCCGGAGATGGTCGCAGCCGTCACCAAGCTGATGGGCAATCAAGATCTGATCTTGGTGGCCAAGAAGTGCTCTGTGATCACCCGCTTTCGGTCGACGATTGGGCTGCCGGGAACGCTCGCGGTGCGCCTGCAACCGAATCACCCCACCGACGCAAGTGGTGCCGTGGATCGCCGCTCGTTCCTAGTGCGCCCTGATTTGGGCCGTACCTTGGACGCTTCCTCGCAGGCGGCGCTCGCGAGAAAGCGCGCGAGTGGGGAGCGCGTGATCTGTGCATCGTCGTCTCGGACGGCTTGTCTGCGCTCGCCGCGGAGCGCCAAGTCACACCGCTGCTTACGGCGCTCACGCCACTGCTCGCGGCCCGCGGTGTATCGATGTACCCGGTGTTGGTCGCACCCTACGCGCGCGTCAAAATCGCCGATGAAATTGGGGGAACGCTAAGCGCGCGGCACGCTTTGATCCTGCTCGGCGAGCGCCCAGGGCTGAGTTCACCCGACAGCCTGGGCGCGTACCTCACCTACCGCCCGCGCGCGGCGTGTACGGACGCGGACCGCAATTGCGTTTCAAATATTCGCCCGGAGGGCATACCCGCGCCCGACGCTGCTCAACTGTTGGCGGACTTATTGCTGGAATCCACGCAGCACGGCTTGAGCGGCGTCGCGCTTAAGCTAAACGTATGATGTGAGTCACGCGCAACGCCGGTTGCCCGGCCCCCGTTGCGGCCGACATGTCGCGCTCAGCTAGCGCCGATGTGCAGGCGCTTGATCATCTTCTGTAGACCGAAGCGCGACAGACCGAGGAGCTCTGCCGCGCGCGTCTGATTGCCTTCGGTGCGCTTCAGCGCAGCACGCACCAATTCCCCCTCAAGCGCATCGACGCGGCCGCGCAAGTCTAGACCATCGGGTGCCGCGGCTTCGCTCGAAGCACCCTCGCGAGCGGTGATTTCCGGCGACAGGGTGTCCGGCGTCACCACGTCGTCGGCGAGCACCAAGGCGCGGCGAACTTCGTTTTCGAGTTGCCGAATGTTGCCCGGCCAGCGATACGCCGAGAGCGCGTCCATGGCCGCCTTCGAGATCGTCACTTTGCGTTTTTGAGCGTAGCGCTCGACGAAATACCGAACCAAAAGCGGCACATCGCCGTGACGCTCGCGCAGCGCGGGCACACGCAAACTGATCACGTTCAGACGGTAATAGAGGTCTTCCCTGAATCTACCGGCCAGCACCAGCGCCTCCAGATCGCGGTGTGTCGCGCCTATCACGCGCACGTCCACGAAGCGCGCGGTCTCCGAGCCCACCGGGTGCACTTCACCGTTTTGCAAGACGCGCAGGAGCTTGGTTTGCATGCCCAAGCTCATCTCGGCGATCTCGTCCAAGAAGAACGTGCCGTGATCGGCGATCTCGAAGAGCCCGGCGCGCGGCCGCGTTGCACCGGTGAACGCACCGCGCACGTGGCCGAACAGCGTCGCTTCCAAAAGGCTTTCTGGGATGGCGCCGCAATTTTCGGTGACGAAGGGTTCGCGCGCGCGCGGTCCGTTCTCGTGCATCGCGCGCGCGACCAGCTCCTTACCGCTGCCGGACTCACCCAAGATCAGCACCGGGACGTCCGCGGTGGTCACGCGATCGACGAGCTTCAACAAACCGCGTACGGCTTCGCTTTGACCGATGATCGACGCATACGAAAAGCGTGTTTCCCGCGCGTCGCGAGCGCGCGCGAGTTCTCGCTCGGCCACGTCCAGCTCGGCCTCGCGGTGCGCCAATCGGGCCGACAAGCGCGCCTCCGCGCGCTGTGCGCGACGCGCTGCACGGCGCAGCAGCAGTTCGTTACGCGCGTCTAGAATGGCCACCGCGGCCAGCGTGCCCACCAAGCGCACCCAGGACAGCTCGCGCGAGCCGAACGCGCCACGCCGCACGCGGTCGTCCAGGTAAACCACACCCAAGGCTTCACCGCGCGCGATCAGCGGCACAGCCAGCACGCTGCGCAATTTCAAGGCGTGCACGCTCTCGTGCACCTCCGGCAAGTCACCGGTCGCGTCCACCGCCACCACGGGCTCACCCAGATCCAGCGCGCGTTTGGCCAGGGATTGGCTGAGCGCCAGCTGCTCCGGCCCCAAATCCACGCGCCGTAGGTTGCGCGCAGCGCGTGGCTTCAACTTGCCGCCCGGCGCGCGCAGCAGCAAGAGCCCGCGCTCAACACCCGTCCACAGCACGAGCGCGTCTACCACTTGGCGGAGCAGCGGGCGCAAGCCGTCGCGCTGGCTCAAGCCGCGCACCAACGCTTCCACGTCTGCAATTTGCTCGGGCACGATGCTCGACTCGGTGCCAATTTCCGCGGCTCGAACCCAATCCAGTGCGCGCACCGCAAGGCTCAATTCCGGCGGTGTGCGGCGCAGGAACTCGCGTGCCGCGTCGGCTGCGGCCGCACTCAGGCGACGCGCGCTGTCTGCGTCTGCAATGCGCGCCGCCAAGAGCGCGCCCCAATGCAGCGCGCGGCCTCGCACGGACAGCGCGCTGCGCGCTGAACTCAGCGCGTTCAGTTCCGCGATCGGCACATCGGCGCGCGTGGGCGCCGCTTTTGCGAGCTCATGAGCGGCACGCGCTCCCCACCACTCCAGCCGCGCGTCGTTGGCCGCACCTTCGCGCCGCGCGATCGCATCGAAACGCACCAGATCGACGTCCGCACCGCGAGCCCAGAGCCGCGCGGCGGCGGACAGCGCATCGTCCTCGGCCTCCAACAGCGCAGCCGCCCGCGCGGCGTGGTCCAGTGCTTCATCCGGACGCTCCAGCACGTCCGAAAGCACCAAATGGGCATAGCCGCGACAGCGCTGATCGGCCGAAAATTTGGCCCGCTGCACGGTTTCGAACGCCGCCGCGCGGGCGTCGTGCAGCGCGCCAGCGCTCGCGTATCCGACCGCCGTGGAGAGCAACGCACGCGCGGCATCCGCAGTGCGACCCAAGGCTTCGAACAACAAAAGTGCGCGGCGCCCGGCTGCCAGCGCCTCACCGAGCTCGCCCAGATTGGTGGCGGCGGCAGACAGCCCGGTGAGGTAGGTCGCTTCTTCGAGCAACGCGCCGCTGCGCGCCGCCAGGTCACTCGCTGAGCGAAACGCACGCAACGCCGGTTCGGCATCGCCCGCAGCGTGGGCCAAGATCCCGAGCACGCCTTCTGCGCGCGCCCGCTCTTCATCCCCTGCCGCATGCAGGCGAGCACGCATGGCCAGTTCGAGTGCGGCGGAGCGACGACCCGAAGCGAGCTCGAGCAGAGCGCGCGTCTCGAGCGCGTGCACGCCGTCGACGAACGGCTCGAGCAAGGCGCGGGCTCGCTCGAGCTCCCCCGCATCGATGGCCATGCGCGCGCGAATAGCGGCGCTCTGTTCGAGTTGCTGGCTAGAGAGCGGCTGCTCCTCGAGCGAGTCCAAGATGGCGTTGGCCGAAGCGCTATCGCGCGCCCTTCGGCATAGCTCCGCGCTCGCCACGCGCGCTTCGATATCCGGAAATTCTGCGAGAAAAGCCAATGCCCTCCCCAACTCACCGCGCAAACGGAACGCTCGCGCGAGCGCCAGCGCGAGCGCCAGCGGCCCGGCGTCACCGCGCACCAAAGACTCACCGCGGTCCAACCAGCGTGGGTCCGGCAGATGGCTTCGTAAGGCCAACGCGACGTCCACGGCGCTAGCGTGCTCGACGTCCACTTCAGTCAGTGCGCCGCGTTCGAGCTCCGCAAGCGTAAAACTCTCGGGGGCACCGCGCTCTGCCAAGTCGAGCAAGCGACTCAGTAGCTGCTCTTCACCGAGGTCACGCAGCGCGGGCCACGAAGCAGCGCTCGGCCCAACCAACGCCACCAAGAAACGGGCGCGCGCAGGCGCGTCCAGTTCCACGAGCGTGGGCGCGACGCCATCCGGTGCGGCGAGGCCACGCAGCTTGAGGATCCCATCGGCGAGCCCGAGGCATTCGTCAAGCCAGGCCGCGGCATGACCGTGCAGCCCGAGCGATACTCCCTTGTGACGTGCCGCGGCGAGGATCTCCCCTTGGCGTGTAGACAGGTACGCGCGACGCACACTCGCGCGCCGCCGCAACACTGCGTCGGCGTCTGTGCTGGCGGTGGCGCTGGCGCTGGCGCGCGCGCGGCGAAACACCCAATCCGCAGAAGGCCGCGCACCCGGCGCGCGTGCCAACAACGCGCGGACGACCGGAAACAACGGGCTCGCCGAATGAAACTCGAACTCCGAGAGCGCACTCGACGAAGCCGCAGCCTCAGGCGATAGGACCTCCAAGAGCGTGGCGCCCAACGCCCAGAGGTCGCGCGCGCGGGCATCCCCCGCTGCGTCGGCGAACACTTCCGGCGCCAAGTAACGGCGCGTCCCGCCGCTCACCTGCTGCGCCGACGCCGCGCCACTCAACCCGAAGTCGACCAACCGCGCTCGGCCGGCGGCAACGACGATGTTGGCGGGCTTCACATCGCCATGAGCGGCGCCCGATGCGTGCAGCGCCGCGAGCGCCGCGCCGATGTCCCGAGCAACCGTGTGCGCCAGCTCATCCCGCGAGAGCTCCGTCGCATCCGCGGCTGCCAACACACGGTCCAAGCTCCGGCCGGGTGCGGACGAAAGCAGTAGGTAGGGAGTGCCGGACTCGAAGCGGACGCCCAGTTCGGTGCTCAAGCCGAGGTGGGCCAGGCCGACGCCGAGCAGGAGCGGGAATTCGGGTGCGGCGGCGAACAGCAGTCGCTCGGCTTCGTCCGCGAAGCGGGGAGCTTCCGCGGGGCCCCGTCCGAACTTCAAAATGCACGGGACGCCGTCGGATTCACCGAGCCAAACAGTACTGGTCGCCCCTTGGCCGAGCGCTTCGAGCTTTGTGAACGGTCGAGCTGCGTGGCCGCCGATTGTCAACTGTGTTGCCACGATGAGGCTCCCCGGGTACCCCATAAACTAGCGTGAATCGTGACAGAGTCAACGCAGGTGGCAGCTGACCGGTTCGACTAGGGCGCCTCCGGGCAAGAGGCGCCCGCGCTGATCCAAGCGGCGATGCGCTTGAGCGCGGCGTGCGAAATGGCCGAGGTGAACGGCGCTTGCCCGGCTACCGGCGACGGATTCTTGGGCATGGGGTCGCCGCGCACGAACCATTCTCGCAGTTGAACTAACTCATCCGCGGAAGGCGGCTGGCAATTGCCGTCCGAAACTGGCGCGTGATAGCCGGTTTCGCAGCTCGGCTCCGAAGCATCCCGTCCGAAATTCTCAGGCTTTTCCAGCAGCTTGTACATGAGGTAGCTCTGGGACGGATAACCCGGGTCGATAACATTCATCTGCACGCCGAAGCGCCGCGGGCTCTCTTGACCCGCGTTGGCCGCGGTGCCGCCCGTCTCGGCCTGGTGCGCAACGTGGTCGATCGCTGTGTAGAAGAGCCCGCCGGGGCTCGACAGATCGAGGCCCATCGGCGGGTACTTAGTGGGCGGCACGGTTTCGTCGCCCTCTTGAGTCACATGGCAGTTGGCGCACGAAGCGAGTGGTCCCGAGGTCATCGCGTCACACGTATCAGTGGACGCCGGTACGGGCGCGGGGACCGGCGCGGGCCCATCGCCGGTGGTGAAGCTCATCTGCAGCGGGACGCCCGCTTCGACGAGCGGCGCGCCGTCGAAGGCCCAGAAGCCCTGGGTGGTGACCGTCGAAGGCACGACTTGCAGCGAATACAGGGTGTTCGGCTGCAGCGTTTGAGCCAAGCGGAACACAACCACGCGCTCCAGCAGATCATATTCCGGGGAGAGCCCGACCGAGTTCACCTTGTCGCCGGTGAAGAGCTGGAGGCCCGCGCCAAGCCCGCCACCCGGGAACAAGAAGCGATCGAAGCGCAGCTCGATCGCTACGTTGGTCGGCACCGGACAATCCGGGGATGGATCGCAGTTCAGGCTATCGCCCGCTGACGAGTGCGTACCTTGGCCGTTCACCGGGTAGCTGGCGACGATGTGCAGCGCCGGACCGTGTGCCGGCTCATCGTCACGAGTGCCCTGGTCGCATCCGTTACTCAGCGCCGCCAGCACCAGTGACGCCGCAAGGGCGAGCCACCGCGGGCGCGAGCTGACGTTCAGCTGTCGGTGTAGATATTGAGCTGGTCGCGGATCGACTGCTCGCCAACGCCGGTCCGGATCTGGTCCTTCAGGCAATCCGCGAGGGTGATCAGAAGGTCGTCGACCCCCTTTTCTTCGATGATCTTCGACAAAAGCTGGCGCGCTTCGCGGCTCTCGTCCTCGCGCAAGAACTCCCGCACCTTCTCCACGGTGATTTCCCCTTGGAAGTCGAAGTACAGGTTCTCGAACAGGAAACGAACAAGCTCCTTCACGAAGAGCCTCCTTCAGTAGGGAAAAACAGCCTTGAGAGCGGCATTCGCAATACCAGTCCGCGGAACGGTCACGCAAGCAGTTTAGGGGAGGCTCCCGGTTTTTGGAACACCGCCGCAGGTAAATCACCGGCAATCCTGCAGATTTGGGTCATCCGGCGTGTGACAGACGAGGCACGGCCGCGCGTTCTGACGCAGTGCCGACGCACAGCGCGACCGAAACCCTACAGGGTGTGGATCGGTGCCTTGACCAGGGCCGGCCGGATAGCCTGAGCCACGACCGCCCATCGCCGCGGTGGCATGGCAAATCGCGCAGTCGCGCTCGACGTGGCAGCTGACACACGCGCTGATGTTTCGCTCTGCTTCCCAGGCGTGGTGCCGGGGCGTGCGGGGGCCGTCGGTCCATTCCGCCTTCGGGGGGTGGAAGCGCCCGCGCTGCGCCTCATTCGCGGCGGGCCCGGACATGGCGACGCCGGCGCGTTGATGACAGGTCAAGCAGAACGACTGCTCCCGATGACAACTCGTGCACTTCTGCTGATTTTCCCGGGCCGCGACCGGGTGCATGTCCAGCCAGTCATTGGGGTGGATACGCCTGGGGCGGACCCGACCGTCATGGCAATCGGTGCAGTACTTTTCGCTGTGGCAGTTGGCGCAGAAGCGACTGTCGTTGCCGGCGACCTGTTTGTGACGCTCGATCCAATCCGGGCCGTGCCCCGCATCATGCAGCCAGCTCGGAGGCTGCAAGGGCCCCGCGTCGAAGCTGACCTTGATCATGCCCGTCGGATCGGTGAGGTGGCACGTGCGGCACTCGGAGCGGGCACGGCCCGCAGCGGACGTTGGCGCTTGATGGCAGTTGAAGCAGCCACGCATGCGCGGCAACTGGTCGCGCGTGGCGAGCTCTAAGTTCTCTACGGCGCCGTGGCACTGCGGGCAACCGATGTTGCGCGTGACGTGCAGCGCATGATCGAAGCGCAAGTTGGGTTTGGGGATCGACAACGGCGCGACGCGGTTACCCGCGCTGCTGCTGTAACCCATGTGGCAGAACGCACACTGACCCATTTGCTGCTTGGCATCCGGGTCGGGCTTCACGCGCCTCAAATCACGGTGGTCGCTGCCGTGACACGCGTCACAGCGCGTACCTTTGGGCAACATGGATTCGGCGCTGTCGTGGCTCTTCCTTGTTTGCTCGTGGCACGTGCTGCACGTCATGCCGAGCTCTTTGACGTGGCGCTGGTGATTGAAACGAATGGTGATGTCCTGAGCCGGAAAAATCACCGGGCTCGGGCCGTTGTCGTTGGGGAGCGCGCCCGGCGGACGGTCCGAGTCCGGCACGGGCTGGCCGTCCGCGCGGGCGCTTAAGCCGTGGGTCATGCGCGAGCCAGCTGGCGGCGTGATGCCCGCGGTTGGAATGCCGAAGGGTCCGGCATCATTGCTGAGCGCGGGATTGCTGTCGTCGACGAGACCTGCGTCCGTAGCTTCAGCCGCGGCCGCGCCGTGTGCCGCGTCCTCGGCCGACGCGACCGGGCTCCGCCCGCAGAGCGCGAGACACACCGACAGCGCGCAGCCGAACGCGAGCAGCCACAAGGACTCACGATGAGCGCGAGCGGTAACCCCGGTATTGTTCATCGCAGCACCGAGAAGTCGAGGGTCGCCAGCACGCGATAGCGCTGCCCGACTAGGTGATTCATCGTGTGCTCCCACTCCAAACCGAAGCGACCTCGGCTGAAGAGCATGAAGTTCGGCGAGATGCCGCCGCCCAGCACGTACGAAAAGCTGGTCGCGCTGCGATCCGAACGCAGCTTGTCATCCCAGTCGTACAAAGAGAGCACGGCGAGCGAGTCGTAATAACCGCCCTCGAAGCGCTTGCGGCCAGTCACGTCACCGCCGTAGCGGTGCCCGGCTCCGCCGGATTCAGCCATAGTGTTCAGCGCGATGCTGCTGTCCCAGAAGCGGTAGCGCCCACCAAGCGTCCCCAAGTAGTCGTAGGTTTTGCCGGTGGTGTCCAGGTTCGGATTGGCTGACGTGGCGTAGGTGGCAGTTGCCCCCTCGGTGTCGAAGCGCTTCACGCCACCGGACGCTGCGACCTCGAACTGGCGAGAAAAGGCGACGTCCGCCCGACCCGCGAGCGTGGTCGTGCCGCGATGGGCAAACCAATTGAAGATTGAATCCGCGTCGAAGGTAGGCAGAAAATACTCAATGTTGCCGCCGAAAACGACGCGGTCCGTCACATACCAATCGAGGGCGGCGTTGTATTGGCTGACGCGGTGATTGTACAGATCGTACACGAACGAGCCCATCGCCGCGCCGAGATCGGATTTGTCTGCGCGCAGCGAGTAGCCGAGCCGCTCGCTGGCAGTGCGATCACCGAGCGCGTACTGCAAGCCGCCGCCGTTGTCCAAGAACGGCGACACCAGCACCGCGTCGCGATTGATCACCTTGCGATACGTGAAGCGGCTGTGCAGGAAGTGCACGCCAGTCGATTCGATGCCGAAGCCATAGGCGGGCGCGAGCTTGGATTCCTGCAAGAAGCTCGGGGATTGCCCGAAGCTGAGGCCAGAGCGATCACCGCGCGACACGCCGTCGCCTTCGAAACGGGAGGTCGAGAGCATGGGCAGGCCGCCACGCTGCTCGAAGCCGGCGTACAGCTCGACCGCCAAGTACGCGGGCGTCGTGAGCATGGCTTCGGCGCCGTCGAACGACCAGAAGCCGAGGTTGTCGACGACGTATTGTCGCCCAAGGCGGAAGCTCAGGTAGCCGTTCAGGTAGCGCTGCCCGTCCAGGTACGCATACATCACGTCGATCGGCGCCTCGGCCAAACCCGGCGTGTAGGACGAGCTGTCCGGGTTTCGCTCTTCGGGGCGCTGCCCGAAGTCCGTATCCAGGCGCAGGCGCGACTTGAACGTGAGTTGCGGCCCGAGCGGCACGTGGTCCGTCTGCAGGTCATACAGGTTCAGAGCCAGCGTCTGCGTGTAGCGGCGACGCTGGACGAGCGGGCTGCCGTACGGGCTCTGGAGAGAATAGAACTGAGCGTCGAGCGTGGCGTCCACCTCGGCCTGGTAAGCGAACGCACTCCGCCCACCGCAAAGCTCCGCGCTCAGGCAAAAGCCAATCAGCAGAGTGCGCGTGCGCGTCGCAACCATGACCCTCGCGAGGACGCGGTTGTCTAACCTTTGCCGTCGCTATGGAGCAGCATGATCGAGCGGGCCCCGCGTTGTCAATCAGCGCGGGCTGAGAGCCACCCCTTGAACTGCTTTTAGGACTGGCTCTTGGGGGTCGGCATTTGCGAACGCTAACGGCCGAGCGCTTCAGCGCGGTTCACGATTCGGGGCGTCAGGAAGATCACGAGTTCACCGCGGGTGTCACTCGCGCGGCGGCGCTGGAACAACAGCCCGAGCAGCGGAATATCCCCGAAAAACGGAACCTGGTCCAAGTTGCGACCCGTGTTGCGCGTGAAGATGCCACCGATAACAGCGGTGTGGCCGTCCATCACCAGTAGATCCGTCTCGGCTTCACGCTTCAAGATCGTTGGGTCGCCGCGTGCGGAAGTTTGATTGAAGTCCGGCTCGTCGCGATTGATCTTCACGTGCATGCTGACGCTGCCGTCGGCGGTCACGTGCGGCTTGACGAGCAGTTGCAGTTTCGCTTCCTGGAACGTGGTCTGCACGCCTTGAGCACTGACCTGCGAGAACGGAATCAAAGTACCTTGGGAGATACGCGCTTCGCGGTTGTCCAAGGTGAGGATACGCGGACTGCTGAGGATGCGCAGTAGACCGCTGGACTCTGCCGCGGACAAGCGCACGGCCAAGTTGATCGTGTTGTCGATCGAGCCAAAGGTCAGACCGAGCGCGCCACCGGACCCGGTACCGACGGCGGCGGGAAGATTGACCGCGAAGTTCGGGTTGGCGACGGTTCGCGTGAAGGGGCTCAAACCGGCGGTCGGCGTGTTGCCGTCGCTCGCACCGCCCGCCAGACCGATCGAACTCGGAAACGCAAGGCCGGTGGGATTGCCGGTAGCCGACGAGAACGTGGTGTCACCACCCCATTGAATACCGACGTCGCGAATGTAGCGGCTGGTGGCCTCCACGATGCGCGCTTCGACCAAAACCTGCGGTGTTTGCGTGTCGAGCGAGCGGGTCAGCTCCTCGATTTGATTCAGATTGCCAGCCAAGTCTCGCACGATCATCACGTTCGTGCGCTCGTCCACGGCGATGGTGCCGCGTTCCGAGAGCAGCGGTTTGGCGCGGTCTTGGATTTCTGAGGCCTGCGCGTAGCTGACCGGAATCAAGCGAGTTTCGAGCGGCGCGAGCTTCACTTCCTGCGCGCGACGAGCAATGGCAAGCTCGCGCTCTTTCTCGAGGTCGGCCAGTGGAGCCACGCGCAGCATGTTGGCGCGTTGCACGACGCCCAAGCCCTTGGCTTGCAGCACGACGTCGAGCGCTTGGTCCCAAGGGACGTTGCGCATGCGAATCGTGACCGTGCCGGATACGTTGTCGGCGGTCACGATGTTGACCTGCCCGACATCGGCGAGCAGGCGCAACACGTTGTGCACGTCGGCGTCTTTGAGATCCAAGTCGATGCGGCGACCGGTAAAGCCGCGCTTGGTTTGCCCGAGCAAATTTGGGGCGAAGGCGCCCGCTTCTGAGGGCTGGGAGGTGACTTCGCGATCGCCGTCCGCCTTGGCTTGCGGGGCATCCGATTCGGAGCCATCGCGAACCAACGGCACGTCGTCGACCTGGTTTTCGACGTGAACCGTGCGTGAACGGCGCGCGATGCCGCCATCCAAGCCGACACCCGTGACCGACGAGGGCTGAGAGCCCGGCTTGGCGAACGACCAAACCAAGGTGTTTCCGCGGCGCGTGACGTGAGCCACGGCGGCCTTGTCGCCCTCGCTCTGAATCAGGACGGACTTCGCGTCCTTGTCGGAGACGAAGCTCGAGACCGAGGTCAACTCGCCGGAGAACGCGGAGACGTCCAGCGTGCGGGTGAGCTCGCGGCTGATCTCGACGTTGCTCAAGGTCAGGACGTTCTTGCCGGGGGCGGTCAACGCTTGATGAAATTCGGCGACGTCGCTGAGGTCAATCAGGACGCGGTCTTCAGTGTCCGCGTGTTCGTAACGAACGGCTTTGACGTGCACCGTGCCAGTCGCGGGCACGGCGGGGCCCTCGGAGCTGAGCCGACGAGGACCGCTGAGGTCGCCCGGGTTCTTCGCCAGAGAGATGACCAGATCCGTGCCGTCAATCACCACCGAGTACTTGGCTGGCTCGAGCAGTGTCACCAGCAAGCGCGTGGTCGACTTGCCGTCGGCCTTGAAGGCCTGCGTCATCACACCGCCGATCACGCCGAGGCGTTCGGTGAGCGCGGGCGGCGCGCCCTGCAGGTCGGCATCCGGGACATCCACTACGAGGCGTAGGCCATTCCGCTCCAGGCGAGCCGTGAACGTGGGGATCTCGCTGAAGCCCACCACGACGCGCACGACGTCGCGCTGCGGGTCTTTGACCATGCGCACGGTAGTGGCGTGGTTCGCCCGCTCGTCGGCTTCAGCCCGAACTGGGACGGCAAGCGCGGCGAGCAGAGCGAGCAGCGATGTCGCCGCAAATGTTCGGGACGAGGTCCGCCTCATGGTGTGACTCCGGAGGACAAGCCGACCAGCCTATTGCGATTTAAAGCATTCACGACGGTTCGACTCGCAGCGTATCCGGATGTGACCAGAGGGAACAAATAACGCGTGTATTGGGTGCGCTTCAGTAAGTGAGCGGGGGGGGTATGCGCAGGGTCTCGAAAGAGGCCATGCGAAGCCTCTCGAAAGAGGCCATGCGAAGCCTCTCGAAAGAGGCCATGCGAGGCCTCTCGAAAGAGGCCATGCGAAGTCTCTCGAAAGAGGCCATGCGAAGCCTCTCGAAAGAGGCCATGCGAAGCCCGCCCGGAACCAAAACGACCCCAAAAGTCTTGGAAGACCAGATCACGATCTGCGATCGAGACCACACACACGAGAGCCGGCGGGACCGGGGGACTACTGTTTCAACCGCTCTCGACAGACGCAGGGCAGTCTGCACAGCTCAACAAAAAGAACCTCAACACTCGAACTTACATCCCAAACCGCGATCACTTCTTAACCGGAGTAGGAACTTCCCCGCCCAAATCAGCATCCGGCTCCTCCGGGCGAAGCGGGATCACGCGGGTAGCGCTGGGCACATCCGGGTTCGAGGGGTCTTCGCGAATCAGGACCACGTCGCTCGAGCGGATGCGATCTACGCGCCAGTTGATCTCGTAGGTTGCACCCGAGGCTCCGGCGGCCTGGACGACGTCGGCGCGACCGACGAAATTGCCGCGCTGGATCACGAAGCCCTTACCGGTGGGGTCGACGAGCATCGCCTTGGCCGGCTCGGCGCGCGTGACGATACCGATCAGCTTCAGCTCGTCCAGCGCATATTGGCTGAGAATGACCTCTCGCTGGGAGTGCACCTTGGCCCTCGTGTCCTGCGCGAAAGTCGCAACGAACGAGCGAAACGGATCGCGCGAGCGCTCATTCTCGGTGAACTCGGTTTCCTGGACATCCACTTTGGGTGGCGGCGTCAGGCTGGCGCCGGAAGCACTGGCTGCGGGCGTTCCCGCTGGCGCAGGCGTCACCACCGCGGGCGCCACGGTACTGGTGGCGGCGCCAGACGCCGATGCGGAGGCCGCCGTCACGACCGGCGGACCGCTGCACGCGATCGCAGCCACACCGACAACGAGCAGGACAGGAAGCCGAGCGTTCACGGTTGCCCCACAATCGCCGCGCCGCGCTTGTCGGTCGGCGTGGCCTTCGAATCATCCAAGCTGCGGAAGGCCGTGGCCAGCGCCTCGGCCTTCACCACGATGTCGTCGCCTTGCAGCTTCGGATCGGTCAGCGAAATATTTTCCATGTTGATGATGCGGTCCAGCTGACCCACACCGTAGAAAAACTTAGCGACTTGGTGATAGCGACCGACCAAGCTCACCTTCATCGGCACACGCGAGTAAAACTGCTCGGCCACCTCCGCTTGCGGCGCCCAGGCGGTCAGCGCAATCCCAGATACGTTGGCAACCGACTGCACGGCGCTCAAAAAGGCTGGATATTCAGTATCGGTCGGCAAAACCTTGTTCAACTCGCGCTGACGTTGCTGACGATCCGTGAGTTCAGCCAAATCCTTCTGATAGGCGAACTCGTTCTTACGCGCGTCGGCCAGGTCTGTGTGCAGCTGCGTTTCCGCACTCTGCTGAACTTTGATCGAGCTCTCGATGTCCCCGTAAAAGACCACGAAGTACGCGACGCCGACCAAAGCCAGAGCGCTGGCTCCGACGCCGATGCGCGCGATCAGCGGCAGCTTGGCCAGGGCGGATGTTTGGCGTGCCATCAGTATTTCACCTTTGCTTCGAGCGCGAACTTCACGACTTCGACGTGAGTCGTCGCGTCGGTCGTGCGGTTGGCGGGCAGCAGCACGACGTCCGCGAAATAGCTCGACAGATTCATGCGGCGCGCGAGCTCGCTCACGTCCTCACCGTCTTGAGCGAAGCCCTCAAGCCGCAGCTTGCGGTGCTCCTCGCTGAACTTCGTGAGCCACAGCCGACGCGCATCCCAAGCCGGGTTGAACACGGCGAGCGGGTTGTCGCGCCGGAGCTGGCTCAGGCGGTCCGGGTCCACGCTCGGCCCGCGGCCGGGCGTGAGCAGTCGGGCCAACTCCAAGAGGATCGCCGTCGGGCCGGTGCGCGCGCTTTGCAGCTTGTTGATGGCCTCTTCACGCTCGCGCAGCGTGGCGAGCTTTTGCTTCACCTCTTGGTGATTGGCGACGGCGCTCTTCGACTGGTCGATTTGCGACGTAAGCACGGCGTTCTTGCGCTTCTGGTCGTTCAATTCCTCGTTCTTGAAGCCGTGGAATACGAACAACCCGGCCACTTCGGCCAGCATCAGCACCATTACGACCGCGAGCCAAAGCTGCGAACCGTCACTCCGGTCGGCACGCCGCTTCTGCGGCATCAAGTTGATGCGGATCAAGCGCGTGCCTCTTTCTCTTTGCGGAGAGAAAGGCCGAGCGCAACCGAGAGCTGCGCGGCCCGAGTCTGCAAGAGCAGCGGGTCCACTTCTTTTGCCTCAATGGTCAGCTTCTCGACGGGCGACCAAGTCTCGACCGAAACGCGCGCCCGGCGCTCGATGGCGCGCGCTAGGGCTGCCAGGTTGGCCGAGCCACCGGTGACGTAGATGCGGGCTATCTCGCCCTCACCGCTGGTGGCCATGAAGAAGTCTAGACTGCGCTGGATCTCGGCGGCGATCGTATCGCTGACCGCTTCGATCACCTGCACGACTTGCTGCGGGATCATCCCGGCCGTGTTCGGGTCGCCCGAGCCGCCGCACTTGTAGGCCTCGGCCTGGTCGTGCGGCACGTTGAGCTGCTTCTGGATCTCTTCCGTGATCACGTTACCGCCGTTGGCAATCTCGCGCGTGAACGCGCTGACGCCGTTGGCGATGATATTCAGCGAAGAAAGGCTGGCACCGACGTTGATCAGCGCAATCGTCTGGTCGGCCGGCAGGGTGCGCGAGTATTCGAACAGGTTTTGCACGGTAAACGCATCGATGTCGCAAACCATCGGCTTCAACTTGGCGTTGCGCGCCAGCTGCGCATATTCCTCGATTTGATCGCGCTTGGCGGCGACCAGCAGCAGATCCATCTGGCTGGCCTCGGCGCGACGGCGCAGCACCTGGTAGTCGACGTGCACGTCCTTGATATCGAAGGGAATGTGCTGCTCGGCTTCCCACTGAATCTGCTCTTCGAGCTCAGCCTCCGTCATCATGGGCACGGTGATCTTCCGGATGATCACGCTCTGTCCCGAGACGCTGAGCGCGCACTCCTTCTGGCGGATCTTGGCATCGTGAAACACCTTTTGAAGTGTCTCGATGACGGCCCCAGCGTCCATCACCTGCCCGTCCACGATGACCTGTGGCCCAAGCGGGGCGTAACCCAGGCGTACGAGCCCCAGCCCTTTTCGGGTCTCTTTTACCTGGCAGACCTTGATCGACGCGGTGCCGATGTCGACGCCGACCAAGTTTCGTCCTTCGCCCATGATGCCTCTCGGAAATCCGACTCACACAAATGCGTGCCGTAAAACTTTGGCATTCACGGACCCAGATAGCCAAAAAACCGGGGGTCGTCCGGCGACGCCGCAACACATGGTGCAACAAAAACCGAGACGGCGGAGACACGCGCCGCCGCTTAGCGAAGTCCCCCAGGGCATTGAAAGCGAGACCCTAAAGCATTGAATTTGAAAGGAAATATTGATTTGACCCGGGCCTGGGTCGGGAACGACCCGCTGCTCCAGTTGTCTCAAATGGAAGCGAAATCAGCGTCAAAAGCTTGGCCCGCGAGGTGGCAACTCGAAGACGGCACGACCGTGGGGGTAAGAGCTGACCCCCCCTTAATTTCGCCCACATTGGCGTTTCCGGGAATTTCTTGGGATTTCTGAGCTGGCACGCGCGCTGCAAAGAGCCCCGACACACCAAGAGGAGAGCAAGCCAATGCCCGCAACCACCGAAAACCGAGCCCCGTCGTCAAAACCGAAGAGTGCTCGCATCGTGAAAGCGAAGCCCGCGCAAACATCGAGCCGCGCCTCGATGCCGCCGCGCGCCTCGATGCCGCCGCGGGCGTCTGTCGCACCCCGCGCGCTCGTCGCCGCGGCGGCTCGGCCCTCCCTGGCGCCGCGCCCGGCGCGCCGTCACGCGCCTGTGGCCGCCCGCGCGGCTCACCGCCCCGCCATGGAGTTCCCGGCGACGGTTGTCGCGGCCCGCGGCCTCCGCGCCAAGAAGGCGCGCGGCATGGACCCGCAGATGAGCGCGGAGTTGCTCCTCCGTTACGAGCCTTTGGTGCGCAAGATTGCCGGTGGCTTCCAACGCAAGTTGCCACGTAACGTGCTGCGTGAGGATCTGATTGCCGCCGGCATGAGCGGGTTGTGGGACGCGATTCGTCGTCACCCCGATGGTCCGAGCGAAAGCTTCGAGTGGTACGTGCGCGTGCGCATCCGCGGCGCGATCTTGGACGAGTTGCGCGCGCAAGACTGGCTCCCGCGTCGCGCTCGCGCTGCGGCGGAAGCCGCCAGCGGCACGGACGCCTACGTCCCCCCGCCCGCCGTCGTTCGTTTCGACGACGTGAGTGAGTGGGAGCAGAACCGCTGCCTCGCCGACTCCTCCAGCAGCGAAGCCGCCGTCGCGGCCAAGTTCGCCCAGGAGACCCTGGCCAAAGCGGTCGAACAACTCCCCGAGCGCGAACGCCACATCGTCTCGCAGCACTACTTCCGCGGCGTGAAGTTCAAGGACCTGGGCGCAGAGCTCGGTGTCAGTGAGCCTAGGATTTCTCAGCTTCATTCGCGCGCCATTCAGCGGTTGAAGCTGATTATCAAGTCGGCGGCGTGAGCTCCTATTCGCGTCGATCGTGATTTGACGCACGACTAGGTATCTCGAATCGGAGATACCCACAGGATCTTGAGAAGCTGGGGATTAGTTCAAAGCCATAAAACTCCTGAGGCCCCAACGCTGGCGTGCCCTGGAGTTTTCGCCCGACCCGACCGGAGCCCACTACAAGCGGCTCTGGGGTAGTTCGCCGGAACGACTATCGAGCCATCGCACCGTGCCGCTCACGTCGAGAAGGTAGTTCTCGATCACCTCGAGCGCGAACAGCTCCGGGAGGCAGTCTTGGAATTTCGAGAGCCGATACTCCGGCAACTTCGCGAGCACGGCGCGGCGGACATCCGGAGCGTCCCAGAAGCCTGCAGACGCCATCTTGCCGATCGCCGACTGAACGCTCGCGTGGCTGATTCCGTCGCCTTCGATTCGGAGCTGGAAGTTGTCAGCGACGACCTTCCAACCTTCGATCACTTCGAAGGCGTACTTGAGGGTGTGGTTCACGCGCCCGCCTGCGAATGTCCACCAGTGAGCAAGGCTACCGTCGATCTGGACCGCGTGCTCCGTGCGGCGCAGTAGCTCAGCGAGGTCGTCGCGTTTCGCCTGGATATGGTTCATCCCCGGTTCGTCCACGTACGGGTAGCGAGTGGTTTCGATGAGAACCCGCTTCATCCCTTGGCACACTTCGAAGCCGAGGTGCGCGGGAATGTAGCCGCCCCAGCTCGGCTTCACGCCACCGGGAGCTTCGCGCACGACAATCTCGCGTTCCTCGTGACTGACGCGGTCCACGGTCCACGCACGCCCACCGAGCAGAAACGACGACATCTGTTCAACGAGGCGATCAACGAAGGCCTGCTCGAGCGAGCCGACGTCACGCTTCGCCTGGGTGACGACGCGGTACAGCACCGGGCTGGAGAAAACCGCGTAAAGTTCGAGGAAATTCTTCTTCCCAAAGCGTTTTTCCGCCTTGGCGCCCATGGACAGCAAACCGCCCGACTCGAAGAGGAAGTCCTCTTTTTTCATGTGCTCGATCACGGCATCGAACTCGACCCGAGTGATCGACTTGAAGTCGGGTACGCGGGCTAGTTGCTCCCAGCAGCGCTCGGCGCTGACCGCCCCGTGCTGAAGCGTGAGAGCGAGTAGCTGATGCACCAGGACGGGCCAGCACCGCTCCTGCCGGGCGACGCGCTCGACCCAGCCTTCGCGTGCGAGCTCAACCAGGGCGACCGCCTGCACTACGGCTTCCGGATCTTCACACAGAAAAGTCGTATTCGCTGTCGTTCCGGCACGGCGCCCGGTGCGCCCCATGCGTTGCATGAACGAGGACACGCTGGAGGGGGCGTTCGCCTGGAACACGAGGTCCAAGTCCCCCACGTCAATCCCCAGCTCCAGAGTGGAGGTACACACGATGCAAGCGTTCGTGCCGTGCGCAAACCGATCCTCAGCGGCCCTGCGTTCCTCGAGGGAGACCGACGAGTGATGCACGAACACGTCGATCGAGCGCCCGCGCATCCTTTCGGCGACGGTCTCGGTCAGCGCGCGGGATTGGCAGAAAAATAGGCTTTTCTTGCCGACAGCACGCGTTGCGGCCTCGCCCGCGAGGCTGGCGATGCCGTCGTGCAGCCCGATGAAGAGGTCTCGCTTCGCAGGGTTCTTTGGCGGGTCCACGACCACGCCCTCGCGCTTCGAAGAACCTTTCAACCAGGCCAGGATCTCGGCCGGGTTGCCCACGGTGGCGGACAAGCCGACGCGCTGAATGTCGTTCTGGCTCGAGGGCGCGAGTCGCTCGATGACCGACATCAGGTGGGCGCCGCGGTCCGTGCCCGCGAGCGCGTGTACCTCGTCGATGACGACCAGTCGTAAGTCTTTGAACAGTCGCGCCACCGGTGAGCGACTCGATACCAACATGACCTCCAACGACTCGGGCGTGGTCATGAGGATCTCGGCGGGCTCCTTGACGAACCTTCGTTTGGCGCTGTCCGCGACGTCGCCATGCCAGACGAACCGTCGCAAGCCGACCATCTCAGCGTACATACCAAGACGGTCTTCCTGGTTGTTCAGCAGCGCCTTGATGGGCGCGATGTAGATGACGCCTACCCCGTCCGGTTCGTGCTCGACCAAGCCGGCAAGCGCCGGGAACATCGAGGCCTCAGTCTTACCGCCAGCGGTGGGCGCGAGGACGACCGCGTTCTTCCCGTCTAAAATCGCCTCGCCCGCGAGCTCCTGCACCGGCCGGAGCGATGTCCAGCCCAGCCGCGAAACGATCGCCTCCTGGAGCCGCGGCGGGAAGCGAGCGAACGCGGTCACGAGTTAGAACTCCACCGAAGCGACCGGGTAGCCCTTTTCGTCGTCCGGTTCCGGCTCGTACTCCAAGGGCTTTTTGCCCTCCGCCGCACGCTCCTCGACGACCGTCTTTTGCAGCGCCTGTAGCGCAGGCAGCGCAGGCAGTTCAGCGTCGGGATTTTCAGCCACGACATCGAACAGGTTCACCAGGCTGCGCAGGAACTGCCGCGGGACGATCCCAACATCCCCGCCAAAGCCTTTGGAAATCTCTTCGACCTTGGCGTGAATGACTTCGGGGGTGACTCTCTTCGCCACGATGTTCGGATCGCCCATCGGATACAGCTCGCGCAGCCGCAAGCCCACATCCTTGAGCCGGTCGGGAGTAAACGGTTTCAGCTCGAGTTGAGGCTGCCGCATCGACACCAGGCCGCCCTCAACCTGGAACCGGATCCGATCGTGCAAGGGCTGAAGCCCGGCCACTCCCCGACGCGTGTCGAAGAACTCCGGGGTTCCCGTGAACACCCACAGGGCGCCCTTGAACCCATTCGCGCCGTCGAGGATTTGGCGGATCCCGTTCAGCGATTTTCCGCGGACGTCACCGCGCATGCGAAGGATGGTCTCGGCTTCGTCGATGACGATGACGAGCCCTTTGTATCCGGCGGCCTTTACAACCTCGAGGATACCGCGAAGGTAGGCCATCGCGTCTTTGCTCGTGATGTCACCCTTGATGCCGGCCGCCTTCTTTTCCGACGCGCTGACGTTCTCACTGCCACCGAGCCAAGACATCAAGGCGCCAGCCTCCGACACCTTGCCGGCTTGCTTCAACTTGAAGACTTCACGTAGCACACGACCGAGGTCCTCCGGCGCCTTGCCGCCCGTCAGGGAGGTAATGTCTTGTTGGATCCGCTTCTGAACCAGTTCGTCGAAGTCCGAGGCGTTCTCATCGGCGCCGCCGTCGATCAGAGCATTTTCGACCTTGGCGATCCAACGGTCGATGATGTCGCTGAGGGCACCGCGCGGGCACGAGCTAGTTCCCAGCTCTTGGACCACCTTCCGATACACGTCATCGAATTTGTGAAAGTGGAGATCGTTGTCCGAGACCACCACGAAGCTCGTGGCGAAGCCCTGTGCTTGCGCATCAAGCAGGGCAAGCCTGGCCATGAAGGTCTTGCCGCAACCGTAGCCGCCCCGCAGGAATTTGAAGACGCCTTCGCCGGAGGCAGCGAGCCCGAGCAGGCGTGTGATCTCAGCCCGTTGCTTTTCGATGCCGACAGCGAACGTTTCCAAGCCGCGTTCGGGCACAACGCCGGAGCGTAGGCGTTCGAAAATGTGTTCGCGGTCTCGCTGGCTGGTCATCGGTCACCTTCTCTCACGTAGCGTTTGCCACCCTCGGCGGTCTCGATCCGAACGCGAAACGGAAGCTTCGGGAGGTGCTGTTCGAACTCCAAGGAAAACCGGCGGAATGCGCGGGGGGATCCGAGCAGGTGGGTCACCTCCGGTTCCGTCACCGCACCGTGTTTCTCGATGTGCAGAAACACTTTCCGTATGCCTTCATCGGCGATTGTCCCGGCCCAGCCGTCGGGGACAGGCGGTGGGAGCGGCGCTGGCTTCGTTCCTTTGGGGCCAACCGTCAGCGCCGAGCCGCTCACCGAGTACCATTGCTCGGGGGTCGAACTGCGAACCCTCTCGACGCTATCGGGATGGTGGATCTCGACGCGCACGCGCTCATCCGAAGGCCCTTCAAGACCAAAGAAGACCTCTGTCCAATCGTCACTCACGGGCAGCTGAAGACGGCCCGTCTTGAGCACGCCAGGCGCGGACACGTCCTTAACGACCACCCGAATGTCCTCGCGATCGGGAACTCGAAGGGCCAGGTCCACGGCGCGTACTGCGGCGAAACCAAGGCCGGTCGTGGTCTGCTTGGCGAAACAGAGCCGAACGCGAAGGCGGTGGAGCCCAACGACGTCCGGTTGCGGCTCCACTTCGACAGCATACTCGGAGTAGCCGGCCTGCTCCGCGCGCTTCCGTGTCACGGTGAGCACCGGGATCACCCGCTCCTGCGGGCTATTGCCGCCATGAACGAAGCTGGCGCCCGGGCTACCGGTAGCAAACACAGCCGTGTCGTTCCTGAACAGCAGGTAGCCGGACAAGCCCTCATATCCAAGCGACGAAACGGACACGTTGACCATGCCGGCTTCGGCGCGCGGGTGCTCGTCCAGCACGTGGCGCCGTTGCGGGTCCCGCTTGCTTCCGAACGGGCGAATGACCCGCGTTGTCTCGTCCTGAAGCAGGAAGCCGTGGTCGGCGGTGAACACGCAGTTCTTCACGCCCGCAAGCTGAAGGTGGTGCCACGCTGCCTTGATCTGCCGGAGCGTCGACTCGAACGTGGGCAGGCCAATGTTGGCTTCACCCGCGTCATCAATCTCTTTCGAGTGCACGACGATCAACTGGTGCGCTTTCACGTCCTTAGTGAGAGCGGCGGTGCTCGCCTCGCAGACTTCCGCGAGTTTCACGAGCAGCGCGGGCTTGCCGACGCTCCTCATGCCCATCGCGCGTGAGCGGTCCTCCGGCTTCCGCACGGTGAATTCGCCCGTTTTGAAGCCCTGAAAGACGCCTGCAACAGTCAGGCGGTCCCCCTTGGTAACGGGAGCGAGCACGTTCATCCCGACCGAGGTGATCGTGGGCAGCTCGGCGAGCCTCGGCCTGAGGTCGACGACGGTTCCGGGGCCCTTTAGCTCCTCGACCAGCTCAGTGGCCATCTCGTAACGGAACGCGTCGATCAAGAAGACGGCGACTTTCTCGCCGGTCAGCGTGAGCGGGTGAACCACCTGCTCGAACAGGTTTCGTTGGCGCAGTTCGGCAGAGGGCAGAAAGCCGAGCTCGCTACAGAGCGTCGCGAAACCCCGGCACAGCTCGTCCGCCCACGCACAATGCGCACGCCGCAGCCCGGTGGCTAGCTCGCGCAGGGCGCCGTACTGCGGAAGCCTCGATTCCAGCAGCGCTAGGCGTCGCTGCTCAAACCGTCGGTGCGCGCGGTCCACTTCGAAGGCGCCGCTCGCGTAGCGCTCCGTGGCCTCATCGAGGCTCTTGGCACCCGCAAAGGGCTTGGCGTGCCGCGCCAGAGTCTCGCCGAATTCAGCGGCCTCGGCCACAAGAGTCCAGGCCCAGCGTCGCAGCTGGTCACGCTGAAGCCAGAAGGATTTGTCGCCCTGGCGAGCGTCACACCACGCTTTGGCCTTGGACCACTCGCCCCTTCCGAGCGCCTCAACGGCCCCCGTGAGCACGCGGTTCTCTTCTTCCCGGAAGGTGTCGACTTGGCCGAGGTCGTCGGGGGACATGGCGGCGAGCTCGTCGGCCAGAAACCCTTCCACCTCGTCGGCAATGCGAGCGTAAGCATCCCCGTTGTCGCGCCGAACCTGGGCGGCCAGTTCGCAGCACGCCTTCACGAGCGGCGCGGACAAATCCTTGAGTCGACGAAGGTGCTCGTCCTGCGCGGGGCGACGCAGATCATGAACGTACTCGACCACGAGGGCCCAGGCGCCGAGCTGGTGAAGGACGCGCGCGAGCGGCTTCGCTGCGTTGTCATCCGGGTAGAAGGCTTCCCAGGCCTCATCCATGCCCGTGAGCTTGTGGATGTAGCCGCGCAGCGTCTCGACCTCCTCGGGTGCGCTAACACGAGGGGCAAGCGATGCCGGCTGCGCGAGGGCCTCTGCCAGCATCCTCGGCCCGAACTCGCCCAGCGCGGCGGCGAGACCGAACGTGCTGTGCGTCACGGCTGACGTGAGCCAGGCATCCGCGTCTTCCAGACTCGGCAGCTTCGCGACGAACTGCTCCACCTCGGCCGGCGCGACGCGCGCCGCCGCCGCTTCGCGGATCAGCGTGTCCAAGCCCTTTCGAAACCGAACCCCAGACTCGTACAGCTCAAGCACGGGCGTGGCGCGGATATTTTGCTCAGTAAAGCCCGGCATGTGCACGAGCAACGGTTGCTTGTCGAGCCCGCTGCCGAAGTCTTCCAACTTGAACAGCAGCTCAAGGAAGCTGCCGCGAAAGCCCAGTACCGGAAACGGAAAGTCCCCCGCGATTTGCTTCGCAGCCAGCGCATCGACAAAGCGGGTGTAAGTGGCGTCCTTGTCCAGCCACACGACGATGCCTTGGCGACGGAGCTCGCTCAGGATCTCCTGCTCCATGACCGTTGAGACTGGGCCGCTCACGACCGTGCCCGCAGGCCCCCCGGCGGAAACGAACGCCAAGCAGGTGGCCGCTTTGTCATTGCTTCCTCGATAGCAGAGCTGTGGCTAGCCTTCTACCGATTGGATCACGCTGGGCCCGAAGGGCAAACGACAGCCGATGCCGTAGGTCAGGACGCGAGAGGAAACTTGGGGTCGAGTCGGTTGAGCTCCGCCAAGAGCGCGCGTGCGCGCGCAATCGCGAACCCAGGATCGTCTGAGACGCCCGCGCGGTTCACGAAGTACCGTCCATGCGCCAACCAATGTCGGTGATTCAGGAGTTGCTTGAACTCGGAGATCGGCGCTTTTCGCGCATTAGCAATGCTACTCCAGGCGTCCAACACGTCCTCCAGCACGATCCTCCTGCCGCTTCGTTCCTGACGCTGAAGTGTGTGTGCATCGGCTGCAAGCGGCACGGATGAGCGCCCTTTCGCCCGCGCGCTAAAGTCTACTTGTACGACAGCCTCTACAGCGGCAACGATCCCGAGATAGGCGCGCTGCTCAATCTCATCTCGGAGAACCAAGAGACACTCAACAAACTCATCGCTTGGCATACCGAAGAACTCGCTCTGCGGATCCTGTGTCGGTGCGCCTGTCCTCTCGGCGCTAGTCAACAGCCCGATCTCGCGATCGAAAGACGCGAAGGCCTCCTCCGGCAAAGGCGCGGGCATGGCTACCTCAGCTTCAGTCCAGTCACACCGGCGAGCAGGTCGAAGAAGACTTCATCCGTAAGCACCCGCTTGTCGCCCTTGGAAAACGAAAGCCAAGTGACGACCCCAGGGTGCGTGAACCGCAACAGGATTTCCCGATGAACACCGCACTCGATATCCACGCGACCGCTTGCACCCGTAATCCTAGAGCCTCCATCTTCAATGATACCGACCACGCGCACCCCGCGTGGCCGAACGAGGACAGAGGGTGTCTCCCCGGCAACGACAAACTTGAGATCGAGGCCCGGAGCTGCGTAGTTGCCGACGTCAGGCTCGGCTAGCTCGAATTCCTTGTCCGTTGCAGTGGCGAGGCCCGCGTCGATGACCGGCCCGAGCCATTCGTGAATCGACGCCTGAAGCGCGCGCAGATCCCGCAGCCATTCGATCCGTCGGCGCGCCAACGCCTCGTCAACGGTTTCGACCTTCCGCACGGCTGCGTTTCGCAGCGCTTGAACGAACTCACTCGCCTTGGCCATTGCTTCGTCAGTGTACCACGCCGGACACGCCAAGCGTGACTCGGGCAGACAACCGGGACGATTTCGCAGTTCCGTTCGCGCGTGCAGAACGCCAGTGTCGGAGTCGGCTCGCAACTGGTCAGGCAGCTCGTCGAGTTAGTCGGCGCCGAGGGCGCGAGCGGACCTCTCCCTGCTCGAAAATATTCCGCAAATGCTCGTTGATGGTGCGCACATCCCGTTGAAGGACTGCCCCGATCAACCATCCGACTGATTATGGGGCTCGTCAGACGCCCGGTGGAACAGCGGCTCGTCCTCTTCGTCCGCCTTGGAGTTGCTCTTCTCCCGGCGCTGGCGCTTCAGTTCCTTGGCGAGGAGCTCGCGGACTTCTGGGGCGTGCTCGGCCAGGAACTTCGCGCGTGCGGCGTCGGACGTGGGCTCATCGATGCTGAAATCGGGGCGAATTTCGTGCTGCAAACGGAGTTCCCAGGCGTAGGCCTGCGCGGGATGCAGCTCCCAGAAGCAGTGCTGAGCGACCGCCAGTGACGGGTCGGCATGGCACTTCTGACGTACGCGGGTCGGGAAGTAACGAGCGGCAAGATGACACCAGTCCCAGTCTTGCTTCCCTTCGGCATTGGCCAGTTCCTGCCACCACTTCTTGGGCTCTTTCCAGTGCGGCTCGAGCACGGGCCAAAGTGCAGCGCTGTTCACCAACACGCCATCTTCCAGATCGATTGCGTAGCGCGCATCGACCTCGCGCGGCGTGGTTTTGCTGTCTGCGGGGGGCGGCCCTTTGTCGGCAAGCTCGGTGAGCTTGGCGATGAAGTCGTCCAGCTCTTCGAGCAGCTTTTGCACCTCCGTGAAGCGTTTCTCGCTGCCGTCCTTGGCGCGCCCCGCCGGCCGCGCGCCTCGAAGGTCAGCCAGCTCGCCTTCGACTCGGCGCTTTTCAGGCAGCAAATGCTCGGCCAGGAGAATCGAAAGGGTATCGGAGCGGAGGCTGTGCATGCACACGTACGCGACGTACGCGCGCTTCGCGGACGAGAGTGGCCAATGGATCGGCCGGCCTTCGTACAAACTTCGATGCGCGGCAAAGAAGCTCTTGCGGAGGTAGCTCGCGAGGTCGGCCTTCGTGTCGAGCTCGCGTCCGAACTCTGCCCAAGCGGCGCGCAGGGCCGCACAGGCTTCATGCTCCAGGCCTGAAGACTGCGGCCCGAGAAGCAGGATGCCATCCGGGAGCCCGCCCCCCACTTCCGACGCAATCCCGCCGCCGGACGCGAAGCGACCGAGAGCGATGCCGAGGCCATGGGAAATAGCGAGCCAGGACTCTGGGAGCTCCTCGGCAAAGCTCGCGCTGCCCATTGGCTCACCGCGGCGGCGATCTACCGCGCTTTGGGCCCAGATTTGAGCTGATCTCCAAGCCGTCGGGCCCGGGGCACAGTAGTCAGTCGAGAGCTCGCTCGCGCGTTCGTGCCTCGCAAACGCGACTCGCAGTGCCGCAACGATCTCGGCCGCGCCATCAACAGCATCGAACGGCAGCCGTCGCACATCACCGACCTGAAAATTGACCGTTGGGTTCAACGCCGACGCAAGCTCCCGAACCACGCTGCGGTTCAACGCGCAAACGAGCGCTTCGGCGCTGACCGCCTCCGATGTCGGGAACACCGAAGCTCCCGACACGTCGCGAACGCTCGCCACGGTGTGCAACCGAGTACCAAAGCGATGGCCAATGGTCGTGTAGGCCACGCCGAGCAGCGAGGCCGGCTCGACGCGAACACTGGGAAGCAGCACGCGCAGCTCGAGCGCCGCGTGTTCGGCGCGCAATACCCAGCGGAAGGGCTCGATCCATTCCCGCCCCTCGGCGCCTTTGAGATAAGGCACGAGCGCGCTGCTCGCGGCTCCCAACGCAGCTGCTTTCGCCTGCTGCAGCGGAACTTCCCAAATCGCGCGCAGGAAGCGCTCGTTGTTGCTGGTCGCGATGCCGCCCTTGCACTCGGCGACCTGCTCAATCTTCGGCAGTTCGGCGTAGCGCCGCATGAACTCCGGATCGAGCCAGAACAGCAGGGGCGCGCCTTCGACGCGCGCAAACGCGCTCGGGTCGAAGGGCGTGTAGCTGGCTTGGTCCCGGAGCTCGCTCGCGATCTCGAAGGTCTGGGTGGGCGAGATGGCATCGCGACTGCCCACCCGCGCGGCGAAGGACTTGCTCTCTGGCTGATGCTTCGGTGAAGCGACGACCATGGCCGATTGGATCAACTTGGAAGCTCGCCGGAAGGCGCCCTTGCCAACGTCAGCGAGCAACAAGATGTGGCCCGCCAGCATCCGTTCTCGGGTATCCTGAAAGGAGCTGAGGAACATCCAGTTCGAGAGCGCCACGAAGGCCATCAAGCCCGTCGGTTTGCACAGCTCGAACGCACGCTGCACGAACGCGGCGAACAGATCCGGAGCGTCACCGAACGCTTCCGCCAGCACCGCGCTGGGCAGGTCGATCTTCGACGTGGCCAGGTAGGGCGGGTTGAGCACGACGACGTCGTAGCGCCCGTCGACCAAGATGCGTTGCAAGCGCAGGCCCGCGGCGAGCTGAGTCCCGTCGAAGCGAACGCCCAGATCGTCGGCGCTCGTGTGCTGGGTCAGGAGCCGCTCGATGCTGAAGTTCGGATTCAAATCCTCGAAAAGCAACGGAGCCGCCTGCTCGGTCTGGAACCGCATCAGACTGCCTCGCACGCCCACATGGCGCAGGGCGCGCACCGCTTCGGCCACGTCCGCGTGCCCGTTCGGCAGCGCGCGCGCCAGCGCTGCAAGGGCCGGGTCGTCGTCGGCGAGCCCGTCCAAATCGAAGGCGGTGGAAACCAGATTCAAGGGCGGGATGTGGCCCCTTGGCGCCAACCTGCGCGCCTTCAGGTAGAGCACGGCCGCGGCGACCTGAACCGCGCGGCTATCGATGTCGATGCCGTGCAGGTTGTGTCGCAGGATGTTGTCGGCGATCTGGGCGTCCGGGAGTTCAACGCCGTTATCGCGCGCCTCCTCGCGATACAGAGGCACCAGCAAATCGAACGCGCCGGCCAAGAAGTGGCCACTGCCGCAGGCGGGATCGAGCAGCTTCAGCTCGCTCAATGTGGCGGGCAGCTCGTCTGCGTTCAATGACGCTGCGTTGAGCACGAACATCGGCCACGGCGGCGGGGCTTTCGGCGTACTCGTCAAGCGCGCTGCACGAGCGTCGCGCATGGCCAACGCGATCCGCCCCAAGCTGTTCTCAAGCAACCACTCCACCATGTACTGCTCGGTGAACAGCTGCGTTTTCGAGGCGATTTCTTGGGCGAGCACTTTGCCCCTGGGCCCCACTCGCTGGTCAATCGCCTCGCGCTGCGGGTCGTTCCAGAACTGGTACACCCAGCCCAGCATGGTGTCGTCTTGCCACGCGCTAGCGAGCTCCGGCGCATTGAGCACCGCGATCAGCTCGCGCAAGGCTGCGGGCGAGAGCGTGAAGTAGGCGTCGAGCGGCTGCTCGCCATAGAGCCCTGGAAGCTCGACAGCCAATTCTTCGAATAGGAGCTTGAGGAGAAAATCGAGCCCCTCGAAGTCATCCTTGCCCTCGGCGTCCGTCAGGCCGGGAGCGAAGCTGCGGAACTCCAAGTAGCCCTTGCTGCTCCAGCCGCCCGACAGCACCGGAGGCCGCGAGACGCCGCACGCCTCCAGCTGCCGCAGCAGGAACAGGCGCAAGAGCGCGGTCGACGCCATGTCGGATTCAAGCGATGTACTGGCAACCGAGCTGCTGGCGGCGGAGCCGCCCGAGCCGCTGCTGTGGCGAGCGCGGGCGCGTTCGGCGAGCCAGCCTTCGAGCCGCGTGCGAAGCGCGAGTTCCTTCGCCTCAAGCCCGGCGTTGACGGAGGGCACCGAAAGGCGAAACCGGCGGTCCAGCTGGCGCGAGAGATCAGTTTCCAGCAACGTGCGCAAACGCCGCACGCTGGAGGCCAGCGCGTCCATCGCCTCGGGGGCCATCTCAGGCATCTGCTGATTCCTCGTTCGGCTCAGCCGCGTCCTCGAGGAGCGGGCCACTCTCGCCCGCGCTGTCTTCGTCGCCTGCCTTCGAGTGCTTCTTCTCGCGGCGCTTCAGTTCTTTGGCCAAGAGCTCGCGGGCTTCTGCGGCGTGCTCAGCGAGAAACGTGGTTCGAGCTTGGTCGGAGCCCGGCTCGTCGATCGTGAATTCGGGGCGGATCTCTTGCTGCAAGCGCAGCTCCCAGGCGTAGGCCTTCGCCGGGTGCAGTTCCCAGAAGCAGTGCTGCGCGACGGCCAGCGACGGATCGTCGTGGCACTTCTGACGCGCACGAGTCGGGAAATAGCGAGCGGCCAAGTGAGCCCAGTCGTAATCCTTCTTGCCTTGCGCGTTGGCCAGCTCTTTCCACCACTTTTTGGGGTCCTTCCATTGAGGCTCCAAGAGCGGCCAGAGCGCGGCGCTGTTCACCATCACGCCGTCGTCCAGATCCAGCGCGAAGCGCGCGTCGACTTCGCGCGCTACGGTCTTTTCGTCCGCTGGAGGCGGGCCTTGCTCAGCAATCTGCGTGACCTTGGCGATGAAGTCGTTCAGCTCTTCGAGCAGCTTTTGAACTTCCGTGAAGCGCTTCTCGGCTCTGCCCTTGTCGGTGCCCGTGGCGCGCGCGGTGCGCAGATCACTCAGCTCGCCGTCGAGACGGCGTTTCGCCGGCAGCAGGTGATCGGCGAGCAGCACGTTGAGCGTGTCATCCGCCCAGCGATGGATGGAGACGAAGGCGACGAAGCTCTTCTTGGCCGAGGAGAGCGGGAAGTAGATCGGGCGGTTTTCGTAGAGTTTCTTGTGGTAATCGAAGAACTGCGTGCGCAGGTATTTGTTCAGCCCGCCTAAGGCCCCCACCGCGACCGGGTGTTCATTCCAAGCCTGGCGTAGCTCGTGGCAGGCTTCGTCCCAAACGCCGAGCGGCTCCTCGGAGGATTCGTTGACGGACAGGAAGAGGATGCCGTTGGGAATGCCTCGCTGCGCGTCTGCGTCGAGAATGCCGTTGCCGTCGCGGTCGAAGCGGCCGAGTGCGATGCCGAAAGCGAAGGACACCAGGGCCTCGGATGACGGTTCTTCGAATGCGGGTTGGTAGTCCGGCAGTGCGGCGCCTTCGGGGCGATCCACGGCGATTTGGGCCCATTGCTGGGCGT